>NZ_KV817343.1:49461-213346 GCF_001814615.1 Streptococcus sp. HMSC078H12 | reverse complement strand
GAGACTTATTATTACCAACCTTATGCAGAATATCCATCACGTATTAATGCAACCTACCATGCTAATCCGACTCGATTGAGCATGAGTGATACCTTGGCCAATGCCATCCAGTCCAGCCTGATTAATGCGACAGGAGCACAGAATCAGGGCGTGAAACGTCAAACCTTTGCGGTCTTGCGTGAGACAACAGCACCAGCAGTTCTCCTTGAACTTGGTTTCTTGTCAAATCCTCAAGAAGCAGCCCGTTTGAATACCTCTGCTTATCAGGAGACTTTAGCAAACGCAATTGTGGCAGGGATTAAGCGTTACTATTCTATTTATAATTAATAGATTGAGAGAATCTTATGGTTCTCTCTTTTTTAATTTTTAAAGAGAGAAAACGCTTGCATAAACGAAAGCTAAATGGTATATTAAAAACCATGAAAACGTTAACAAAAGGAGTTTTTATGAAAAGAAATACTCAAGCTAATGATGAAAAAGTTCTTCGTTATAGCCTTCGCAAGTACAAGTTAGGTTTGGCTTCTGTAACCATTGGAGCTATTTTTTTGAGCTTTGCTACAGTTCAAGGAGTAAAAGCAGATGAAGCAGTATCAACGCCCGACTCTAGCACACAGGTAGAACAAGCTGATCCTAGTCTTACTACCAGTGGACTAGTAACTGAAACGCCAACAGCTCCTGTAACAGCTGAGAATACTTCTGTTTCCAAGGTAAATGAGCCAGTTTCTCTTCCAGAAGAAAATACTAGCCCTACTGAGACTTCCAAGCTAACTGAAACTAGGGAAAACACACCAAAAACAGTAAGTACAAATAATAGTCAAGCTCTTACGAATGCGTCTGAGGATCCTATTGCTGACGGGTCTATTCGCTTGCATTTTCAAGAGTTGCCAAGTCCAGACAAGGCATCGCTTGGACTTTGGACTTGGGATGATGTTGAGACACCATCAT
This sequence comes from Streptococcus sp. HMSC078H12, assembly GCF_001814615.1. Lineage (NCBI taxonomy): Bacteria > Bacillati > Bacillota > Bacilli > Lactobacillales > Streptococcaceae > Streptococcus > Streptococcus sp. HMSC078H12. The sequence goes on along the minus strand of NZ_KV817343.1, from coordinate 212,401 downwards.
CTCAGAAGGGGGCCTGGCCGACAGGGGCAACCTCATTTGCTGAAGCCAAACAGGATGATTATGGTGTCTATTTAGATGTGAAGTTGTCTTCAGCACCTAAAAAACTTAGCTTCTTGATTAATAATGCCGCTGGAACAAACCTTTCAGGGGATAAAGCAGTCGAAATTCTTAGCCCTCAAATGAATGAGGCCTGGATTGACAAGGATTTCCAAGTTTACAGCTATCAACCTATCCCTCAAGACCACGTTCGTATCAATTATTTCCGTACGGATGGCGACTATAGCAATAAGTCTGTCTGGTATTGGGGTGATGTTAAGGACGCTCCAAGTAATTGGCCTGATGGTGTCAATTTCCAACCGAATGGTAAGTATGGTGCCTACTTAGATATTCCACTAACACAAGCGGCAAAATCGATAGGATTTTTACTCTTAGATGAGAGCAAAACTGGAGATGATGTGAAAATTCAACCAAATGATTATAAATTTAGTGACTTGAAAAAATCTCGTCAGCTTTTCGTACGAGATACTGATCCGACAGTCTACACCAACCCTTACTTTGTCAAGGATGTGCGTTTGACTGGGGCTCAGCAGCTTAGTCCAAGCAAAATCGAACTTAGCTTCACCAACTTAGACGAGGTCTCATCTGAGGATATTCTCAAAGACCTTAAGGTGACGGATAAGGATGGTAACAGTGTCACTCTTAAACAGCTTGACTTGGATGCTAAACTCAAAAAAGCTACATTAACAGGTGATTTTGCTGCAGAAAATCTGCCTTACAAGGTCACTTTGGGCAGTGATAGTTTTAAAACGTCTGAGAGCTGGCAATTAAAGGATGCCCTCTACAGTTATGATGGCGAGTTGGGTGCTCGACTAGAAGAGAATGGTACTAAGGCACATGTGACACTTTGGTCACCAAGTGCTGATCAAGTAGACATCATTGTCTATGATAAGAATAATCAATACAAGGTGCTGGCTGAACATGCTCTAAGCAAAGGCCCTAGAGGTACTTGGCAAGCTGACCTCCTTGCGACTGATTTTGGTCTTGAAAACTTAACTGGTTATTTCTATCAATACCGCATTAAACGTGGTGATCAGTCAGTAATTGTTCTTGATCCTTATGCGAAGTCTCTGGCAGCTTGGAATAGTGACGATGCTAGCAAGGGTCCCGAACACAAGATTGCCAAGGCTGCCTTTGTAGATCCTGCTAATTATGGACCAAAAGACCTTGACTACGCTAAGATTCCTAACTTTAAGTCTCGTGAAGATGCTATCATTTATGAGGCTCATGTCCGTGATTTCACCTCTGACAAGGCTATCTCAGCTGAATTGAAGCACCAGTTTGGTACTTTTGCAGCCTTTGCGGAGCGTTTGGATTATCTTAAAGACCTTGGGGTTACCCATATTCAGCTTTTGCCAGTATTGAGCTACTATTTCGTTAATGAATTGCAAAATGGGAAGCGTTTGGATGATTATGCCTCAAGCGATAGTAACTACAACTGGGGCTATGATCCACAAAACTATTTCTCTTTGACGGGTATGTATTCTGAAAAACCTAGTGATCCAGCTAAACGTATTGAAGAATTCAAGAATTTAGTTGCAGCTATCCATGCCCATGGTATGGGTGTTATCTTGGATGTAGTTTACAATCATACAGCCAAGACAGCTATTTTTGAAGACCTTGAGCCAAATTATTATCACTTTATGGATGCTGATGGCACTCCTCGTTCGAGTTTTGGAGGCGGTCGTCTAGGTACGACTCACTATATGAGCCGTCGTGTCTTGGTAGATTCTATTGCTTATTTGACTAAGGAATATAAAGTGGATGGTTTCCGATTTGATATGATGGGTGACCATGACGCTGAAAGTATCGAGCAAGCTTACAATACTGCACGCGCCCTTAATCCAAATCTCATTATGCTTGGTGAGGGTTGGGTGACTTATGCTGGTGATGAAAATAGCCCTGTTCAGCCTGCCGATCAGTCTTGGATGAAAGACACAGATACCGTAGCTGTATTTTCAGATGATATTCGAAATACCCTCAAATCAGGTTATCCAAACGAGGGGACACCGGCCTTCATCACAGGTGGAAAACGTGATATTAATAAGGTTTTTGATAATATCAAGGCACAGCCAACTAACTTTGAGGCTGATTCACCAGGAGATGTTATCCAGTATATTGCTGCTCACGATAATTTGACCCTTTTTGATATCATCGCACAATCAATTAAGAAGGATCCAAGCAAGCCTGAAAATAATGCTGAAATTCATCGTCGCTTGCGTCTAGGAAACCTCATGGTCTTGACTGCTCAGGGAACACCATTTATTCACTCTGGTCAGGAATACGGCCGCACCAAACAGTTCCGTGATCCTGCCTACCGTTATCCTGTATCTGAGGACAAGGTGCCGAATAAGTCACACCTCTTAGTTGATGAAAAGGGCAATCCATTTGACTATCCTTACTTCATCCATGATTCTTATGATTCTAGTGATGCGGTTAACCATTTTGACTGGACTAAGGCGACTAATAGTCAGGCGTTCCCAGAAAATACGAAAACGCGTGCCTTTACCAAAGGGTTAATTGCCTTACGTAAGTCTACGGATGCCTTCAATTTCAAATCTAAAGCAGATGTGGATGCTCGTGTGACACTATTGACAGTTCCTGGTCAGGATAATGTTGCTCAAGAAGATTTGGTATTGGGATACCAAACTGTTGCTTCGAATGGAGACCGTTACCTTGTCTATGTCAATGCTGATAGCAAGGCTCGTCAGTTTGATTTGAGCAAGATTACAAATGGCCTATCTTATCTGGTTTTGGCAGATGGCAGTCAAGTCAATTTATATGGAATTAGTGAGTTATCAGGTGTGACTATCAACAATCACATCTTGACCTTGGATCCACTAACAGCGACTATTATTCGTTTGACCAATGCTCAGACACCAACTGACCAAGTAGCTAAGCCTTCAGAAAAGACCGAGTCATTTGGTGGTAAAGATACTGAGGCAACTAAAGCAAATGTCAAGGCTTCAGGTAAAGAGGACCTTGTTGGAGATGCTGAACTTGTTAATCGTGACAATGGTCAGGCTAAGACTGAAGCTAGTCGTCAGACTAATAAACAACTACCATCCACTGGTGAAAAGACAAATCGTGGACTCTTTTTAGCAGGTCTTCTAAGCATTCTTAGCCTAGGATTCCTTAGAAAACGACGTATGAAATAAATAAGTGACAACAGGTTATTTCCTGTTGTTTTTCTTTTATTTATAATCATTCTTATCTGCTCTTTAGAATAGTTCTTAAATAGCCTAAAACCGTTGACAGTGCTGGTTTCTTCTGTTAGTTTAGATTATGATCTCTTACATACAAGAGATCATAATTGACTTATCATCGTTTGTTTTTCATATAGAAAAAACAAACGATTCACATATATAACGACAAATGTCGAACACTATCTTGAAAATAGGAGACATTCATGAAAAAACTTAGCAAACTTGGTGTTGTTCTTTTGGCATCAGGACTTTTATTGACGGCTTGTGCCAAATCTGGTAATTCAAGTAATTCAAGCTCAACTAACTCAAAACTCACAGCCAGTGAGCAAAAGCAATTGAAGCAGGCCACAAGTGATTATAAGACTTTCGTAGAAGGCGAAATTGATCAGCTTTTGAAAGATACTGAGGGATTCAGTGAAACCCTCAAGTCAGGAAATCTTGAAGAAGCTAAGAAACAATACCCATTGATTCGTATGGCTTACGAGCGTTCAGAACCGATTGCAGAAAGCTTTGGTGAGTCTGACGTGAAAATCGACTACCGTTTGGTTGATTACATGGACGAAAATAAATCAGAAGATGGCTGGTCAGGTTTCCACCGTATTGAACGTATCATGTGGCAAGACAACACGACCGATGGTACAGCTGCCTATGCAGATCAATTGGTCAACGATATCAAGGAACTCAAGGCTAAAATTGCAACTGTTAAAGTTACTCCAGATATCATGCTGACGGGTGCTGTAGACCTTCTTAATGAAGTTGCCACTCAAAAGATTACAGGTGAAGAAGAAGTCTTCTCACACACTGATCTTTACGACTTCCGTGCCAATATTGAGGGAGCAGAAAAAATCTTTGAACTTTTCAAGCCGTTGATCCAAAAGAAAGATGCTAAACTTGTTAAGACTCTGGAAACTGAATTCAAGAATGTGAATGGTCTTTTGGACAAACACATGACTGATGAGAAAAACTATAAGTCTTATACAGATTTGAGTGAGGCAGATACTAAGGAATTGGCCGAAGCTGTAACTAAACTTGGTGAACCATTATCACAAATGGGTGTTATCCTAGATGGGAAATAAGAAAAATGACTGACGAAAAATTTTTAGATCAAAAAATGGACCGTCGTGAATTTCTTAAAAAAGCAGGTATTGGAGGGGCTGGGCTTGCGCTTGGTCTTTCTGGTGCATCTGCTTTTTTCGCTAATCAGGATAGTTCAAGTAAAAAGGCTTATGATGGTGATGAAGATATTAGCTTCTTTGGCAAGCACCAGGCTGGGATTACGACTCCTATGCAGAAGGCTTGCTACTTGGTGGTGCTAGATCTTCATACAACCGATAAAAAAGAAGTCATCCAGCTTTTTAAAGACTGGACCGATTATAGTAGTAAATTGGTCGAAGGAGAGTTAGTCAAAAAAGATGGTTCTAATGCCCTCTTGCCTCCTACGGATACAGGCGAAACGGTGGGACTCAATCCCTATCGCCTGAGTCTGACTTTTGGAGTTTCGGCTGATTTTCTTAAAAAACTTGGTTTAGAATCCAAACGTCCTAAGCTCTTCCGTGATTTGCCTCCATTTCCTAAGGAGCAGTTGCAGGACAAGTATACGGGTGGAGATATCGTTATTCAAGCCTGTGCAGATGATGAACAAGTGGCCTTTCATGCTGTTCGCAATTTGATTCGCAAAGGTCGTAATAAAATCACCATGAAGTGGAGCAAATCAGGTTTTGCTGCAATTGGAGACCGTAAGGAAACGCCTCGAAATCTTTTTGGTTTCAAGGACGGTACTGCCAATGTTACGACGGAAAAGGAATTCGACAAGGTTGTCTGGACTGATAGTAAAGATTGGATGAAGGGTGGTTCTTATATGGCTCTTCGTCTGGTACAGATGCATTTGGAGACTTGGGATCGTACCAACTTGCAGGAACAGGAAAACACCTTTGGTCGTTACAAGGAATCAGGCGCTCCCTTTGGTAAGAAAGATGAGTTTGATGAAGTAGATTTATCTAAACTTCCTGTAGATTCGCATGTCCGTTTGGCTAAAGAAGTAGATCTTCCTATCTTACGCCGTTCCTATTCTTACTCTGATGGTATTGATGAGAGAACTGGCCAGTTTGATGCAGGGTTGATTTTCATTGCCTACCAGAAGGACCCCGACCGTTTTGTCAAAATACAGACCAATCTTGGAGCTGTAGACAAGATGAATGAGTATATCACCCATATCGGAAGTGGGCTATTTGCTTGCTTTGCTGGCGTGGAGAAAGGAGGCTACCTTGGTCAAGCACTCTTTGAATAAACTCCTCGTTTTGATTGGACTTCTAGCCCTATTCTGGACCTATCCAGTAGCTGCTGAATCCTATAGCGATCTCTATATCAAAATCACAGATGCAACAACAGCTGTTCAAAACAAGGATCAAGCAAAAGCTAAGGAATTGGTTGGTGAGATTAAGACTGATTTCGAAACAAAAGAAAATCACGATTCCAAGGCTGGTAAAAAAGTTAGCAAGGCTCTTGATATTAAAGGTGACGTGACAGAAGAGGACCTAACCTCTATCTCGTCAGCCCTTCTTAAATTTGAGAAAGAGCAAAATCCTGTTGACTTGGATGCCGAAAAGGAAAAACTTGAGACCCGTCTCAATCCTTATTTCAAGAATTTACAGGATGCCATTACGGCTAAAGACCTAGCTGCGACCCGCAAAACTTACGGCGAATTGAATAATGCTTGGACGCGAAATGAAGCTGTTGTCCGAGACCACAGTACTGCCTACTACGGCAAGATTGAGACGGCTATTTCACTTTTGCGCAGCAGCATTGAGACGGAGCCTACTGATTTCACCAGCATCCAGTCATCTTACGATGATCTCAAGGGTGGGATTGATGACTTTATCAAGGGCGTCCCTCTTGATAGTACAAGCTCAAGTTTAACCCTAAAAGATGGTATTAGGCTCTTGGAAAAAGCTCTCGGTCAATTCCAATCAGGTGATGAAAAAACGGCTGCGGCAACTATGAAGAAGTTCATCACTATCTGGCCAACCATTGAAGGTGACGTGAGCACGACTAACCCAAGCCTCTATACGCGCGTGGAGAGTGAAACGCCGGTTATCATGGTTAAGGGGAAAGAAAAAGCTTATCAGGACAAACTGCAAGCCTTGATTACAGACCTATCAGCTATCGATACCAGTGCTTCTTATAATGCCTTTGATGCCATGTTGATTCTCTTGCGTGAAGGGGTTGAAGCCCTCCTCATCGTCATGGCTCTTGTGACAACTCTTAAGGCAGCTAAGATGCGTAAGGGACTCAAATGGGTTTATGGCGGAGGCATTGCTGGTGTTCTTGCCAGCGCAGTTATAGCTGTTATCTTACAAGTTGTTTTTCCAGCCGTAACTTCGGGCTCTAACCGAGAAATTATTGAAGGTGGCGTTGGTATCTTTGCAGTTGCGATGATGATTCTGATTGGTATTTGGCTTCATAGCAAGTCTTCAGTCAAACAGTGGAATGACTTTATGGACCGTCAGATGAAGACAGTGACGGCTACTGGAAGTTTTGTATCTATGTTTGCCCTTAGTTTCTTGGCTGTCTTCCGTGAAGGTGCCGAGACCATTCTTTTCTATGTTGGTATTATCCCACGTATCACGACAGCTAATTTCTTGATTGGTATTGCTTTAGCCATTGCAGTTCTTGTTATTATTGCCGTTGCTATGACTAAAGCTAGTCACTATATTAAACCACATCGTATCTTCTTTATTTTGACCTGGTTGATTTATGCCTTGGCCTTCAAGATGCTCGGTGTCAGCATTCATGCCCTTCAGTTGACTAATATGATGTCCAATCATTTGATTAGTGGTTTCCCAACCATTGATTGGGCTGGTATCTATCCTAGCTGGGAAGTCCTAATTCCACAACTTATCTTTATTGTTATTATTGCCTTTGTAACGGTGAAGCAGCATGGCAAGAAGTAAGGATGAGATGACCATTGTTGAGCATCTGGTGGAATTTCGGAGACGTTTTATTGCAGTAGTGATTTGCTTTTTCCTAGTTTTTTGTATCACCTTGTTGTTTGCTGGGGAGCTCTATGCTTATTTGACTAGAGGATTTGATAAGCCCTTATTGGTTCTTGGTCCTAACGATATTCTCTGGATTTACATTAACTTAGCCAGTCTCATGGCTGTTACGGTCACTTTGCCCTTTACCACCTACCAGATTTGGCAGTTTGTGAAACCTGGTTTGAGGGACAATGAAGCGCGTGCCATTTTTGCCTATATTCCAGCAACTTTTGTCTGTTTTGTTTTGGGTCTTGCCTTTGGTTATTATTTTGTTAGTCCAGCTATCTTAGAAGTGCTTTTAAAACTAGGTGAAGGGCTCTTTGATACCCAGATTACAGCACAAAACTACCTTAGTTTTTTACTGCATACGACAGTGCCTTTAGCTGTTCTCTTTGAACTTCCCGTAATTGTGAGCTTCTTAACGTCCATTGGCATTTTGACACCAGTATTTCTGGCACGCTATAGACGCTATGCTTACTTTATTCTCTTGGTTTTGGCAGTTGTTTTGACACCAGCCGACTTTATTAGTGACTTGGCCATGACTGCTCCCTTAATCTTACTCTATGAAGTTAGCGTAACGCTTAGTAAGCTCATTTATAAACGTAAACGAAGAAAATATAAAGATAAATAGAAAGGAGATCTCATGGGAATTCTACGTGATATCGGAGCTCCAGGACTTATCATTATTGTCCTAGGAGCCCTCCTCATCTTTGGTCCTAAACGCTTGCCAGAACTCGGTCAATCTATCGGTAAAATGCTAGCCGAGTTTAAAGCAGCCGTAAATAAGACCGATAATGATAAAAAAGACGAAGAAGACAAGACTAAAGACTAAGATCTCTATCTAAAGGTTATCTTCAAGTTTCTTGACAATTCTAAGCTTTTATGACATAATACACTTGTATTGAATAGTAAGTCTATATCATAGGCAAGAAAAGACCCCAAGCTAACTTCCACATAAGCTCGGGGTCTTTTTTAGCACTATCTATCCTTGTTTAACCACTTGTCGATCAGACGAAGGATAACACCGACCACAATAGGTCCGATGATAGTTTTGAATAGTAAATCCATCATAGGCAAACTCACCTCCCTTCGTAGGCGGTGTCGAGGTGCCAAAGGATATTATATCATAGATTGAGAGAGTTATGTTTAGTGAGTATCAGGAAGTAAAAGTTAGAATGTGATTTAATCATGCCAAACAAAAAATCAGCCTTTTGAGCTGATTTTTTTATCTTACAAACTGATACGTTTTTCTGTTTCAGCGTCGAAGAAGTGACCTTTAGCAACGTTGAAAGTAAGGTTAACTTTTTCACCTGGATTGTGGAAGTCACGCGCATCAACACGAGCAGCAAACTCAGTTTCTCCAAGTTTTAGGTAGAGCATTGTTTCTGCACCAAGAAGCTCTGAAACGACGACTTCAGCATCTACATTGGCATCTGGATAAACTTCTTGAACAATTGGACGACTTGAAACATCTTCAGGACGGATACCAAAGATAACTTCCTTGCCTTGATACCCTGTCTCTTTCAAGATTTTAGCTTGACCTTCAGAGATTGCAATATCCAAGCCTTCAGAGTTAGTAATGCGGTTACCATCAACCTTAACATTGAAGAAGTTCATAGCAGGACTTCCGATGAATCCAGCAACAAATTTATTGGCTGGCTCATTATAAAGTTCTTGAGGTGTACCAATTTGTTCGATACGACCGATAGTACCAGAACCATCAGGGTTTTTAGTAGAACTCATGATAACGATACGGTCAGCAAGAGTCATAGCTTCTGTTTGGTCGTGGGTAACGTAGATAGTTGTTGCACCAATATTACGAGTGATTTTAGCAATTTCAGCACGCATGGTCACACGAAGCTTAGCATCCAAGTTTGAGAGAGGCTCATCCATGAGGAAGACTTTAGCATCACGAACGATGGCACGTCCCATAGCTACACGTTGACGTTGACCACCAGAAAGGTCTGCAGGCTTACGATCTAAGAACTCAGTCAAACCAAGGCTAGCAGCAGCTTCACGCACACGTTTGTCGATATCGTCTTTTTTATATTTACGAAGTTTAAGACCAAAGGCCATATTTTCATAAACAGTCATGTGAGGGTAAAGTGCGTAGTTTTGGAATACCATGGCAATGTCACGATCTTTTGGTGATTTGTCATTAACCATCTCACCATCGATATAGAGTTTACCTTCTGTGATTTCTTCGAGACCAGCAACCATACGGAGAGTTGTTGATTTACCACATCCTGAAGGACCTACGAAAACGATGAATTCCTTGTCTTTGATGTCGATACTGAAATCTTCGACAGAGTAGTGAGTTGCATTTGGGTATTTTTTATAAATTTTATCCAGTTTAAGAGTTGTCATATCATTTATCCTTTATTATTTAACTGATCCGCCGGTTACACCTTCAACATAGTATTTCTGCATGAAGATAAAGAGAAGGGTGATTGGGATGGCGATGATAATAGCACCTGCGGTAAATGGAAGGAACCATTCATTGATAGCGTCTTGGTTAAGCATTTGATAGAGTCCAAGGGCAACCGTATATTTATCCTTAACGTCACCGAGGATAACAGATGCAAAGATGAAGTCTACCCAAGGTCCCATGAAGGCCATGAGGGCAGTGTAGACGATGATTGGTTTAGAAAGTGGCAAGGTAATCTTAGTGAAGATTTGAAGACGAGTTGCCCCATCAATCATTGCTGATTCATCCAAAGAGTAAGGAATGGTATCAAAGAAACCTTTCGCAATGTAGAAACCAAGAGCTGCCCCAGCAGAATATACCAAGACCAAAGATGTCAGGGTTTGTGTCAAATTGAGGGCCTTCAAAATGTAGTAGACCGCAATCATTGACATGAATCCAGGGAACATGTTAAGTACAAGTGCCAATTTCAAGAAGCCATTTCTGTGTTTGAATTTAATACGGCTAAGTGAGTAGGCCATACCTACGGTAATCAAAGTTGAGAGGATACATGTACATGTGGCAACGATGAAAGTATTGATGAACCATTTTCCAAATGGATAAGCATCGCTGGTAAACAGTTTGATGTAGTTATTAAAAGTGTAAGTCTTAGGGAAGAAGTAAGGCACCGCATTGGCTCCTTCACCACGGAAACTTGTAAGGAAGATCCAGATAATAGGAATCAACCAGATAACAGCTAGAACTGTCAATAGAATATAAGTACCAGTTAGGTAAAGATTTTTCTTACGTTTCATTATTTAGCAGCCCCTTCCTTGAATGAAGATGATCTTGTGTAGGCCAAGAGACTGAATGTTGCAGAGATGGCGAAAATCAAGATACCGATAACAGATGCCAAGTTGTAGTCTTTAGCGCTAACAGTCAGTTTGTAGAGCCAAGTTACCAAGAGGTCAGTTGAACCCGCTTGATAGTATTCAGAATTAGTAGGTCCACCACCAGTAAGGAAGTAGATAACGTTGAAGTTATTGATATTACCGATGAATTGTTGAATCAATGATGGTGCCATAATCAAGAGAATTTGTGGGAAAGTGATACTCTTGAAAATTTGGAATTTGCTTGCTCCATCAATTTCAGCAGCTTCAATCTGCTCAGTTGGCAAGTTCATGATGATACCAGTTGCGACCAACATTGTGAACGGAATACCAATCCACATATTTACAAAGATAATAGAGAACTTAGCCCAGAGAGGATCAGTCAAGAATGGAATTGGTCCATTAGTAAGATGCAAGGTTTGAAGCAAACCATTCAAAGGACCATGGTCATTAAGGAAGTTACGCATCAAAAGAAGGGATACGAACTGAGGAACGGCGATAGTGATAACAAAGAGTGTACGCCAAACTTTCTTGAATTTAAGTCCTTTAGTGTTGAGCAGGAGAGCAAGGACGATACCGAAGAAGAAAGTAGTTGCTGTTGCAGCAACTGCCCAAATTAAGGTCCATGTCAAAAGTGGGAAGAAAGTACCAGCCATACGACCTTGTAAAACTTCACCAAAACTTGAGAAACCAACCCAGTCAAAGAGTGATTTAGGTGCTGGGTGATTGTGGTCAAAGTTAGTAAAGGCCAAACAGATCATGTAGATCAAAGGCAAGATTGTGAAGAGCAAAACTCCAATCAATGGTACAGTCATAAGTCCCATGTGGAAACGACCATCAGCCAAGGTCTTGAAGTCTTCGACAAAGTTGGGAACTTTACGTCCAGACTGTTTGAGAGCCATGAGATGACGAGCACTCTTAAGATTACACCAGTAAATATAAGCGAAAACTGCACAGAAGATTAATGATGCAAGTCCAAAAATCAACAAGAGCATAGAGTTATCTCCAGCGACTTGAACAGTAAGCTTAACCCCATTAACTTCTTTAATGGCTTCACCCTGTTCTTGAGTCCCTAAGGTAATCATCCCTTTAAGTGCAGGGATGATTTGGATAACGAAGGCTACTAAGAAGGCAATCTCAGAAAAGAGGAAGAGCAAGCCCTTGGTGAACTGTTTGTTGACCAAGTTTGCCAATCCCATTACCAGAAAGGATAATTTGACATCCCATGTACCTTCTTTGAAGACCTGGCGCATAGGAGTTGTGTCGTAGATTGTTTGTGACATAGATATCTCCTCAGATAAATGTTTAATTAGTGATAGATAAAGAGGCTAGGAACCTGACCTGCCTCTTTACCTTCTCATAGTTAGGATTCTTATTTAGCTGCTGCCAAATCTTTATCAAATTGTTGTAATTTAGTAAGGAATTGGTCTTCCTTGATTTTACCGTTATATGCATCACTCATAAGAGCAGCACTTTCAGTCCAGAAGACTGACATTTGACTAAGTTTAGGCATAACAGTTGTGTACTGATCAGATGAACCCATAGTGATTACAGCTTGTGCAAGTGCATCCTTTTGAACAGCTTCAGAAGATTGAACTTCTTTGTTAGCTGGGATGATGTGACGGTCTTCATTAGTGAATTGGTTATTTTGACTGTCTTTGCTTGTCAAAGCTTGTGCCAATTGGTAAGAAGCAGCGATACGTTCTGCGTTACCTTTAGATGGTGTTTGGTTAACTGCGTAAAGTTTAACACCCATGAAGGCTTTTTGTTGAACGTCTTGACCACCGATATTAACTGTTGGGTAAACAGCAACACCAAGATTGTCTTTACCAACAGCTTTAGCAGCTGCAGCGTAGTCCCATGGTCCTGATTGGAAAGCATCAACAGAACCATCTTCGAATTTAGCCATCATATTAACTGAATCGACATTAACAAATCCTTTATTGTCTTTTTGAGCTGCGATGAATTTAAGAACGTTCACACCAGCTTCATTGCCCCAGTTAGTCCCTTTAACATCTTCACCGTTAGAGCCAAAGAGTGTGTCACCAACTGAAAGGAAGAGAGGACCAGTTACATAAGCATTAACTTCTTTCAAGTTGCTACCAAATTTAGCTTTAGAAGTGATTGTTTCATATGATTTCACATCTTCTTCATTAAGTTTAGATTTGTTGTAGTATGTAACTTGAGTTTCGATACCGTATGGGAAGGCGTAAGTTTTACCTTTGTATTGAGCACCTACAGCAGCTTGTTCAGTATCTTGCTCAGCAATTTCTTTTGAGTATTGCTCTGGGATTTCTTGGATAGCTCCAGCGTCTACCAATTTACCGAGTTGGTCATGTGGAAGTGAGAAGACATCTGCAGCAGTAGAAGCGTCCTTAGTCAAGTTTTCTTGAGCATTTGGATCTTCCATTTCAACCATATCAACTTTGTAACCAGATTTCTTTTCAAACTGTGCTACTGTATCTGAGTAAGATTTCTTAGCACCAGTTGGTACCCAAAGTTTCAAAGTCTTGCTATCTGAGCTTGAGCTCTTGCTTGAGTTTGAGCCACAAGCTACCAAGAGCGATCCAGCCACAAGTAATCCAGCACTACCAAGTAATACCTTTTGCCATTTTTTCATTTCTATTTCCTCCAGAAATTTAGTTTACGATAAACATTATGCAACCGTTTCCACAATCTGTCAAGTATTTTATAAAAAAATTTTTAACTTTGTGCAAACGATTGCAAAACTAAATTGTTTCGGTTATAATTGTTCTTGTATTTTACGACTATAAATATTTATTAGAATGAGAGGAAAATAATGGCTACAATTAAGGATGTTGCCCAAAAAGCAGGAGTAAGTCCTTCAACGGTTAGTAGGACCTTAAAAGATAATCCAGCCATTTCTGAAGAAACAAAAAACAAGGTGCGGGCGGCTATGGATGAATTAGGTTATGTCCCCAATCTTGCAGCTCAGATGTTGGCAACTGGCTTAACTCATAGTTTAGGTGTGATTCTTCCTCCTTTGGCGAATAGAGAAAATATCAGTCAACCCTTCTATATGGAAATTCTAACAGCAATTAATGAAGAAGCAAGTCGCAATTCTCAGGTCGTCAGTATTGCCACAGGTGCTAGTTTGGATGAATTAGTTAAACAAGTCGAACTCATGCATCGCCAAAAACGAGCTGATGGTTTCATTATTCTCTACTCTGAGAAGAATGATCCTGTTAAATCCTATCTCCTAAAAGAAAAAGTTCCTTTTGTCGTCATTGGAGCTGCAGGTGATACAAAAGATAAGGTTACCTACATCGATAATGACAATAAGGCCTTAGGTAAGGAAGCAGTGACTTATTTATCATCTCATGGTCATAAAAAAATAGGTTTTATTACGGATGACCTTTTTGGTCAAGTGGGACAGGAACGTTATCGAGGTTATAAAGAAGCAGCAGATGAACTAGAATTAGAAATCTTACCTGAACTTGTATTTTCATCTAAAACAATCGATAAGCTAAAGAAGGAATTAGATAGATTTTCTCCGACAGCTTTGATTGTCAAGGATGACCTTATCGCCCTTCGTCTCATTCAATGGCTAAACAATCAAGGAATTAGAGTACCTGAAGATTATGCCATTATTTCTTTCAATAATTCTACTTTTGCAGAAATCATGCATCCGTTCTTGACCACTTTTGATATTAATATCCAAGAACTTGCTAAAGAAAGTGTACAAAGTCTTATGGGACTCCTTAAGTCAACTAAGAACAAGTCACAGAAAGTCATCATTCCATTTAAACTTATAGAAAGAGAAAGCGTCTTAACGCATTCATAATATCTTAAGGAGAATCTAAGTAGTTGGTTAGTAAATTAGCCGGCTACTTTTTTATTTTATGTAAGATGACTATTTTCCGGAATTTACTAGAAGCCTCGGCTTAAAAACACTCTCTCAAATTGTAAGCGTTTGTTTTGCGAACAATTATTCAAGAAAAAATAAAAAAAAATCTATTTTTTTGTTAAAAATTCTTGACTAATGCAAACGTTTGCATTATAATAATAAGTGTAAAAAATAATTTGAGGTAAACGTTATGAACAAACGAGCAAGCGGTGTTTTGATGCACATCACATCACTTCCAGGTGACTACGGGATCGGGTCTTTCGGTCAAGCAGCCTATGACTTTGTTGATTTCTTAAAAGAAACAAAACAAACTTTCTGGCAGATTTTGCCACTTACTACAACAAGTTATGGGGATTCACCTTACCAATCATTCTCAGCGGTAGCAGGAAATACACACTTTATCGATTTGGATTTCCTTATTCGTGACAAATTTTTAACTAAAGCTGATGTTAAAGACGCTGACTTTGGGTCAGATCCTGAGTTTATTGACTATGCTAAAGTTTACGAAGCACGTCGTCCAATTCTTGAAAAAGCAGTTAAAGCAATTTTAGCAGATAAGAAAGAAACTAAAAGATTCGAAGCTTTTAAAACTAAAAATGCTAACTGGTTAGCTGATTATGCTGATTTCATGGCTATCAAAGAACACTTCGATAACAAAGCACTTCAAGATTGGGATGATAAAAAAGCAGTTAAACGCGATGAAGCAACTCTTGAGAAACTTCGCAAAGAACTTGCTGATGTTATCACATATCACCAAGTGGTACAATACCTCTTCTTTAGCCAATGGGCAGAACTAAAAGCTTATGCTAACAAAAATGGTATTCAAATCATCGGTGACATGCCAATCTACATTTCAGCTGATAGTGTTGAAGTTTGGACTCAACCACATCTCTTCAAACTAGACGCTGAATGTAAACCGCGTTACATTGCAGGAGTTCCACCTGATAACTTCTCAGCAACTGGTCAACTTTGGGGTAACCCAATCTATGCTTGGGATAAACACAAAGCTGAAAATTATGCTTGGTGGGTATTCCGTATTCAAGAATCATTTAAACTTTATGATTACTTGCGTATTGACCACTTCAAAGGGTTCTCTGACTTCTGGGAAATTCCTGGAGGTGATGAAACTGCTGAAAATGGTGAATGGGTTCCTGGACCTGGTTATGACCTTTTCAAAGTGGTTAAAGAAGAATTGGGTGATCTTAAAATCATTGCCGAAGACCTTGGTAACATTGATGATAAGACACGTAAACTTCTTGCAGACTGTGGTTACCCTGGAATGAAGATCGTTCAATTTGGATTCTACGATACTACTGGAAACAGCATAGACATTCCACACGTATACACACAACATTCAGTCGCTTACACAGGTACACATGATAACGAAGTAATCAACGGTTGGTACGACAACTTGACGCAAGAGCAACGTGATTATACTGATGCATACATCAACCGTCGTCAAGGTGAACCAATCACACGTGCTCTTCTTCGCACCCTCTTTGCTACTGTAAGCAACACAGCTATTGCGACTATGCAGGATATCCTTGATAAACCTGAAAATAGCCGTACAAACTTCCCTAACACAGTTGGTGAAAACTGGAAATGGCGTATGCTCCCAGGTGAAATCACTGTCGACAAGAAAGAATTTTTGACAGACATTACAGAAAGATATAATCGAGGTAATAACTAAAATGGCTACATTTACACAATATGTTGAAGCAAAAAACAAAAATCTTAAGGACCTTTCAAACGAAGAAATCTACTATCTTTTGTTGGAATTCGTAAAAGAAGCAGCTGCTCCAAAACCAAAAAACGATAGCAAACGTAAAGTTTACTATATCTCAGCTGAATTCTTGATTGGTAAACTTTTGTCTAACAACTTGATCAACTTGGGCATCTACAAGGATGTTAAAGCTGAATTGGATGCTGCTGGTAAATCAATCAGTGAAATTGAAGACGTTGAACCAGAACCATCTCTTGGTAATGGTGGTTTGGGTCGTTTGGCTTCATGTTTCATCGACTCTATGGCAACACTTGGCATCAATGGTGAAGGTGTTGGTCTTAACTACCACTGTGGTCTTTTCAAACAAGTCTTCAAAGATAACAAACAAGATGCAGAACCAAACTACTGGATTGAAGATCAATCATGGTTGGTACCAACTGATATCTCTTATGATGTTCCATTCAAAAACTTCACATTGAAATCACGTTTGGATCGTTTGGATATCTTGGGTTACAAGAAAGAAACTAAGAACTACCTTAACCTCTTCGATATCAATGGTTTGGACTACGGTTTGATTGAAAAAGGAATCACTTTTAATCAAGACGAAATCCAAAAGAACTTGACACTTTTCCTTTACCCAGACGACTCAACTCGTAAAGGTGAGCTCTTGCGTATCTACCAACAATACTTCATGGTATCAAACGCTGCTCAACTTTTGATTGACGAAGCTATCGAACGTGGTTCTAACCTTCACGACCTTCCAGATTACGCTTACGTACAAATCAACGATACTCACCCATCAATGGTAATTCCAGAATTGATTCGTCTTTTGACAGAAAAACATGGATTTGAATTTGATGAAGCAGTAGCAATCGTAAGCAAAATGGTTGGTTACACAAACCACACTATCTTGGCTGAAGCCCTTGAAAAATGGCCTCTTGACTACCTTGAAGAAGTTGTTCCACACCTTGTTGTTATCATCAAGAAATTGGATGCTATCATTCGTGAAAAATACGAAGATCCACGTGTTCAAATCATTGACGAACACAACCGTGTTCACATGGCACACATGGACATCCACTTCTCTACAAGTGTTAACGGTGTAGCAGCACTTCACACAGAAATCCTTAAAGCTTCTGAGTTGAAACCATTCTACGACCTTTACCCAGAACGCTTCAACAACAAAACAAACGGTATTACATTCCGTCGTTGGTTGGAATTCTCAAACCAAGAACTTGCTGACTACATCAAAGAATTGATTGGTGATGGTTACCTTACTGACGCAACTCAATTGGAAAAATTGGCTGCCTTTGCAGATGATCCAGCAGTTCACAAACGTTTGGCTCAAATCAAATATGATAACAAGTTGTCACTTAAACGTTATCTTAAAGCCAACAAAGGTATCGATCTTGATGAAAACTCAATCATTGATACACAAATCAAACGTTTCCACGAATACAAACGTCAACAAATGAACGCTTTGTATGTCATCCACAAATACTTGGAAATCAAAAAAGGAAACCTTCCAAAACGTAAAATCACTATCATCTTTGGTGGTAAAGCAGCTCCTGCCTACGTTATTGCTCAAGACATTATCCACTTGATCTTGTCACTTTCTGAACTCATCAACAATGATCCAGAAGTAAGCAAATACCTCAACGTTCACTTGGTTGAAAACTACAACGTAACAGTTGCTGAACACCTTATCCCAGCAACAGATATCTCAGAACAAATCTCATTGGCTTCTAAAGAAGCTTCAGGTACAGGTAACATGAAATTCATGCTTAACGGTGCCCTTACACTTGGTACAATGGACGGTGCCAACGTTGAGATTGCTGAATTGGTAGGACCAGAAAACATCTTCACATTTGGTAAAGACTCTGATACAATCATTGACCTTTATGAAAAAGAAGGTTATGTATCACGTGATTACTACGAAAAAGATGCTAACATCAAAGCAGCTGTTGACTTTATCGTAAGCGAAGACCTCGTTAAAGTTGGAGATAAAGAACGCTTGGAACGTCTCCACAAAGAACTTATCTCTAAAGACTGGTTCATGACTCTGATCGACTTGGCTGAATACATCGACAAGAAAGAAGAAGTATATGCAGCTTACGAAGATCAAGATGCATGGAACAAAAAAGTTGTTTACAACATTGCTGAAGCAGGATTCTTCTCATCTGACCGTACAATCGAACAGTATGACAAAGACATCTGGCACACAAAATAATAATCTAGTTGCATAGAAGAAGAACAAGATCAGAAATGGTCTTGTTTTTTTTGCATGAAAAAAACACAGCCAATAGATAAATTAGCTGTGTTTACATAAATAATGTTATGTTACCTATGAGTGATAATTCAATATATTATTCATATATGCTTCTTTATTTGATGCATCATAAGTTTTAGATGTTGAGTATTTTAGATAATGGATTTGATCTTTTGCAGTTCTGGATTCTTCTTGTAGGTATGAATCTGTTATGGTAATTTTAAAATTCTCGCTCTTACCTGTTAAATCAAGGCTTAGTGGAAAATTTGTAAATTCATCTGAGTAAAAAGCCATTTTATAAAAGTTGTACCTGTCACCCCTAAAGCTATTTAAGTGAGGAAACGTTATATTGTACATTCCATCCCAGTAATTCCCATACTCTCTAATTTCGTAGTCATCGAAAAATTCCTGGATTCTTTCTTTGTTAGCAAAATCTTTATCAAAAGTAACAAAGGGAGTTTGCCAATCCCATAATGGAATTTTGCCTTCATTTCCATAGATAAAATAACTTTGCATTTTTCCTGATTTAGGATTTTTCAACTGAAAGTGGTATTTACTGACACCTTCTTTGACAGCTCCAGTTTGATATAGGGTATCCCCAGGGACTATCAAAAAAAGAAAATCTCTTAGATATAATTCGAAGTCGGCATCCATTGTTTTGTCATGTAATCCAGGGAAACGCTGAATTATTTGTCTGTAATTCTCTGCATTAGAAAACCATTCTTTATCAAAACCTGGACCAACCTCAAAAACTTTACGGTCAAAATAGCGTTCATAATGGTCGAAAAAGTTTTCAGTAGAAGTCACCTGTCCAAATGGTAAAGTGATTTTGGTCTTATCAGTAAAAGTGATATGCAATAGAAGTCTGCGGGGATCAATTCCTTTATCGATATAATGGCCGACCTTATATGTAGACAGATTATCAGGGAAATCGTCTTTTCCGAAGTGTAGGACCTCAATCTCAATATCTTTGACAACTTTTCTTTGAGGTATTATCTTCTTAACGCTGTAATTATAGGCTTTGTAATAGTAATTGTTTTTGTCGTAGAGATAAGGCTTATAAGCTCTTTGGTAGGCATTATAGAGAAACATTCCAAGAGCGACCAAAAGAAGCAGAGCAAATGCTATTTTGACATTTTTATTTATTTTACTGGTTAGCCTCGAGAAAAAGAGACTTAATTTACTAGGATTTTGTATCATTCCAAAACTCCCCATATATTTTTTACTATTATATCATGAAAATCCTTATAGCTAAGGCGTCTTCGTGTACTTTGTCACCGTTTTCCTTTATAATATAAGTATCACATTACAAGAGGAGACCTCATGAAATATATCGTAAACACATCAAATGATCCTGCCTATAATATTGCCTTGGAAGCCTATGCCTTTCGTGAATTGGTGAATGAAGATGAATTGTTCATTCTTTGGATTAACCGTCCAGCTATCATTGTCGGTAAACACCAAAATACCATTCAAGAGATTAACAAAGAATATACAGATGCTCATGGTATCAAGGTTGTTCGTCGTTTGTCTGGTGGTGGCGCTGTTTATCACGATTTGAATAACCTCAACTATACTATTATCTCTAATAAGGCAGATGAAGGTGCTTTTGACTTTAAGACTTTCTCTCAACCTGTAATCGCGACACTTGCTGATTTGGGAGTTAAAGCTGAATTTACTGGCCGAAATGACCTTGAAATCGACGGTAAAAAGTTCTGTGGAAATGCTCAAGCTTACTATAAAGGTCGTATGATGCACCATGGTTGCTTGCTCTTTGACGTTGATATGTCCGTTCTTGGCCAAGCCCTTAAAGTCAGCAAAGACAAAATTGAATCAAAAGGTGTTAAATCTGTACGAGCTCGTGTGACAAACATCGTAGACGAATTGCCAGAAAAGATTACAGTAAATGAATTCTCAGATAAAATCTTGGAAAAAATGAAGGAATTTTACCCTGACATGACTGAATACGTCCTTTCTGAGGATGAATTAGCTAAAATCCAAGAGTCTTATGAGAAACAATTCAATACCTGGGACTGGACATACGGTCAATCACCAGAATACACAGTAGAACGTAATGTTCGTTACCCAGCTGGTAAGATCTCAACCTATGCCAATGTTGAAAATTCTATCATTAAATCTGTTAAGATTTACGGAGATTTCTTTGGTATTGGAGATGTATCTGATATTGAAAACTTGCTGGTCGGTGTACCTTACGAGTACGAAGATGTCTTGGCTAAACTTAAAACCATTGACACAACACATTATTTCTCACGTATGACAACCGAGGACGTTGCAAAAGCTATCGTAGCTTAATCATTATTTGAACAATCTGGAAAACTCCAGGTTGTTTTTTCTTGGGAAAATTCTAAAAGTAAATAATACGTTATAAAGATTTTTAAAAGTCAAAGAACCATAAAGATTTTTTCAAAAGTTGGTTTAGGATTGATTTAGTGTGGTATTTATATATTTGGACATTAAACCTATAAAGTCTTTAAGTGAAAAACATCTTATAGCATCTTTCCGAAAAACTGTAATTTTCTTGAAAGAAAGATAAGGGTATGATATACTTCTATTAAGTAACTTTGGAGAAAAAACAAATGAAACGTGAACTCTTACTCGAAAAAATTGAGGAATACAAATCTCTAATGCCCTGGTTTGTTCTGGAGTATTATCAATCTAAACTATCGGTACCGTATTCTTTTACAACTTTATACGAATACCTTAAGGAATATAAACGCTTTTTTGATTGGTTGATTGACTCAGGTATTTCAGATGCTGATGATATTGCCTCAATTGACATCAAAACCTTGGAAAATCTAACTAAAAAAGATATGGAGTCATTTGTCCTTTATCTACGTGAACGTCCATCTTTGAATACCTATTCCAAGAAACAGGGTGTCTCTCAAACGACTATTAATCGTACACTTTCAGCCCTATCTAGTCTCTATAAGTATTTAACCGAGGAGGTCGAGGGTCCTGACGGTGAGCCTTATTTCTATCGTAACGTCATGAAAAAAGTTTCTACTAAGAAAAAGAAAGAAACTCTAGCTGCACGTGCTGAGAATATCAAACAAAAACTCTTTCTTGGCGATGAAACCATGGAATTCCTTGATTATGTAGAAAATGAATACGAAGTCAAGCTCTCAAATCGCGCCAAATCTTCGTTTTATAAGAATAAAGAACGTGATTTGGCTATCATTGCCTTGCTACTGGCTTCAGGTGTTCGACTCTCTGAAGCTGTTAATCTGGACCTTAAAGATATCAATCTAAAAATGATGGTCATCGACGTCACTCGAAAAGGTGGCAAACGGGACTCAGTTAATGTAGCAAGTTTTGCAAAGCCCTATCTTGAAACTTATCTCAGTATACGTGATAAACGCTATAAGGCTGAAAAGCAAGATGTTGCCCTCTTTTTAACGGAATATCGAGGGGTTCCAAACCGTATTGATGCTTCAAGTATCGAAAAGATGGTTGCCAAATATTCTCAGGATTTCAAAATTCGTGTGACTCCCCACAAGCTTCGACATACTCTGGCAACACGCCTTTATGATGCTACCAAGTCTCAAGTTTTAGTGAGTCACCAACTTGGCCATGCTTCCACTCAGGTTACCGATCTATATACGCATATTGTTAATGATGAACAAAAAAATGCTCTAGACAATTTATAATTAGCTATCCTAACCATTCCAATTTGGAGTGGTTGTTTTTAGTTTACATAAATTTAATTATGCTAAAGTTGTTTTGTTATTCCTTCAAACACACAACTATATTTATGTAAACTGTCGTACACAAAAAAACAAACTCTCCTTCACGGAAAGCTTGTTTTTCTTATTAATAATCTTTAAGAGCAGATTCAACGGCTGCTTTTTCTTTTTCAATCAAGTTTACTCGTGCGGCAATTGTCTTAATTCCCATTAAGATATTACGTTCCAAGGCTTTATCACTTGTTTGTGGCTCGAAGAAAGCAATATATTGATCAAGACGTTCTTGCGTTTTAAAGATTGATGCTGGGATATTAACAAAGCTATCAAAGCTCATATCACCACCAAGGGCTGCTTTAATCCAATCCCAGTTATCTTTTGCCCAGTTCCAAACGGTTTCTTGAGCAAATGATTTGCTGAGGAAATTCATATACCAGAGATACAAGTCTTGAGGTTTAACGACATGTTTGTCTTTAAGCTGACTTAACACGTAGTCGAGGCCTTCTTGATTTTTAAGGTATGAAACTGCTTGAGTTAATTGACGACGGAAGTTACTATCATTTGTTGTGACGTATGCGTTGACATAGTCCTCAACAAGGGTAAGACTGTCTTCTTGTTTCATTTGGTTAATGAGGACAAGACCACGGACACTTGCAGGGATGCTTTCAATGTTTTCTTTATGAGCTTGGAAAACACTTGCAGCTACAAGGACTGCTGGTTGATAGTCTGCTTGAATCAAGTAGCTTAGTGCCGTTTGACGAACCATTTCATCTTCATCTGACTCTCCATCCTTGGCATCGAAACCAAGACGTTCAAAGTCATTTTGGAATTGACGACGTACCAAAGCCTTGTAGTGTACTTCTGCTTCTGTATCCTCATCGATAAAGCGTTTCAAACCAGCGAGGATTTGAGACTTAGCTTGTGCAATTAAGAAACTTTCTTCTTTTTCGACAAGATCAAGAAGAGCCACTAGGCTTGCATAGGAGATACGGCCACTTTCAGCAAGAAGACGACGTTCTTGCAAAATTTGAAGTTTACTTACAGTATCAAGGTTAGCAAATTCCTCTAAGAGTTGGTCCAAGAGTTGTCCTTGGTAGTCTGTGATGTAATGTGCCGTATTTGCTGTATTAAGGCGAAGAGCTCCATTATTTTCAGCAGCAAGCTGGCTATAATTTGGAATCTCAATACGCTCTTCTGAGAGTGTGTCTGGAAGTCCTTTCCAGTTTGTGTTCAATGGAATTTCCCAAAGACGCCCTTTATCTTCATGTTCGCCAATGAAGAATTGTTTTTGACTAAGAATAAGAGTGTCATCAACAACTTCTGCACTAACAACAGGGTAACCTGGTTGCTCCAACCAAGTATCCATGAAACTAGAGACATCTTTACCAGAAGCATCAGAGAGTGCATTCCAGAGGTCACGTCCAATAGTGTTGTTGTACTGGTGTTTTTCGAAGTAAGCTTTAAGTCCTTTGGCAAAGGCTTCGTCACCTAACCAACGGCGAAGCATATGCATGAGACGGCTACCTTTGGCATAAACGATAGCACTATCGAAGAGGGTGTTAATCTCATCTGGGTGATTAACTTCCATGTGGACAGACTGAACACCATCTGTAGCATCACGCTGGAGGGCATGAGGTACACCAGTTGTTTGGAAATCTTCAAAGATGTTCCAGCTTGGTTCAATAGCATCCACTGATACATATTCCATCATGTTGGCGAAACTTTCGTTAAGCCATAAATCATCCCACCATTTCATCGTTACAAGGTTACCGAACCATTGGTGAGCCAATTCGTGGGCAACCACAAGAGCTACTTGTTGACGACTTGCAGCTGAGCTATTTTCGTCTACTAGTAGGTAAACTTCACGATAGGTAACAAGTCCCCAGTTTTCCATGGCACCTGCTGAGAAGTCAGGAAGCGCGAGATGGTATGACAATGGGATAGGATACTTAACTTGGAAGTAGTCTTCGTAGAAATCAATGACACGAACCGCAATATCAAGGGCAAAGTCAACGCTGTTTTCAGCTTGTGCAACTGTAGCGAAGACACCAACTTCAGTTCCGTTTTGTGTTTTCGCTGTCTTACCTTGAAGAGCTCCAAAACCAAAGGCAAGGAGGTATGTTGACATACGAGGGGTTGTCTCAAAAGTCCAAACCCCAGTTTCTTCACGCAAATGGCTATTGATTTCAGGCATGTTTGACAAGGCGATATCGCCTTCTTCAGCATCAAATTTCAATGAGAAATCAAAAGTGGCTTTGGCTTCTGGTTCATCAACTGATGGGAAGGCTTCACGCGCAAAATGAGATTCAAACTGCGTTGAAATAATTTCTTTCTTCTCACCATTGTAGGTGTAATATGATGGGTAAATCCCTGTCATATTATCTGTAATACGACCAGAGAATTCAATGACAAGCGTCAAAACACCGGTCTCTGGAAGTTCAATATGGAAGGCTTCGTTAGCATCATCCATTTGGAAGTTCAATGATTCATTATCCAAGAGAACGGAACTAATGGTAAGGTCTTTTTGGTGAAGGGAGATATGGTTATCAAGGGCTTCACCTGTGATGGCAACATTCCCTGTAAAGGTCTTTTCAGAACGATTAATGTCCAAGAAAAGATTGTAGTTTTCAGGGATGAAACTTTCGATAAAACGAGCAACAGATGCTGTCATACGTATATACTCCTAATCTAACTTTTCGTATCGAAACAGACTGACATATGTTTCGATATCAGACTCTTTTGCAAAAGAAAAGGGTCTGAATTATTCAATACAGACCCATTATAACATAGATTGGAAGCTTTGCCTACAGTTCTATGATTTTCCCAGACTTGAGGTAGACAACCCACTCACAGAGATTGCGGGCATAGTCACCAATACGTTCCAAATACATAAGTACTTGGAAATATTCTTTGGCAGCGAAGGCAGCATCAGGATTCTTGCGAACACCTTCTACTGTCATGGCTTGAATATCACGGAAATAGTTATCAATGATTTCATCTGAAGCTGCGATTTCATAAGCGCGTTTTTCGTCACTGTTCAAGTAAACATCTAGAGCATCTTCGACCATGTGGCGAACTGCTTTCCCCATTTTCTTGATTTCAGCTTCAATTTCAGTTAGGCGTTCCTCACCTTTAATGCGGATAGTTGCTTGAGCAATAGCAACGGCATGGTCACCCATGCGTTCAACGTCACTAGATGCTTTGAGCGCTGTGATAACTGTTCGCAAATCACTTGATACAGGTTGCTGAAGAGCGATAATTTCAAGCGATTTTTTCTCAAGTTTGGTTTCGTAGTTATTGACGATTTCGTCATTTTCAATGACTTCCTTAGCCAAATCACGATCATGGCTGATAAAGGCACGTACAGCTTTCTTAAGCTGAGCTGCAACCTCTGTACCCATAGCGTAAAATTGGTTGTGGAGTTTTTCTAATTCTTCTTCGAAGGGTGTTCGTAACATCATAATTGTTTTAGTAATCTGTCCTTTCTTAACCGAATTTACCAGTAATATAATCTTCTGTTTCTTTATGTTGTGGATTTAGGAACATGTCTTTCGTTGATGAATACTCAATGAGTTCTCCATCGAGGAAAAAGGCTGTTCGTTGTGAGATACGGCTTGCCTGTTGCATAGAACGTGTAACAAGTAGCAAGGTATATTGGTCTTTAAGGTTATATAGGGTTTCCTCAATCTTACCAGCGGAGATAGGGTCGAGGGCAGACGTTGGTTCGTCAAGAAGGATAACCTTTGGAGACGTGGCAAGTACCCGTGCAATACAGACACGTTGCTGTTGCCCTCCTGAAAGTCCAAGTGCTGAGTCATGGAGACGGTCTTTAACCTCTTCCCAGATTGAAGCACCTTTTAGTGACTCTTCTACTGCTTTGTCAAGAACAGCCTTATCTTTGATACCATTGATACGAAGTCCGTAAACAACGTTTTCATAGATTGACATTGGAAAAGGGTTAGGTTGTTGGAAGACCATTCCGATTTCTTTTCTGAGCTCAACAGTATCTGTTCTAGGACTATAGACATTGTGACCGTTGTAAGAAACAGCACCAGTAAGTGTCCACTCGGGGTTTAAATCTCCCATTCGGTTGATAGAACGGAGCAAGGTTGATTTTCCCGATCCTGAAGGTCCGATAAGGGCTGTGATTTCATTTGGATAGAAATCCATTGTCACGTTATTGAGGGCTTTTTTCTTATTGAAGTACACCGATAAATCATTGATTGAAATGATTGGTTTAGTCATGAGTGCTCCTTTCTATCCAAAACGTCCTGATACATAGTCATTGGTTGACTGTAGGGCGGCATCTTGGAAGATTTTCTTGGTTTCATCATATTCGATAAGATCACCAAGGTAGAAGAATGCTGTATAATCACTAGCACGCGCTGCCTGCTGCATATTGTGCGTCACGATGATAATAGAGTAATCTTCCTTAAGTTCGAACATGGTCTCTTCTAGCTGCATAGTAGCTACAGGGTCCAATGAAGCTGCAGGTTCATCCATGAGAAGAATCTGCGGTTTCACGGCAATAGCTCTTGCAATACAAAGACGTTGCTGCTGACCACCTGATAGGGTAAAGGCAGATTTATGAAGATCATCTTTAACCTGATCCCAAAGACCTGCTTGCTTAAGCGATGTCTCAACAATCTCGTCCAAAGTTTGCTTATCTCTCACACCTTTACGTTCGTGAGCAAAGGTAATGTTTCTGTAGATAGACTTGGCAAATGGATTTGGACGTTGGAAAACCATTCCAATATGTTTACGCATTTCATAAACATTGATATTACTTGCGTTAACATCGACTCCTTGATAAAGGATTTGTCCAGTAACCTTAGCAATATCAATCGTATCATTCATACGGTTTAGACTACGAAGAAAAGTTGATTTACCGCATCCTGAAGGCCCAATAAGAGCTGTGATTTTATTTTTCTCGAATTGCATGCCAATGCCTTTGATGGCTTCTTTTTGACCATAGTAGACATGCAAGTCCTTTGTTTCAAGAGCGAGCTCCTTCTCTGGGAAGGTGATAATATGACGCTCGTCCCAATTATATTTTGTCATGATAACTCCTTTAAGCGGATGTTAATTTCTTATGGAGGTAAGCTCCCAAACGACGTGCACCAAAGTTGAAAATCAGAATGAAAATCAAGAGCACTGCTGCCGAACCAGCAGATACTGCAGTGGCGTCAGGTGTCGTACCTTCTGAGTTGACCTTCCAGATGTGAACAGCAAGTGTCTCTGCTTGGCGGAAAATCGAAATTGGACTAGAGATGCTAAGCGGATTCCAGTCGCTCCAGTTAAGTGCTGGTGCAGATTGACCTGCTGTATAGATAAGCGCTGCTGCTTCTCCGAAAATACGGCCAGAAGCAAGAACGATACCAGTAACAATACCAGGTAAGGCTTCTGGAACAACAACGTGACAGATAGTTTCCCATCGAGACAAACCTAGAGCTAGGCCAGCTTCACGTTGGGTATGGTGAACGGTTCTTAAGCTATCTTCAACCGTACGAGTCATTTGTGGCAAGTTAAAGACAGTTAAGGCCAAGGCACCTGATAGGATTGAAAATCCATACTGAAATTGGACAACGAAAATCAAATAACCAAAGAGTCCGACTACCACTGAAGGTAGTGAAGATAGGATTTCAATACAGGTACGGACAAAGTTGGTAAGTCGTCCTTTTTTAGCATATTCTGATAAGAAGATGCCAGCTCCCATTGAAAGAGGCACAGAAATAATCAAAGTAATAACCAATAGGAAGAATGAGTTGTAGAGTTGAACCCCAATTCCTCCACCAGCTTTGTAGGATGATGATCGACTAGTCAAGAAAGACCAGCTGATGTGTGGTATCCCGCGAACCAAGATATAGAGAATCAAGGCTGCCAGGATTGTTACAATAATGCCAGCAATCACATAGAGTGTGCTGATGGCAATTTTATCAATTTTTTTAGCGTTCATAATTTCTCTTTCTCTCACGGGTAATGAATTTCACCAACATATTGAAACCAAGACTCATCAATAAGAGCACCAGGGCGAGAGACCAAAGGACATTGTTTGAAACAGTACCCATGACTGTATTTCCGATTCCCATAGTCAAGACAGATGTCAATGTTGCTGCTGGTGTCGTTAAAGAAGTTGGAATCACGGCGGAATTTCCGACAACCATTTGGATGGCCAGAGCTTCACCAAAGGCACGGGCCATACCAAAGATAACGGCCGTGAAAATACCTGGTTTAGCAGCGTTAAGTGTCACACGCCAAATCGTTTGCCAGCGTGTAGCTCCCATGGCAAGACTAGCTTCACGATAGTGACGAGGCACTGCACGAAGCGTATCTGTTGTCATAAAGGTTACGGTTGGTAGAATCATGACGAACAAGACAAAGGTACCTGAAAGAATACCAAAACCTGTTCCACCAAAAATTAAGCGAACAAATGGAACCACCACTTGGAGACCAATAAATCCATAAACAACAGATGGAATCCCAACCAAAAGTTCAATAGCTGGTTGTAGGAATTTAGCCCCTTTCGGAGAAATTTCAGTCATAAAGATGGCTGCTCCAATGGCAAATGGCGTTGCTACCAAGGCTGAGAGCAAGGTAACTACGAATGATCCCAAAATCATTGGAAGAGCTCCGAACTTGCCTTCAGATGGCGACCAATCGCCACTAAAGAGAAACTCGATCAAGCTAACTTTATTAACAAAGAAAGTCGCCAGCCCTTTTTGAGCAACGAAAAGTAAAATCATGGCTACGATAAAAACAATCAAAGCTAGGCAAAGGAAAGTGATTGTTTTACCAAACTTCTCGAGGCGTGAATTTTTAGAGGGTGATGTTAATTGTTTCACCAATTCTTCATTTTTCATGCTTACTCCTCACTCTTCTTTGAGACGTTACCATCAGCATCCTTGGTAACTTTCATGCTATGGATGGAAATGTAACCCATTTTTGCGACGACATTTTCTTGGACTTCGTCACTCATCATGTAATCTAAGAATTGTTTGGTATAGCTATCCGGTTTTCCCTTGGTATACATATGCTCGTAAGACCAAATCGGCCAATCGTTAGTTGCAACATTTTCAGCTTTTGGTTCAAATCCATTTAACTTCAATGTTTTAACAGAATCATCAAGGTAGGCAAATGATAGGTATGAAATAGCACCTGGTGTCTGAGCAACGATTGACTTAACCATACCATTAGAATCTTGCTCTTGGGTACGGATTGGCGATTTGCCGTCCATAATCACTGCATCGAAAGTTGCGCGTGATCCTGAGCTGGCTGCACGGTTAATAATAGTGATCTCAAGGTCTTTACCACCAAGCTGTTTCCAGTTTGTGATTTCCCCAGTGAAAATCTTGCGAAGTTGTTCGGTTGTCAGGTTATCGACAGAGACTTCTTTATTTGTAATCACTGCAATTCCAGCAACAGCAACTTGATAGTCAACAAGCTTACTGGCATCGATTCCAGATTTTTCCTCGGCAAAAAGGTCACTGTTCCCAATTTGAACGGCACCGGATTGTACTTGAGAAAGTCCAGTACCAGAACCGCCACCTTGGACGTTAACGATATTCTCAGGGTTCTTTTCAGCGAACCCATCTGCTGCCGCCTCCACTAAGGGTTGAAGGGCCGTGGAACCAACTGCTGTAATGGACTGGCCACGGTCAATCCAAGAAGCACAGCCAGTTAAGACTAGCATGGCCATTGCCAGTGACATAATCACTGCAAGGACTTTTGTTTTTTTCATTTTTGTCCTCCGACATTTTGTAACTTAAGTAAGAAAGTGTCTCATAGATATGCTGTTAAAAGACACCTATCTAATTATAACAAGTATAGGATAATTAAGTCATATTAAAGTTTGGTTACAGGTTCTTAAATGTGAAATCTTAATCCTTTAGGATAGTAGTTTTTAACCGTATTTCCAACAACTTTAGCAAACCCAAAACCATTGCCGTCCACTAAAAGCTGATACCAACCGTTAGGATGTGTTTGATCTAGAGTAACCACATTACCAGAAACGTATTGGGCAAACTGGTCTTGAGTTAGCTCTATACTTGAAACAACTTCATCAGATGTTAAAGCAATTCCAAGAGCAAAACTTGGTTCGAAACGTTTTTTCTTGAAGACACCAAGATGCAAACCGTTACGAGCGATTTTAACTTTAGAAAGGTCTGGGAGCCCTTTTGGAAGCAGGTAGAGATTGTCCCCAAAAACTTGCAGTAAACCATCCAGTCTAGTTTTAAGGTGTTTTTTTGCAAACTCTTCCCAAAGTTGCTTCTGCTCCTTGTTTAGGTTAGATTTTCCCTCTTTGATACGTGTTTGCTCAGACACACGCTTATCCTGGAATTTTGCCACAAACTGGCCTTCACCCTTGAAATGGTGTGGATACATTCGAGCTGTTTCCGGAAAATCAATTCCATCACTCATGCCATTCAATTTAGGGATTGCCACCAATTCAAGATCAGGATTATTTTCTAAAATCCAAGCAACAACACCTTCATTTTCCTCAGGAGACCATGTGCAGGTTGAGTAGATCAATTGTCCACCAGGAGCGAGCATTTTCAAACCGTCTGATAAGATGTCCTTCTGTAATTGTGCCAGTTCACTAGGATACTCCTTATGCCAATATTGGATTGCATCAGGATCTTTACGAAACATTCCTTCTCCAGAACATGGTCCATCAAAGACAATCGTATCAAAATAATTTTTGAAAACTTTGGCTAGTTTATCAGCTGACGTGTTTGTCACAATAACATTTCTCGCTCCAAAACGCTCAATGTTTTCAACCAGAATTTTGCTACGCTTTGGATTGATTTCATTGCTGACCAGCAGTCCTGTATTATCTAAGTAACTAAGAAGATGAGTAGACTTTCCGCCTGGAGCAGCTGCCAAGTCTAAGACTCGACTTCCCTTGGCCGGAGCTGCTACTTGAGCAACCATTTGAGCAGCTGGTTCCTGAGAATAAACCAAACCAGTTGCATGATCGGCAGATTTTCCAGAAATTTTTCCGTAATGGCCCCACGGTGTTTCAGGAATGGCATCAGGAAAGTCCTTCTGTTGCTTTTTCAGAGGGTTGGTACGATAGGCGGACACGGCTTCTTGATCAAATGATGCAAAGAATTCCTCCGCTTCATCTCCAAGGAGCTTATTATATTTTTCTATAAAGTCTGATGGAAATTGCATAGTTTCCTTTCTATCAAAAAACTGGACTAACCAAGAGAACTTACTGTTCTGATTTGTCCAGTATGGTTTTTGTTTTAAATTAATTTTCTGAGCCCATAATATCCTTGATTTCTTCAAGTCTGTCTTTGGGCACAAGCATCACAGCTTGACGACTAGAATAATCCAGTGGTTCTCCGGTAATGGT
Source organism: Streptococcus sp. HMSC078H12 (assembly GCF_001814615.1). Taxonomy (NCBI): domain Bacteria; kingdom Bacillati; phylum Bacillota; class Bacilli; order Lactobacillales; family Streptococcaceae; genus Streptococcus; species Streptococcus sp. HMSC078H12. Next base: position 180,891 of record NZ_KV817343.1, on the reverse strand, counting down.
CTCAAGGTGATAACCCAATTTTTCTCCCATAATACTTGCTGCAGCATAGTCCCATGGGTAAATAACTGAAAAGTAAGCTAAAATTTGACCAGATAGGACTTTTGACATGCTTAAACCGGCACCACCGTAGACACGAACACCCAAGGTCTTATCAATAAGGTCTTTTAAGCCGTGAAAATTTTTAGCATACATGGCTCCATTGCTAGCGACTAGGCAGCGGTCTAATGGGCGACTTTTATAGGCTGGAAGCAATTTGTCATTGCAATACACATCAAACTGGCCACCACCATAGAAAAGTTGATCAGCCATGACGTTATAAATGAGACCAAATTTTCCTTGCCCCTCTTCATAGTAGGCAATCATCACACAAAAATTATCTTGTTGGACAATAAAATTGACCGTCCCATCAATAGGATCCAAGACCCAGACATTTCCATCTTTGATATTATGCACCAATCCATTTTCTTCAGCGAAAATATTGTCTGAAGGGAAGGCAGATTTAATACGTGCCACGAGTAAATCTTGTGTTTGTTTGTCAATATTAGTGACTAAATCATCAAAAGCCGTCTTTTCTTCGACCGTAATTGTTTTACTTAAACTTTCTTTGATAAAAGCACCAGCTTCTTTGATGATTTCTTTGGCGAAAATCAGTTTATTTTCCAAGTGATACAAATCCTTTATCTTTTGCTTTAGCAGCTTTGACAGCTTGATAGGTTGAAAAACCGCTAGCTTCTTCAAAGGCCTTGTCTAGTTGCTTTTCAGGCGCTTTGCCTGGGACAACGGTTTTAAATGCCTTATAGGCTTGCAAGAGTTGGTCACGGTCAACCTTGCTCTCGTATGCTTTTTCTACCTGACTCAAAAAATGAAGCACTGTGGTGATTTCCTCAGTGCTCCATGATGGATCGAGTGGGTAGGAATAATTTCCTTTAGTCATTGTTACCCTCAATTTCAGCTCGAATGGTCGCTTGACGCAATTCTTGCTTTCTATAATCACGAGGCAAAAAGGCACGAATTTCATCTTCGTTGAAACCGATTTGCATGCGTTTGTTGTCCATAATGATAGGTCGACGAAGAAGATTTGGATATTCAGAAATCAATTGAATGAGTTCCTTGATGGTCAAATCATCCACATCGATATTCAGCTTCTGAAAGACTTTTGAACGGGTTGAAATGATATCTTCGGTACCATTTTCCGTGTAAGACAAAATCTTCATCAACTCATCGTGAGTTAATGGGCTCGTGATAATATTGTGTTCGTCAAAAGCAACTTCATGATTTGTCAACCAGGCTCGTGCTTTCCTACAGCTGGTGCAGCTAGGTGATAAAAATAAAGTTACCATGCAAACACCCCTTTCACTTTAACATTCCTAATCATTATACATTATTTGATTAGTTTTGGCTACGCTTTCTTAAAATTTTTCCGCGATTTTTTTATCGGCCTCCAGTTGAGCGCAAAGTTCCTCTATATTATTGAACTTAATCATATCACGGATATAATCTAGCCAAAAAACTTCGATTGTTTTTCCATAAATATCGCCTTCGAAATTAAAGATATTGGCTTCAAGGCGGAGTTCTGTTCCCCCAAAGGTAACGTTTTTACCTAGGCTAGTCATGGAACGATAGCGTTTACCATCAATCACCACATCAGCAACATAGACGCCATCAGCAGGGAGAAAAGTTCTGTCGATTGGTGCTAAATTAGCAGTTGGAAAACCAATGGTACGCCCACGGGCATCACCATGTACCACGATGCCACGTGTCGAGAATTCGTGGCCAAGAAGTTTATTAGCTTCTTTAACCTTACCTTCCCGAATTAATTGGCGCACACGTGTTGATGAAATTTTTTCGCCACCACTCTGCTGCTCCTCAATCACATGGACGGTACCTGAAAAATTACGGGCAAGATAGTCCACATCTGTTCGATGATGTCCAAACTTGTAATCAAAGCCCACAACAACCTCTTGAGCTTTTAAACGATCAATATAACGAGCAATAAAGTCATCCGAACTCGTTCGGGCAAAATCACTATTGAAATCTGTTAAATAAAGCTGATCTGTTCCATAGGCTTCAAAAAGATCACAACGTCTCTTGGGTGCTGTGATATGAAGGAGGAGATCATCCGTATACCGTTGAAAAGTCAGTTGAGGACTTTCATTAAAGGTAAGGACTGCTACTTCAAGCTGTTTGTCGTCAGCAATCTGGCGCGCCTTATCAAAAAGGACCTTATGACCACGATGAAGCGCATCGAAATAGCCTAAGACAAGGACTGTATCCTTTTCCTGATGGATATCTTTATAATCGTTAATAGAAGTTATTTTCATTGACTTAATACTTTTCTAGGTTTATAAACTTGATTTCGCTTTTCCATGATGGCTAGAACTTTGTCTCCTAAAAAGGCCGCAACCAAGGGTTCTTGGCTATCAATAGCAATAAAGCGACCAAATGAGATTTCTTTAGCATCATCTTCAGTGACCTGTACTGCTGGCAGATCCTGAACACCAAATTCGATGGGAAGGAGGAAGGATGTATCCCCTGCTTCTACCATTTCTGAAATTTGAGAGAGAGTTAGTGCCTTATCTAAGGTTAAACCAGCTGAGGCTGTTCGACGAAGAGCAGACATATGACTCGCGTAGCCGAGTTTAGCACCCAAATCAACAGATAAGGTACGGACATAAGTTCCCTTGCTACAAGCAACACGGAAGCTGAATCTCGCAGTGTCGTTTTCTAGCTCGATGGGTGAGGTACGGACAAATTCGGTAATGGTCACTTGACGTTGTGGACGTTCTACTTCTTCTCCAGCGCGTGCGTACTCATAAAGTTTCTTTCCGTTGACCTTAACTGCTGAGTACATAGGGGGAATTTGTGTGATTTCTCCCTCAAAACTAGCCATTGCTTTGTCAACAGTTTCTTCATCTAGCTCAGTTACTGGGGTAGTTTGGACGATTTCTCCACCAGCATCCTCGGTAGTTGTCGAAAAGCCAATGGTAATTTCTCCCTCATAGACCTTCCCTGCTTCAGTCATGTATTCAATGACACGAGTCGCTTTTCCAACTGCTATAGGTAGGACACCAGTAACATCTGGATCAAGGGTACCACCATGTCCAATTTTTTTCTCTTGTAATATTTTGCGTAGTTTAAATACAGCATCATGACTGGTCATTCCAGCCTCTTTTTTTAGATTAATAATTCCTGAAATCATACTTTTAATTATATCAAAAGCAATCCTAAAGAGCTAGGTAGAAACATAAAGAGGCAGAGAGCAAAGTCTCTAACCTCTTACGGATTATAGTCATAAGCAGTCGCAGGACTGCTAGCTTTTTAATCAATATCTCTTTTAAGATCGCTTTCTAGTTCAAAGAAAGGTTTAATATCTTGCACATACTCTAGGACACCTTGAAAGTCTCCCTTGTCATCTCTAACAGCTGCATAGGTAACATAGACGAATTTTCCTAAACGTTCAGATTTGAACCACATTGGAACTTGGTCACGCTCTCCACTTCTTAGTAATTCAAAGATTTTATTGACCTTATCAAGCACTTTGGGCGGATGACAAAGTTCAACGTTTCGTCCAATTTGGCTAGGTGTTCGTTTAAAAACCATTTCACTAGCAGGAACATTATCATTATAGTATTGGAAAATATCGTCTTTATTGACGAAAGTGATTTCCAAAGGGAGATGGTTAAGAATGAGATTGGCCTGCTCCACAGAAAGATAACCATTGCCAAAAGGTTGCGTTGTTTCTCTATCTACGACAGTTTCAGTTTTTGGTTTTGGGGTGAAGCTGATGGTAAATTGTCCTTCCGGGGTATCAATAATTCGGGTATTGCCCGTATGTTCGTCAGTGCTCAGACCAGACTGTTCTTGCAATGTCTCCGTATTGTCTTCCTCAAAACGCTCACGCTTAGGTTTCCAAACGGCTGTAGGTTTTATAATTGCATAGCCATAGGCATCACTTTCTTCGGCAATTGAAAGCCAATCATCCTGCGTGAAGGTTTCAAGCAGAATCATAAGTAAGATAGCTTCTTCCTTGAAAATCATAGCTTCAAATTCTTCTGAAAAAGCTTCGAAGGACTTTGAAAATTCTTCTAAATCAGCATCTGGAAGTTCTTTTAGTTTAGCTTCTGCCGCTCTAAAAAGTTTTCGGATGTCATCGTCTACACCCCACATAACCTTTGGAGGAGAATCATGACCATAACGCTCCATTATTGGAAAGAAGAGCTTTTCTTTACGTGTGTAATGGTTATGAAATTGTCCCAATAAAGACATCTGATGTCTAAGCCCATTGAGTAGGTCAGATTTGAAATCTTCATTTTCAGGCTTACTAATGTTTTCGATGATACGTCGAATACGTAGGATAGCTGAACGTAGGGCTAAATTCTCTTGTTTAAACACATAGACAGGGTGGCCCTCTTGATCAGCGTCCGCCACTTCCACATCTGCAATAGCTCCTTTAAAGAGGTTAGCGTGGACATTACAAAGGCTCATAACATCTTCAAAGGTAACTCCATCTTCAGAAGACATCAATTCATGCTCCATCATAGAGATTTCAAGGGCAGATACTCCCTTGAAGTGTTGATTGAAGCGCTCTTGAACACTCTCAGGACTGGCTCCCTGGTGTAAATCAAGGAGAATTTCTTTGAGTATTTGAATACGATTGTTTTCCATATTAGTCTCCGATGACATCATAACCATTGAATAGTAAGGTTTGCTTGATTTTATCTAGGGGAATATTAGCTAACTTGGAGCCAGCTTTTAGACTGGTTACCTTACCGACAGTATTTAGCATAGCTGGGTTAGACAAGGGCTTAAAACCAAGGTCAATCAGTAAATCCTTAACCTCTGGATGTTCTTTTATGATTGTTGCGACTGGTTGTGATAAATCTATGGTGTTGGTAGTCATAATGACCTCCTAATAACATATTTGCTACTACCATTATACACGAGAATAATAAAAAAAGACCAACAAATCCTAGTTTGCTGGCTTTTAGTTAATTTCCAAATAGAGCTTCTGTAACATTATTCTGAATATTTTCCCACTCTTGCTCTGCACGAACCATCTTACGGTGGAAATCGGCACGACCACGTAGATAGGCCGCAATTTGGTAATCTTGCTTAACAATCGGTATCTCAGGAATTTTGATGTCCAAGAGGTCAGCTGTCGATAAATTGAGGACAGCCTTTCCCTTATCAGCATAGTCCAAATAGGCACGACCAATTTCGGTCTCAAGAAAGAACTTGATGTAGAAACCACGGAGTTTTTCCTTAGGTCGTAATACTGTGATATTTGATGAGGCAACAACTTCACGCTTGCCCTGATTTTCGAAAACAGCAACTTTTTGAACAGTTCCCTTAGAGGCAATAAGCACATCTCCATCTTCTAAGAGAAAGCGTAAAAGTTTGCGGCGTTCCTCAGAAAATGTTTTTAGGTCATCGTAGGCAATGCCGTTGGGTGTCATATCCGATAGATTAATGACAGCAAATTCACCGGGTTCTGCCTTAGCTGGAACAGCTTTTCCTTTAAATTGATCGACAACATCGCCTAAACGAACAAGTTTGTCTGTGTTAGCTTCGTAATCGATAATCAGTTGAGGTCTTTCTTTTTCAGACATTGAATCTCCTTTTTTATATTTCACTATCCACATTGAGTATTGCTATACAATAATAGCAAGAAGCTAATACTTTTGCAAGTAAAAACTGTAAGAAAGGCAAAATAAAAAAGAGACCGGGGCCCTTTTTTATAAGCTTTTAACTGCTGCTACTGCTGCTTCATAATTTGGATCAGTATTGATATTGTCCAAATATTCGACATAAGTAATCTTGTTGTCAGCGTCTGCCACTAAAACGGCACGCGCTAACAAGTGCCATTCTTCAATAAGGACACCATAGTCTTTACCGAAACTATTATCATAGTAGTCAGAGAGCATGATAGCATTTTCAAGGCCCTCAGCACCACACCAACGAGCTTGCGCAAATGGTAGGTCCACTGAAATAGTAATAACGACAGTATCATCTAGTTCTGACAATTCCTTGTTAAAGATACGTGTTTGAGTTGAACAAATACCAGTATCGATTGATGGAACGATAGAGATAACTTTTTTCTTTCCATCGAATTCTGAAAGTGATTTTTTCGTCAAATCTGTTGCTGTCAAATTAAAGTCACGCAAGGTATCTCCAACTTGAAGTTGTTTGTCTTCTGCTACAGTAACTGGTTTTCCAATAAATGTTGGCATGCTAGTCCTCCAATACTTTTTTTACTATTGTACTGCAAATAGAGCAAGAAGCCTAAGCATTTGTTTAGAACTTTTCAAACAGTAGTTTAATTTTTTCAGCAATCACTGTATTAATTGCAGGAATAACTTCATCCGCAAAGTCTTTCAGATAGGGATAATCGCCAACTTGCACACCATATATAGCATATTTGAAAAGAGAAATATCATTTTGGTCATTTCCAAAAGCTACAAAGTCTCTACCAAAGTGGTTTAAAACAGTACTAGCCTTAGTCACTCCTTTTGGATTAATGTAGAGACACCTTTCGATATCATGGTAAGTAAGGTCTAAACATTCCAGTTTGTTTAGATTAAAGATAAGGTCTTCTCGTATATCCTCATGCTCTGCAAGTGGAATAACAGCTTTAATGGGCTTATTAAGTTCTTGGACAGGCAAAATCTTTGCTTTGTTTAATGGGTCAACATTTGAGAGAAAAGGAATCTGTTCAGGATTTTGAATAGCATAATTAAAGGTATCATCAATAAAATAAGGGAGATTATAGGTATCACAGTAGCTAACAATCGTTCTGAGAGCATGTGAAGGTATTGTGTATTGCGATACTAAATATCCATCTTGAAAGACTTCACCACCGTTTAAGCCAACTACTGTCAGCTTTTTCAATTCTCCCTCCAAAATACTAAGACAGTCTCTCTAAGAGCGTGCTGTTGCAAAAATAATCTCATGACCGTATTTAGGTGCTGTTAAAAGAACCTCTTGTAGTTCTTTTGACATGGTCATACCATCGAAACACAGGGTTCCATCCAAATCAAAAACAAATTTCATAGGGATAGTATAACAAAAAACCAGCTCTATAGCTGGTTTGAATATTTAGTATCAAAATACTTAGATTTTATCAAGGGCTAGTTTTAAATCTTCAATCAAATCATCTGCATTTTCTAAACCAACTGAGATACGAATTTGATTTGGAGTGACACCACAAGCTAGCAAATCTGCTTCTGCCAATTGTTGGTGAGTTGTTGTTGCAGGGTGAACCACCAAAGATTTTGCATCAGCAACGTTAGCTAAATCTGAGAAGATTTCAAGATTATCAATAACGGTACGTGCTTCGTCTTGTCCACCTTTAACATGGAAAGTGAAAATAGAACCTGGTCCTTTAGGGAAGTATTTTTGTGCCAAATCATAGTAAGGACTTGATGGTAATCCAGGATAGTTCACTTTTTCAACTTTTGGATGATTTTCCAAAAAGTCTACGATTTTTTTAGCATTTTCGACGTGGCGTTCGACACGAAGTGAAAGTGTTTCAAGTCCTTGTAAAAGTAAGAAAGCATTGAAAGGTGCCAAGGCAGCCCCTGTGTCACGCAAAAGTTGTGTACGAAGGGCAGTGATAAATGCTGCAGGACCAACATCACGTGTATAGCTGATATTGTGGTAAGATGGATCTTCGTCAACCAACTGTGGGAATTTGCCTGAAGCTTCCCAGTCAAATTTACCAGAATCGACGATAAGACCACCGATAGTTGTTCCATGTCCACCGATAAACTTAGTCGCAGAATGAACTACGATATCTACACCATGGGAGATAACATTGATGAGATATGGAGTACCAAAAGTATTGTCAGCAACCAATGGAATCTTATGGCTGTGAGCAATTTCAGCAATCTTTTCAAAATCAGGAATGTTGATAAGCGGATTACCTAAAGACTCAATCAAGACTAGTTTGGTATTATCTTTGATAGCAGCTTCAATTTCTTCAGGATTGTCAACATCTACAAAAGTTGTTGTGACACCATAGCGTGGAAGAGTTTCTTTTAAGAGATTGAATGTTCCACCGTAGAGGGTTGTCGCAGCAACAACATGATCGCCAGCATGTGCCAAACCAAGGATCGCATAGGTAATTGCCGCCATACCTGAAGCCGTAGCCAAGGCACCAACACCACCTTCGAGGGCTGCAATACGTTCTTCAAGTACTGCTACTGTTGGATTGGTAATACGTGTGTAAATATTACCCGGTTTTCTAAGAGCAAAGAGATCTTCACCTTCTTGAGCATCGTCAAAAACATATGAAGTCGTTTGGTAAATTGGAACCGCACGTGATTTTGTTTCCTTGTCAGGTGTTTGTCCAGCGTGTAATTGTAAGGTTTCAAATGAAAATTCTCGTGACATATGGGTGTCCTCCAAAACAAAAGTTGCTTTCATTCTACACCCAGAAAAGCTAGCTGTCTAATAGAAATTTTTTATCAATGTGATAGGGAGGGCTTATTAAAAGGACCTTTCGGTCCCTTTCTATTTCTTCTCAATAGGTGCTACACTTGCTAAAACCTTTTTAAGTCCAACTTCTGGGAATTTTATCTTAAGTTCTTGTGTCTTGCCACTTCCAGTTACTTCTAGGACGGTCCCATCTCCCCACTTCTTGTGGTGAGCGATATCTCCGATTTCCCAGTCAGTAGCTGAATTCCCAGAGTCTGAAGTCTTACCAAAAGGTAGTCCGCCAGTAGCTTTTGAAAATGGCTGAGCGCCAGTATGTCTTTGAGGTTGTGCATTTGCTTTTCTGGTCTGAAGCGCTTGTTGTAAACTCATGCCTTGACCAAATTGTGTTGGCTCTTCCTTTGTAAAACGAACACCAAATGATGAATTTGCTGGACGTGCTAGACCTTGATATTGTAATAAATCATCTGAAATTTCACGCAAGAAACGGCTAGGACGATTATAGTTAGTCTTACCAAAAAGCGTACGTGTATTAGCGTTGGTAAGGAAAAGAATCTCTTCAGCACGGGTAATACCTACGTAAGCTAAGCGACGCTCTTCTTCGAGTTCTTCTGGATCTTCTGAGGCACGAGACAAAGGGAAGACCCCCTCTTCCATACCGATAAGAAAGACAACTGGAAATTCAAGTCCTTTAGCAGCATGGAGAGTCATCAAGGTTACTTCTGCTGCTTCCATATCACCATCGTCCGTATCAGCAATCAAAGCTAGATCGTTCAAGAAACGGCCTAAACGGTCAATACCAGTCTCATCTTCCGTACCATCGGAGTTGGTTTCATCAAAATTCTTAGTAACAGACATGAACTCTTCGATATTTTCAATGCGTGCTTGACTTTCAAGTGTTTGTTGCATAGAAAGAGCATCCAGATAACCAGACTTATCTAAAACAGCCTCTACCGCTTCAGTAATACTTAGCCCGTCTAGCTGGTCACGTAGATTCAGAATCATGTTAGCAAAATCGTAAACGCCCTGAGCTGCTTTCCCCTTGATCGGTGACAACATAATATTAGCTGATGCATCTAGGAGACTCATGTTTTGCTCATAGGCAAAGGTACGAATTTTTTCGAGTGTACCAGGTCCAACTCCACGTTTAGGTTCATTAACCACACGTTCAAAGCTAATATTATCCGCAGGATTGGCAATCAAGTTCAAGTAAGAAATGACATCACGAATTTCTTTACGGCTGTAGAACTTGGTACCTCCAACCATGGTATAAGGAATATTTGACTTGAGCAAGGCTTCCTCGATAGTACGAGACTGAGCATTGGTACGGTAAAGTACAGCAAAATCCTTGAAGTTCTTACCTTCTTCACGAATAATGTTATCAATAGTTGAAGCAACAAAAACAGCTTCATCACGCTCGTCATTAGCACGGTAATAAACGATTTGTTCACCGTCGTCATTTTGAGTCCAAAGTTTCTTTGGACGGCGGTTGCGGTTATTCTTGATAACTTCGTTGGCTGCCTGGAGAATTTTCTTGGTTGAACGGTAGTTTTCTTCCAAGAGAACTACCTTGGCTTCAGGATAGTCCTTCTCAAAGTCAAGGATGTTCTGCATATCAGCCCCCCGCCAACCGTAGATTGATTGGTCCGCATCACCTACGACACAGATATTCTTGAAGCGAGAAGCCAAGAGTTTTACCAACTGATACTGAGCATGGTTGGTATCTTGGTACTCATCGACGTGAATGTACTGATAACGCTGCTGATAATAGGCGAGGACATCAGGATTTTTGTCAAAGAGACGCAAAGTCATCATAATTAAATCGTCAAAATCCATAGCTTCACTACGACGGAGCTCTTCCTGATAGGCCTTGTAACATTTAGCAACGATTTGGGTGTACATATCACCAGCTTGATGCTCATAGGCCACTTCATCCAATAGATCATTTTTGGCGTTGGAAATCGTCCCTAAGATGGCACGTTCATTCCACTTCTTAGGATCCAGGTTAAGATTCTTGAGAATACGTTTCATCAAAGTACGTTGTTCCCCAGGATCTACGATAGTAAAATTTCGGTTGTAGCCAATATGGTCCGCTTCACGACGAAGGATTCGCACACACATACTATGGAAGGTCGCAATCAAGGTTTCTGAAGTTGCTGGATTTAAAGACATAGCACGTTCACGCATCTCACGAGCTGCCTTATTGGTAAAGGTAATGGCTAGGATATTCCAGGGGTTAATCATTTTCTCGTCAATGAGGTAGGCAATGCGGTGGGTAAGCACACGTGTCTTCCCAGATCCTGCACCAGCCATAATCAATAAAGGCCCCTCAGTCGTTTGGACGGCTTCGGCCTGTTTGTCATTCATACCAGTTAATAATGGGTTCATCATATTCTCCATTCTCAAAAATAAGCTCTACTATTTTATCATTTTTTGGATGAAAATGCAGACTCTATTCATAATGAGTGTCAAATATCCTTAGAAAATAATTGTTTGTTTTTATTTAGATGGATTTTGCTTAAGATTACTGATTTTCCTAGATTTTTCTAGCTTTAGAGGAAGACATTCTAAAGAATAATATTCGGATTTTTATAGTTTTGATGAAAATTAGTGTTGACACTGTTCGGTTTTTTCGATAAGATATAATCACAATAAAATAACAACCGAATGATGTCATCAGGATGACTGGTGATTGACGGACTTCTGGAGAGATCTTGAAGCAGCCTTAGCTGTAAACAAGACACCGAAGGGGCAAGGGGTAACAACCGAAACTCTCAGGTAAAAGGACAGAAAGCATTGCAAGTTTTTTAACTTGTAGTAATAGCTTTGTATTCTCAGAGGTCTGGTTAAGCCAAACCTCTTTTTTGACGTCTCGGTTCAAGGAGATTGTATACTTATGTTAGACTTTTTTACTACTATTGATGATTTTGTCTGGGGGCCACCCCTTCTCTTCCTCCTTGTAGGTACAGGGATTTACCTAACGATTCGCCTTGGACTTTTGCAGGTTCTTCGTCTTCCTAAAGCTTTTAAACTTATCTTTGCTGAAGATAAAGGGGAAGGTGACATTTCTAGTTTTGCTGCCCTTGCAACAGCTCTTGCAGCAACTGTTGGTACAGGTAACATTGTCGGTGTAGCTACTGCCATCAAGACTGGTGGACCTGGTGCCCTTTTCTGGATGTGGATTGCCGCTTTCTTTGGTATGGCAACCAAATATTCCGAAGGTCTTTTGGCTATTAAATTCCGTACACTTGACGACCAAGGTAATGTTTCTGGTGGTCCAATGTATTACATTACACACGGTTTTTCTGGGAAATGGCAAACAATTGCTAAACCTTTGGCCTACTTCTTTGCCTTTGCAGGTGTGCTTGTTGCATGGTTGGGGATTGGTACTTTCTCTCAAGTTAACTCAATCACCGCTTCACTTCAAAATAGCTTTGACTGGTCACCAAAAATTGTAAGTATCTTACTTGCACTTATCACTGCGGCCATCATTTTTGGTGGTATCCAATCTATCTCTAAAGTTTCTGAAAAAGTCGTACCGTTTATGGCTGGACTTTATATCCTAGCAGCTCTTGTAGTTATCTTTACTAACTTTAATCAACTTCTTCCAGTCCTTGAAACGGTCTTCCAATCTGCCTTTACTGGTAAAGCAGCCGTTGGTGGTTTTGCTGGTGCGACAGTCATGGTTGCAATGCGTCTTGGTATTGCGCGTGGTGTCTTCTCAAATGAGTCAGGTCTTGGATCAGCTCCTATCGCTGCAGCTGCTGCTAAGACCGAAGAACCTGTTGAACAAGGTTTGATTTCAATGACAGGTACTTTCATTGATACGATCATCATCTGTACGCTTACTGGTCTTGCTATCCTTGTAACGGGTCAATGGTCAGGTAGCCTGGAAGGTGCCCCAATGACACAAGCAGCCTTCTCTTCTGTTTTTGGTACATTTGGTGAAATTGCCTTAACACTTTCTTTGGTTCTCTTTGCCTTCACAACAATCTTGGGTTGGTCTTACTACGGTGAACGTTGTTTCGAATTCATTTTCAAATCAACGAAATTCCTTCCACTCTACCGCCTCATTTTTGTAGTCATGGTTGCTCTTGGTGGTTACCTCACTCTTGATGTTGTTTGGAAAATTGCGGATATCGTAAACGGTTTGATGGCATTGCCTAACTTGATTGCCCTACTTGTCCTCTCACCAATCATCTTCAAAGAAACTAAATCATACTTTGAACGTCACAAATAAACAAAAAGAGCCTAGGCTCTTTTTTCTTGACTTTATCGGCACCAATCCTTGCTACTACTGGTCTTTTGCGTTACAATGAAATTAAATCATTTTACAACTAATACAGAAAAAATCCAAAGGAATAACTATGTCAATTACCAAAGAATTTGATACGATTACTGCAATTTCAACACCTTTAGGTGAAGGTGCTATCGGTATTGTTCGCCTATCTGGAACCGATGCAGTTGCTATTGCTAATAAGGTTTTCAAAGGAAAAAATTTAGAAACGGTCGCTTCACATACTATCAATTACGGTCATATCGTGGAAAATGATGAAACCATTGATGAAGTCATGGTCAGTGTTATGCGTGCACCAAAGACCTTTACACGTGAGGATGTCGTAGAAATCAACACCCATGGTGGTGTCGCTGTAACCAATGAAATCCTTCAACTCCTTATCCGTTCTGGTGCTCGTATGGCCGAACCTGGAGAATTTACCAAGCGTGCCTTCTTGAATGGTCGTGTGGACTTGACCCAGGCCGAAGCTGTCATGGATTTGATTCGTGCTAAGACTGATAAGGCTATGGCCGTTGCCGTTTCTCAACTTGATGGCTCGCTCAAGGATCTCATTAATAACACGCGCCAAGAAATCCTTAACACTTTGGCTCAAGTTGAAGTGAATATTGATTACCCAGAGTATGATGATGTTGAAGAAGTGACCACAAATCTTGTCCGTGAAAAAACTCAAGAGTTCCAAGCACTTCTAGAAAATCTTCTGGCTACTGCCAAACGAGGAAAAATCCTACGAGAAGGTCTTTCAACGGCAATCATTGGTCGTCCAAATGTCGGAAAATCTAGTCTCCTTAACAATCTTCTACGTGAAGAGAAAGCTATCGTTACAGACATTGAGGGTACAACACGTGATGTCATTGAAGAATACGTTAATATCAAAGGCGTTCCCCTTAAGTTAATTGATACCGCTGGTATCCGTGACACAGACGATGTTGTTGAAAAGATTGGTGTAGAGCGTTCTAAAAAAGCTCTCGAAGAGGCTGACCTGGTTCTTCTTGTCCTCAATAGCTCTGAACCGCTAACTGAACAAGACCGTACATTACTAGAAATCAGCCAAAATAGCAATCGCATCATTCTCCTAAATAAGACTGACCTTCCTCAAGCAATCCAAATGGAAGAACTTCCCGAAGATGTCATCCCAATCTCAGTTTTGAAAAATGAGAACATTGATAAAATCGAAGACCGCATCAATCAACTCTTCTTTGATAATGCTGGTTTAGTAGAGAAAGATGCTACTTATCTCTCAAATGCTCGTCACATTTCACTCATTGAAAAAGCTCTCGAAAGTCTTGAAGCAGTCAATCAAGGTCTTGAGTTAGGCATGCCTGTTGACCTCTTACAGGTTGATATGACACGTACTTGGGAAATTCTTGGTGAAATTACTGGTGATGCTGCTCCAGATGAACTGATTACTCAACTATTTAGTCAGTTCTGTCTAGGAAAATAAACATAACTAAATTTATGTAAAAAGATGCTTTGTCATCTTTTTTTTGTTCATAATATAAATACAGAAATATATTTATGTAAACTAAAACCTATCAATACCATAAAACGATTTACTCATGCTTTTTAAGAAAGAAAATGCTATCATGGTACTATCCTATGATTTTGAAAGGTTTACGATGGGTCAAACAGCTACTGATACTGATTTTAAACATTTGATAGATTTTGACGATAACCTGCTTCCATTTCGACTGACGGAAACCAAGGTTGAAAATGGACGCCCTGATATTCTTTTCCATTGGCATCCTGAACTTGAGATTCAGTATGTTTATGAGGGGACAGCTCGTTATCACATTGATTATGACTATTTTGACAGTCAAGCTGGAGATATCTTTTTAATTCGTCCGAATGGCCTTCATTCGATTCACCCAGTAGATAATCAGCCTCATCATACGGACACCCTACATTTTCATTTGGATATGTTGGGGCAGTCGCTGGTGGACCCACTTAGTCTTCGTTATCTACAGCCTTTGCAGAATTCTAATTTCAAGTTTAAACAATGTCTACGACCATCAGATGAAGGGTATAGGGAAATCAAAACTCTCCTCCTTGAGATTTTTAAAATGATTCGTCAGAAAGACCGTCACTATGAACTTCTTCTCAAGTCAAAGTTGGAGGAATTAATCTACCTCTTCTACTTCTATCGATTGGTCGAGCGAAAAACTTCTGATGATCATTACCGCAAAAACGAAAAAATTCGAGAAATCATAGATTACATTAATCAACACTATGCTGAAAATCTCACGATTGAAAAGTTGTCAGAACTTATGGGTTATAGTAAGACACACTTTATGACGATTTTTAAGCAACATACCGGTACTTCTTGTACGGAATTTATCATTCAAGCAAGACTTAATGCTGCCTGCGAGGAGCTTCGTAATAGCGTTAAACCAGTCTTGGAAATCGCTACCAATGTTGGTTTTAATAACCTATCCAATTTCAACCGCCAATTTAAACACTATTACGACCAAACACCAAGCCAGTATCGAAAAACACATAGCAACAAGAAGAAAACAAAAAAGAGTTAGCCAAATGGTTAACTCTTTTTTTATCTGCAAACTTCTTAGTTTTTCTCTTTGCCTTTGTGTTTACCACTAAGTCCAAAGAGAGTGAGCAACATACCAAGTCCGAGGAGACCTGCGTGTGAGCCCTTGTCACCTGTTGTAGGAAGGATTTCAGTTTGTGTAGAAGCTTCTGTCACTTTTTCTGTTTCTTTAAGCGCTTCGCTTCTTGTTGAAATGAAGAATACTTTGCCATTAGGAGTCGTCACTACTTTAGATACGACTGGTTTACTAGTTTCTAAATCTTTAGCGATAGTTGATGGAGTGACTGGTGCCAATGGATTAAGTGTAGGGTCTGCTGCATTTTCTTTCTTGTTCAAGGCAGCAAAATCAGCACTTGAAATTGAAATGGTACGTGAGTTTGGATTGATAACGGCATACTTAGAAAGGTCTGCACGTGTCAAGTAATCAGCAAAGATGGTATCCATTGAAGGACCTTCTTCACGAGGGCCACCCAACATTGTAAAGCCATCACCACCAGCAGCCAAGAAGTCATTCGTTACAAGGTAGTAAGTTCCGTTTGTGTTAAGTGGTTTATAGACACCAGTTTCTGGATCCAAAATGTCAATTGACAAGATACGTTTTTCAGCTGGAAGAGTTGTGTCATAGTAAACACGAGCTCCAGAAACTTGAAGGAAACCGCCAGATGGTTCAAGGAGAGGTTGACCATTTTCATCCAGAACAGTTTTACCACTTTCGTCAACTTGGAGAATAGAACCAAGAGATTTGACAAACATATCATGGATATTTTGACCTGTTACTTGAATTTGAGCAACTGAGTTACCAAATGGAAGAACGGCAATGATATCACCTTTAGTGATTGGTTTGTCTTTAGCGATTGTTTCACGAAGACCACCACCATTTGTTACGGCAAGGTTAGACTTGTGTGTGAAGGCTGATTGTCCGTAATCTAAGAGAGCATCAGCGACCACATTACCAAGATTCGTTTCGCGAACACGAACGTCCATACGGTCACCACTAAGTTTAACAGGGCTATTTTCAATAACGACTTTCGAAGAATCTGCCTTGTACTTAGCTTGGATATCATCAATCATAGCTTTAACTGTTGGGTTAACTTGATAATTCTTTTTAGCTTCGTCGTGTGAAATCACGCCATGTGACAAGACACGGTCAGAATTATAAACGACGCGACCAACATTGTTAAGGTAGCTACCAGTTTGGTTGTAAGTGACGTTATCGCCGTATGTCGCTGTGTGAAGAGTGTGTGAGTGACCATCAAGGACAAGAACACGTTTTCCTTTCAAAGGTGCATAGTTTGAAAGAGCTTCTGCCAAAGTTGATCCACGCCATTCAACTGGGGTTGTTGTATCAATACCCAAGTGACTAAGGACAACATAAGTCTTGTATTCCTTACCTTCGGCACGGGCATTTGATTCCACTTGGTCAACAACAGCCTTAACCTCAGTAATAGGATCAGTGAAAGAGACACCAGGGATATTACGTGGGTGTGTCTTAGTAGCTGTCTCAGGTGTTGTAACACCAATAACGACTACTTCATCTCCATCAACACCAGGTGTTTTGTCAACGATTGTAGATGGTTGGAAAAGACGTACGCCATTTACATATACGTTAGATGTGATGATTGGGAAATTGATTTGTTTGCTCAAACGACGCAATTGATCAAGACCAAAGTCAAACTCATGGTTACCCACTGTCATGGCATCAAAACCAACAGCATTCATGACGCTTGCCATGTCTTCACCCTTAGAACTGTTAGAAATTGGAAGACCTTGGAATGAGTCCCCAGAGTCAAAGACAAGGGTTGTTCCTTTTGAACGAGAATCATTTACGATACCAGACAAAAGGGCATCACCAATAACTCCGTTACGATCATCTTCAACCATACGACCATGAACATCGTTAGTGTGAAGGACTGTTACAGTGTCGTTGCTGGTACTTGTGCTAGCATTTGTTACGACTTCTGTTGTAGGAGTTGCGGCTGCAGTTGCAGTTTCACTTGCAGTGGCAACTGCTGTTTCGCTTGTTTCAGCTGTTGAAGCAGTAACAACTGATGTTGAACTAGCCACCGGTGCTGCAGACTCGCTAGATGCAGTTGTTGCTGTAGTAGATGTCGCATTGGTAGTTGCCTCTGTAGCTACTACTTCAGTGCTTGGTGCTGTTACAGCTGCATGAGTTTCTACCTCGTCAGCTTGGACAGCATTGGCCAAGATGGCAGTTGAGACAAGTAGGGTTGATAGGGTCGTTGCAACGACTGTTTTCTTCTTCATTCCAAAATACCTTTCTGATTGTTAAATCGTTTTTATTATACCACATTTATAAGATTAGAATTAAATAAATTTCAATGTTTTATTAGATAATCAAAAAATTTTTTCAATAATCAATAGGTAGCTAAACATTTTTCAAGATAGCCTTGAAGTAATTCCAGAGTGAAGCTCAAAGTCCAGTAAATAAGGGCGATTAGGATATACATAGACATGTAGTCATACTCACGCCCACCGATAATCTTAGCATTTTGGAAAATGTCAGGCACTGTAATCATAGCCGCCAACGAGGAACTCTTTACCATGTCAATGATGACATTACCAAGAGGTGCTACTGCTATACGCATGGCCTGAGGTAAGATAATTCGACGGATAATAGACTTCTTAGGAAGACCAAGAGAGCGAGCGGCTTCCCACTGCCCCTTATCTACGGCAGCTATGGATGAACGAAAAATCTCTGCCATATAAGCGGCACTAACACAGGAGAAACCAATAAAGGCACAAAGAAGGGCGGGCAGCTGAACACCAACGTAAGGCAAACCAAAATAAAGAATGAAGAGCACGACCAACATAGGGACCCCACGCATGATGGAAATATAAACACGGGCAGGATACTTCAACCAAGGTTTTTGCGACATCCGCATAAAGGCAAGGATGATGGCAAATACATTCCCCACCATAAAGCTTAAAAGGGAAATCCCCAAAGTATAGGGCAAACCTGATAGAACATAGGGAATGCTCTTTAGAATCAGTGAAAAATCAATAATCATAAGTCTATCTTTCTAAACAATTCTTTAGCAAATAAGCGATCCAATCGGATCGCTCATATTATTCAACATCAGAGATGTCAATCTCAGTGTAGTCAACTTTCGTTTTCTTTGTAACGTCTTGACCAGCAAAGAACTTCTCTGAAATCTTGGTAAGGGTACCATCTTTCTTCATGTCTTTGATAGCTTTATTAACTTTTTCTTGAAGAGTTTTATTCTTCAATGAGAAAGTAAAGCTTGTTGAGTAAGGGTTACTGTAGATACCATCGTTGATCTTAACAGGGTACTTGTCTTTGATAGCGGCTACTGCCATCTTTTGCAAATAGTAATCATTGACGATAACGTCTGTACGACCATTTACCAAGTCTTGCATATAAACGTCATTGGTAACATTGTCATATACGACAAGTTCAGCACCCATTTTTTTGGCAATCTTCATGTACTTGGTACTTGCAGCACCGGCTGCTTTCTTGCCTTTGAGGTCCTTCCATGAAGAAATTCCTGAATTATCTGATTCACGGACTACCATGGATGTAAATGAATACTTGTATGGTTCAGAACGCAAGAATTTTTTAACGTTCTTGTTGTCATCTTCGAGTGAGTAGTTAGCGATATCTACTTGCCCACTATTTACAGCAGTAAGCATACCATCCACGCCCATCTCAGTGAAGTCAATTTTCAACTTAAGACGTTTTCCAACTTCTTTGAGAATCTCAACGTCATAACCAGTCAAATTGTTCTTATCATCGTGGTAGCTTTGTGGGTAAAGAGTTCCAGCAGTCGCAACCTTGATGCTCCCACGTTTCTCAATCTTTTCCCAGTTCTTTTCACCTGTACTTTGTGACGAGCAAGCAACCAAAAAGACCGCAGCCAAAATTAGGCTAAATACGGCGAAAAATCTCTTTTTCATCTATGTGTATCTCCTTAAAAAATGAAGTTAAGTTAAAAACTTATAATCTTAGCCTATACTATTTGAAAGGGTTTCACAAAATATTGAACTGAAAATAAGAATGTTTAGCTAAAAACCGAACGTTCTTCCATCTGTTGGGCCAAGTGTAAGAGGAGGTCCTCTCTTCCTTTAGCAGCTGTTAATTGAACTCCGAGTGAAAGACCTTGATCATCCCGATAGACAGGTAAAGAAATTGATGGTTGTCCCGTCAGGTTTGCTTGTTGCGTGAAAGGTGTCCAATCTAAGCTATCCGCAAACATTTCCCAAATAAGTTCCTGTTGCTTTGGCCAGTCAAAATCAGCCATATGTTTGAGTTGATTTTGTAAGTTTTCAGAGAGGGCAAACTGTCCATGCTTAGGTGCCACATCCGCAACTGTAGGTGTCAGAAGAATATCGTAAGTCTCATGAAAATTCGCCATCTGATGGCTATACTGGTCCCACTGGGCTAGAATTTTAGAGTAAATTTTAGCGGGAATCTTTTGCCCAGATTGGAAAATAGCCCAAGTCATCAACTCCATATCTTCAAAGGTCATCTTGCGTCCTAAACCAGCCTCTATAGAATCAAACATGGCAGCTGTCTCGACACTATTCATAATGTAGTAAGACTGCATGGCTTCAACCCCATTCAAGGGCTGGTCGCTGATTTCATGCACATGATGTCCTAGACTTTCTAAGGCTCTAGCAGCCTTTTTTGTCGCTGCAATAGCAGATTCTGACACCTTACCACCAATAGGAGAGACAGTCGAAAAAGCAATCTTCAAAGGTCTAACAGGTTCTTCTAAAGACACTTTGCTAAGCTTCGGTAGAATAAAGGGACTTTCCATCTGACACGTCTGCATGTGATAGAGCAAGCGTTTTGTATCTCGTACAGTCTTAGTTAAAGCAAACTGGACAGAGGCTCCCTGCCAGCCACGGAAAGAACCAGGACCAACTGGAATTCGTCCTCTGGTAGGCTTGAGACCAATAAGACCGTTAAAGGAAGCTGGAATACGGATAGAGCCCCCTCCGTCACTAGCTGGTGCCAAGGGAGAAATGCCAGAACTCACAAGAGCAGCCGCTCCACCACTTGAGCCACCAGCATTACGCGTGACATCATCAGGTAGATTGACAGAACCATGAATCTGAGCATCACTGATATTTTTGAAGCCAAACTCAGGAGTGCTAGAACGCCCTAAAATAATGAAGCCCAGTTCCTCAAGCTTCTTAACATAATTATCGCTTTCCTTAGCCCGATAAGTAGTAAATAGACGAGAACCCGCAGTTGACGGCTCACCAGCTTGTTCCTGCCCCAAATCCTTTAGAAAAATCGGTACTCCAGCAAAAGGTTTCTCTGAAAAGTCTCTAGTTTCAGCTTCTTCTATAGCTTTCTCGTAGCGTTGACTGACGATAGCATTTATCTTAGGATTCGTCCTCTCCGCTTCACGAATGGTAGCCTCCACTAGTTCTCGGGGACTGACTGTCTTATTTTGCACGGCTTCAGCCATTGCCGTTGCATCTGAGCACTCATTAATTGACATCTTATACTCTCCCTGCTTATCTTTTCCTAAATTATACTAAAAAAAGCGAAACGCCTAAAACGTTCCGCCTTAAATCTTGATAATTAGTCTTGCCAAGTTTCTTGATTTTCTTTGAATTTCTTCAAAAGTTGAAGTCCATCTGCTGTAATGTAGCCTTGAACTTTAGCAACTTTGATCAACTCAGTGTAGTTTGAAAGAGTAACCAATTTCACACCAGCATCAGCAAAGTTTTTCTCAGCTTTTGGCAATTCGTAAGTAAAGATAGCCACAACACCGATAACATCAGCCCCTTCACGCTCTGCAGCTGCTACAGCATCAAGTACAGAACCACCAGTTGAAATCAAGTCTTCAACAACAACCATTTTTTCGCCTTTAACCACACGACCTTCGATTTGGTTACCAGCACCGTGATCTTTTGGTTTACTTCGAATGTAGGCAAATGGAAGGTTCATTTTGTCAGCGATAATCGCACCATGAGGAATACCAGCAGTTGCAGTACCTGCAATCACTTCTACTTCAGGGAATTCTTCCTTAATCTTTTCCACAAAACCATTTTCAATAAGTGTACGAGTTTCTGGATATGACAAAGTAATACGGTTGTCTGTGTAGATTGGTGATTTGATTCCTGATGCCCATGTAAATGGTTCTTCAGGTTTAAGGTAAACAGCCTTGATATCGAGCAAGTCAGATGCGATTTGTGATGCTAATGTCATAATTATTATCCTCCGTAAAGCGTTTTCTATTCTTTATTATAACCTAATTCCATCTATTTTCCTATGAAATAAGGTCTTTTTCAAAATTTATTGACCGTTCCATTGGGCCTTAATGTCGTGATAAGCTGCTACAGGATTGTTAGCTTGTGTAATTGGACGACCAACAACAATGTAATCTGAACCAATCTGACGGGCATCGGCAGGTGTCATGACACGTTTTTGGTCACCAACTGCTGCTCCTGCTGGACGGATACCAGGTGTCAAACAAACGAAATCTTCATTCGTCGCTTCTTTGATTTTTGCTACTTCATGTGCTGAGCAGACAACACCATCAAGACCTGCTTCAGCAGTCTTCTTAGCATAATGAACCACTGATTCTTGAAGGGTGGTTTGGATATTTTGAAAATCACGCATCTGCTCTTCAGAGGTAGAGGTCAACTGTGTTACAGCAAGCAAGATTGGACCATCTCCCAAGCCTTCACGCGCAGCCTTCATCATTTCCACACCACCAGCCGCATGCACATTAGTCATATCAACGCCAAGGTTAGACAAGACACGCATAGCTGATTTCACAGTATTTGGAATATCGTGAAGCTTAAGGTCAAGGAAAACACTATGACCAAGCTCTTTAACGTAGCGCACAATCTCAGGCCCAGCCGCATAGTAAAGTTCCATACCAATCTTCACATAGAGCTTTTCATCAGCAGGAAACTTAGCAAGGAAAGCCTTCACATCCTCAAAAGTAGGGAAATCAAGGGCAATAACAGGACGATTTTCTCTCATTTCTTATATCCTTTCACACAAAAAACCTCCGCCAGTCAGCGAAGGTTGCACGAAAATAGGGCAGTCCCTACCCTTTAGTGATGCCGTAGCATCTCAGTACACCTTTCTCGCCTCTCTGGACTCGATTAAAGGTTCAGTTCAATTTGTTCTATTATAGCGCTTTTATAAGGGAATGTCAAAGGGGGATTTTGTTCTAAATACCTAATCTTAAACCTCTACTTCTATTGATTATATCCATTTTTACATTGTAAAATAATCTTGTAAAATAAGAAAGAGGTGTTAACATGCTTGAACAACTATTGAAAATGCATGCTGAAAAAATTCGAGTTAACAGTAACTCTGATGAATATCAGAAGGTAATGAAACAGATAGAAAATTATCAAGTCCAAAAGCACTTGCCATCGGCTACCATGCTTTATGATATACTAGATAAGCTAGCAGATCTTTCAGTAAGTGATAATATGACAGACGATGAAACTGACTATTTGGAATGGAAAGATAATATTCATATCGAAAAACTTGATTCGGGAGATTTTATAATTTATTACTTGGATCGTTTCTTTATGAGTATTTCAGAAGATAAGAGGAATAACATATGGGATATAATTAAAGAACGCTATGAGACGAAAAAGAAAATTAAACTTAAGAATGAGGTAATTGATACATTTGTAGTTCAGTTACAAACAACACTTAAGGCTCCTATTGAAATTTTTTCTCCAGAAGAAGAAAAAATTGTCATTAGTTTCCTTGATTTTATAGAAAATCAAGGAAATATATTAAATCAAAACGACTCAGAAATTTATGATGCAATTCTAAAAAACGGTATAGATCTAGGGGTTCTACTAAACCAATTAATTAAAGCTTACCCAACAGGTGAACAAAATAAGGTTACTTTTCTAGGGGAAGGATTTGATGCTCAGAATCTATATGACACACTACAATATTACAGTAATCAACATTCAGATAGTTTTGAAGAAAACTTCAACAATGAATCTACTAAGTTACTAGATAAAACTATTGAAAAAGTTATCACTAATTTGGATGAAGAATCTATTCCTCTTATTCTATATTGTAACGAACTAGAAACAACAAAAATAGTACTAAATTCGGTTTACGAGAAAATAAATGAATTACACCCAGAACTAAATGTTGAATACTTCAATGCCTCCGAATTTGAAGATATTATTACATCAAATAAAGATGATGGAATTTCTCAGAACGTTTCTGAAATTTTTGAAGGAATTGATTTTCTTGTTTTTGAGGGTGTCGACTCCCTCAAAACTGAATTGGCTAAAAAAGAACTTATTAAACTAACAAAATGGTTACAAAATAAAGGTCAACAGGTCTTATTTTCTAGTTTCGTGAGGCCAGAAAATATAGAAATGTTTATAAGTGAAGACATTATTTCGGATGGACACATTATCGATATTACTACGAGAGAGGTTGCTGTATGATTGGAAAATGGTTAAAAGAGAAACGTGAAAATCTATCTTTGACTGCTCAAGATATCAAGCAGGAAACAAAAACATCATCAACACTTATCTCACTAGTTGAAACTGGGAAACGACTTCCCTCAGAAAAATTCCTAGAGAGTTATCTTTTAGTTCTTGCTAAAGCTAGTGGTTTTGACGAGACTTTACGGGATCGCTATACAACAACTGAGTGTTTTGAGAAATGGAAAAGTAAACTTACCATTGAACATAAAGGAAAAGATACTATATATTATAGCTGTGGTCGAAAAATTTGTGTGGATTCTAAAGGTTTATATCTAAAGAACATCGAACCTTATGATTTGCATGTATATTTCATAGGTTATAGTTGGAGTGATTTTGCTGATTATCAAAATAGTTACTTGAAACAGGAACTGAATATTGATGTATTAAAATCAACACCAAATCGTCTTAATAAAAAAATTGATCTTATTGAAACATTAGATATAGACGCAGAAGTTACGCAGTATTGGCTTGAGAAATACAGAGATGAACTAAAAAAACTTATTGAGGACTCTTTTGATGAGTTACCCAAGTCTTACGAGAAAATATATTATTCACTTACAAAATTTGGACTTGAAGAAGAAATAAAGAAAGAGAATTCAAATGGAATTGAGATTTCACAACTCTCTCAACTTAACTTAGTTCTAGATGGCGAACAGTTAACAGATGGGGAATTAGAGGCAATTGCCACTGTAATTGAGGGAATCAGAGCTCGAAGAAGAAAATAATCAAAAAAAGATGGAAGTTTTAGTTTCCATCTTTTTACTTTTAAATCAATTATTCTATTTCCCCAACAAGTCAGTTCTAACTTCATTGCGTAAGTCTTTAAGTGTTGTGATTCCGTACTTGTCCATGACTTCAGGGAGGCGGTCAATGATTTTAGGGCAGACATAGGGATCTGCGAAGTTGGCTGTTCCGACACCGATGGCTGAGGCACCAGCGATAAACATTTCGATGGCCGCTTCGGCACTGTCGACGCCACCCATACCGATGATTGGTAGATCAGAAGCTAGGGCAACTTGGCGGATAAGTTTAAGGGCTACTGGAAATACGGCTGGCCCCGACATGCCACCTTGACCGTTGGCAATGATAGGTTTGCGAGTAGCCAAGTCATAGCGTGTACCGACCAAGGTGTTAATCATAGTGAAACCTGTCGCACCGGCATCCTCGACTGCTTTGGCGACACTTGTGATATCAGCCACGCTCGGTGTCAGTTTGACATAGACAGGCACATCAGAGTGAGAGACACTAGCTTTTACTGCCGCATAGGCAAGGTCTGGGACTTGTCCGATGAGGAGGCCGTTATTGCCATGGTCCACGTTTGGACAAGAGATATTAAGCTCAATAGCCTTGACGTTGCTAGCTTTGGAAATCTTGTGAGAGACTTCCGCATATTCTTCGTTTGAAAATCCAGCCACATTAGCAATGATGGGAAGCTCTGGATAATGCTCCTGCAACCAAGGGAGTTTTTCAGACAAGACGGCATCAACACCTGGATTTTGCAAGCCAATGGCATTGAGCATGCCTGATGGAGTTTCTGCCACGCGGGGTGTTGGGTTACCAAAACGAGGGTTGGCGGTCGTTGCCTTAATCATGATGGAACCTAGTTTATCCAAATCATAATACTTGGCATACTCTTGACCAAAACCAAAGCAACCTGAGGCCGGGATAATAGGATTTTTCAAGTCGAGCCCTGGAAGGCTAATAGCTAAACGATTTTCTGAATTCATCTCTGACATAGTAACCTCCTAGACGATAACTTTTCCAGTAGGGAAGACTGGTCCTTCTTCGCAAACACGAAGATTTTTGGCGTCCGACTCTCCTTTAACGTGAACCACACAGGCATAGCAAGCACCCATACCACAAGCCATACGAGCTTCCATAGAAACATAGGCGTGAGGGTGATTTTCAAACTTGCTATCGACATATTTAAGCATGCCTGGAGCTCCGCAACTGTAAACGGCATCTGGTGTCCAGTCGAAACTATCAATGACTGTCGAAACGTAACCCTTGATACCGTATGAACCGTCATCAGTCGTCACATAAACATCACCACAAGCTTTGAGCTTGTCCTCCAAGATGACAGCATCCTTATTGGCAAAACCAATGACTGATACAACTTCCACTCCCTTAGCCTTCAACTGCTTAGCAGTCTCAACCAAAGGTGGCACACCAATACCTCCACCAACGAGGAGGGCTTTCTGCCCAGCCTCGATAACAGAAATATCAAAACCATTTCCCTGAGGGCCCATGGTATCAATGGTTTGACCAGCTACCATCTTAGAAAGGATAGCTGTTCCCTCACGCTCCACACGATAGACAATGGTTGCCTCTTTCTTGTCATAGTCAATCTCTGAAATGGAAATTGGACGACGAAGGAGCTTGCTTGGATCTGGAACTTTGAGGTGGACGAACTGTCCAACCTGCATATCTGCAACCATCTCTCCTTTAAGCACCATCTCAAAAATACGAGGTGCAATCTCACGCTGACTCACAATGGTTAAATCTTCAACTAATATCATGACAACCCTTTCTAAACTGCAAAATGTCATCAAAAAAACCTCGCCACATGGCAAGGTCGCACAAAAAATCACAGGAGAACCCTGCTGTTTCACTCTGTCCGACCTTTTAAGCCTCTCTGGACTCATTTAAAGGTTATTTCGTGATTATTATAACCGTTTTCAAGACGGATGTCAAAGGAGAAAAGAAAAAACCAAAGCTCATAAAACTAAGCTAAGGTCTCTCCAGCCTATAACTAGGCCCTCTGTGTGATACGTTCTCAATCATTTCATAGAGTAACATGAATTGTCAATATTCCTAACAAGAGGTGTTAGAAGTCTTGAACAAGAGTCTTAAAATAAGATTATTTAAACAATCTGTCGTAAACCATAGTATGAGCCAACTGCTGACCATCGCCACCCAACAAATCAACCAAGGCGTAAGCAAAGGCTAGGGCTGTTCCGGCACCACGGCTAGTGACAATATTGCCATCAACAACCACCAAGTCAGTTTGATGCTCGCCAGATGCAATTTGTTCCTCAACACCAGGGAAACATGTGAATTTACGCCCTTCAAGAAGGCCAGCACGTTCGAGAACAATTGGTGCCGCACAAATGGCAGCAACATATTTTCCAGCTTTTGCAGCCTCTTGAAGAGAGGCGATCAAAGTTTCGTTGTCGCGTAGATTAGTTGAGCCAGGCATACCTCCAGGAAGGACCACCAAGTCGTAATCCGCAAAATTGCCATCAAATACGCCATCCATAGCGACTTGAATCCCATGTGAGCCAGTTACAGACGCACTTTCAAGTCCAAGCATGCTACAGTCAAACCCTGCTCGGCGGAAGACATCCACTGGGCTCAAAGCTTCGATTTCTTCAAATCCTTCCGCAAATACTACTGCTACTTTTGTCATGATATACCTCCAATTGACTTATCACTTGATTCTATTACGCCTTAAATTATAGCAGTTTTAGAAGCAGGAAACAAACCATAAAAACGGACTTTGAGCACGAAAAAAGACAGCACAAGGACTGTCTTTGTCATTTTATCTAAACAAACTTGCTAGGATCCACAAGAGATAAATATGGGCTGGGTAGAAAATATAGAAGAAATTCTTGTTACCACTACCACGCTTACCATTATAAAAATACATAGGAATCGCAGCAAAGACCATCATCCATTGCACACCCGTCGGATCAAAGAGATGGGCAATCACTGAAATAACAGCTAAGACAATGATTTGAGCAATGCGATTGGTACGGAAAATATAGAATAGCAACCCAAGAATAACCATAACAAAGCCACCCTCTACCATGATAATACTTGGCACTAGTGACAAGATAAAGGCAACAATCTGCACAACGATTGGGTTTGCATGTGGCGTTTCAAATATGCCTGCAAGTATCACAACTGGAATAGACGAAAGAATCGGCAAGAGAAAAACACCAATCCCTTGAATCAACTCCTTGTTCGATTTATCGCGAAGCCCCTTAGCCAACAAATCCCAAGAGCAAATAAAAATCCCAGTGATAAAGAAGGTTGAAAAGGCATTGTTGGTTAAACCGATACTACCATTATGAAAAATACTACCAATGATGGCGTTGCCAATGATCATAAACCAACTCATGTAAAGCAGACGCCTGAGAAAAGCCATACGATCATGAGTGTAGTGAAAACTATCAGCAGCAAGAAAGAGGAAAATTGGGAAAGACAGACGTCCCAACATCGTCAACCATATAGGTGCCCCCATACTCCCGAACATCTGATAAATTTGGTCCAAAAACATAAGTGCAACAGCTAGGTATTTCAAATTAGTCGCATTGCATATCTTTTTAATATCGTTCATTTAATGCTCCTTTAATTTTCAGCATATTAAATGATACCACAAGTCAGATATAAATTCAAAGGTATTCAGGATAATCTAAGCCATAACTTTTAACTGATTTAGCGGAACAATTTTTGTAATAAAGAATGATCCATGATAATAACAAACTCAATTCCGACTACCCATTCAAAGCATTTTTACTCTCTTTGTGCTATAATAGTTAGGCAATATTTACGTTCATAACGTATGCAAATTATTTAAAAATAACTAACAAAGTTCATAAACTCTTCAAGTTTTTGAAATAACTATTTTTCGAGCAGAGCGAGCAATTAACCGAGACTTTCCGCCGTGTTAAAAGCGCCTGAAACTAAAAGGTTTCAGGCGCTCGGAATTTTTGAGACGTTAGGCTCAAAAATTAGTCATGGAACTTTGTAAAAGTTCGCTGACGTCCGCCAACACCTAAGGAAAGTCTCACAGAAAATTTTATTTTTAAAATAAAACAATTATTATCACTAACAAGAAAGGAAGTACATCATGTCTTTTGACGGCTTTTTTCTTCATCATATGACGGCTGAGTTGCGTGAGCAGGTTCTCTACGGGCGTATTCAGAAGGTTAATCAGCCTTTTGAGCGTGAGTTGGTCCTAACCATTCGTAACAATCGTCAGAATTACAAGCTTCTGCTTTCGGCTCACCCTGTTTTTGGACGTATTCAAACGACCAAGGCTGACTTGCCAAATCCACAGAATCCAAACACCTATACCATGATTATGCGGAAATACCTTCAGGGAGCGGTTATCGAGGATATCCAGCAACTGGAAAACGACCGTGTTCTTGAGATTTCCGTATCAAACAAAAACGAAATCGGTGACAGCGTTAAGGTTACTCTTGTTATGGAAATCATGGGGAAACACTCCAACATTATCCTGATTGACAAGAACGAGAGCAAAATCATTGAGTCTATCAAGCATGTTGGTTTCTCACAAAATAGTTACCGTACTATTCTGCCTGGGTCTAGCTACATCGCTCCTCCTAAGACGGACGCTAAGAATCCTTACGACATACCAGACGAAAAACTCTTTGAAATCCTACAGACTGAGGATTTGTCAGCTAGAAACCTTCAAAAACTTTTCCAAGGTTTGGGGCGTGACACGGCCAATGAATTATCAACCTTACTTGAGACTGATAAACTCAAGAATTTCCGTGCCTTCTTCAATCGTGAAGTAGAGCCAAACTTAACGGCTAAGGCATTTTCAGCTGTAAGATTCTCAGATAGTCAGGACCAACCTGAGTTTGAAACCTTGTCAGCCCTTTTGGACTACTACTACTTGGACAAGGCGGCGCGTGACCGTGTGGCTCAACAGGCTAGTGATTTGATCCATCGTGTGCAAAATGAGCTGGAAAAAAACAAGAAGAAACTTGTTAAACAAGAAAAAGAGCTAGCGGCAACTGAAAATGCTGAGGAGTTCCGTCAAAAAGGTGAGCTTTTGACCACCTACCTCAGCATGGTACCAAATGACAAGGATAGTGTCGAACTAGACAACTACTACACTGGTGAAAAGATTTCCATTCCTCTAAACGTTGCTCTAACGCCTAACCAAAATGCTCAGCGTTACTTCAAGAAATACCAGAAACTCAAGGAAGCTGTTAAGCACTTGACTGGTTTGATTGAGGAAACCAAGCAGACTATTGATTATCTGGAGAGTGTTGAATTTAGTCTTTCTCAAGCCAACATGGATGAAATCGAGGATATTCGTGAGGAGCTTGTTCAGGCTGGCTTTATGAAGCGTCGTTCAACTGACAAGCGCCACAAACGCAAGAAACCTGAACAGTATCTGGCTTCTGATGGTAAGACCATTATCATGGTTGGTCGTAACAACCTGCAAAATGAGGAGTTGACCTTCAAGATGGCTAAAAAAGGTGAGCTCTGGTTCCACGCCAAGGATATTCCAGGGAGTCACGTGGTTATCAAGGACAATCTTAATCCAACCGACGAGGTCAAAACTGATGCGGCTGAATTGGCAGCCTACTATTCTAAGGCACGTCTGTCAAACTTGGTTCAAGTCGATATGATTGATGTTAAGAAACTCAATAAACCAACGGCAGGTAAGCCTGGATTTGTAACTTATACGGGACAAAAGACCTTACGTGTCACACCGACTGAAGAAAAAATTGATAGTATGCGGATGAAGTAATCTGCTTTATAAAATCAAACTCTCTTGTTTTAGAAACGAGAGAGTTTTTCTATGTCTTCATTAGATCAATTTCTTTCGTTGATGAATGGGATTTTCTTTTAGTTTTCATTACATTTTTCCGATGACTGTGCTAAACTATAAGGGTAATTACCTATATTAAAGGAGACTTTCAGCATGAAGGCTCTTATGTCATATACGAGTTCTTTTTTAGAATGGTTAGGGCGCTATGTGGGGCTCTTAGTCTTTGGGCTATTATTTGTAACTACTTTGTTCATTCGCACGACCATGATGACGGGATACTTTGAGTGGGCAGAGATTAGTAGCGTTCCTTGGTACGTTTATGTTTCAGGTGGGGCCATTCTGCTTTTGACCCTTCTCTGGCCTAAAATCTTAAAGGAACTGACAACAAAGCAGATTTTCGTCTTTTTTTCCGTTTGCTTTGTGAGTTTTGGCCTACTTTTGATTTTTCTGACCAGTTTTGCTGGTCGAGACGATGCAGGTACTGTCTTTAAAGGAGCAGTCCAGTTCAATGCTGGCAACTTCTCCCTAATAAAACCAGGAGCCTACTTCTACCGCTATCCGCATCAGTTGGGTTTGCTTAGTTTTGAACGCTTGGTTCTCTATCTAATTCCTTTACCAGTTATCTCTGTTTTCTATGTATTGAATCTTGGCATGGTCATTGGTATGAACTATGCTACATGGAAAATCACGGATGAACTATTTACAAGGCGTTTAGTTAGTCGTTTGGCTGTCATCATGAGCTTTGGTTTCTTGCCTCTAGTCTTTAACATTATGTTTGCCTATGGACTTATGTATGGGTTGTTCTTTTCTAGTTTTGCTATTCTCTTCTTTCTACGTTACTTAAGACGTGGTAAGGCTAGGAATGCGATTCTTTCGGTGGTCATGCTATCTTTGGCCTACTGGGTAAGGAGCAACAACATCATTCTCATTATTGCTCTATCTGGTATTCTAATACTCTTAACGCTTAGAGAAAAACGGTATCGCTATTTGCTTTTAGTCTTAGCTTTCTTTGCCTTTCCTATGAGTTTGCATAAGGCGACGACCAGTTACTACGAGATTACCACCCACCAAAAAATTCCTGGAACACCTCAGATTGCTTGGTTGGCTATGGGCTTACAGGACAAACCCGATTCTAAACGAATGCCAGGATGGTATACCGGCTATGTCCGTGACATTTATGCTAAGAAAAAGGGCAATATCGAAAAGATTGAAAAAAGCGCCAATCATCTTTTTGATAGACGTGTTCAATATCTTCTAGCACATCCCGATGAGGCCAGTTGGTTTTTTAGCACCAAGTTTATCAGTTCCTGGACAGAGGGAAGCTTCCAGTCCATCTGGAACGGTCCAAGTAAAGACAAGTTTCAGCCTTTGTGGAATAGGTTTGCGACCTCCATCTATCACGATGGAACCCTGCATCTCTTTTTTGTGACCTATATGCAAGGCTATCTCCTAGTCCTATATCTCGGTGGTGTGTTCTACTACGCTTTCACTTATAAACGAATGGGAGATGGAGCAACACTAGGCCTCTATGCCTTCCTCTATCTCTTTGGTGGCATCCTCTTTCACCTCATTTCAGAGACTAAGAGCCAGTACACCCTACCTTATATTTACTTACAAATTCCAATGATTGCGGCGGGTTACAATCATATGACACAAATACTTAGACGCTATCTACAAAATATGCAAAAGTCATCCTAGGATGGCTTTTTAACTATAAATATTCTCGAAATATGATAAAATATCAGTGTTTTATTAGATAATGATAAGAAAAGTGATATAATGAAAAACTAATGTATAGCTTCATTGTTATATCATTATTTTATTAGTGAGTGGTCACATGACAAGTAATATGAGCAATGATAATAACTTTTGTAACCTTGTAAGCGATAGCTACAGCAAATATGTCATTCACCTTCGCAGTTATAATATATGTATAGTTCAACATTTTTATAATGATTACAAGTGTTTACATTAGAAACGAGGAATATAATGATAAAAGTAGACAATCTTTCTAAGCGTTTTGGGAATCAAGTTGCTTTGGACAATATTTCGTTTGAGATTAAGGAAGGGGAAATCTTTGGTTTTCTAGGTCCTTCTGGTGCTGGTAAAACGACGACTATAAATATTTTGACGGGACAGTTAACACAGGATAGCGGAAAAGCTTATATTTTAAATAAAGAGTCCAATCAGTTACTTCCTTCGGATTTTTTAAATATTGGTATAATGAGTGATACTGTTGGTTTTTATGGAAAGATGACAGTCTATAAGAACTTGCAATTCTTTGCTAAATATCACAATGTGAGTTTAGATAAACTTGATGCTATGTTGAAGGAACTGGAATTATTTGAAGATAAAGATAAGAAGGCAGAAAAACTATCAACTGGTATGAAACAGCGTATGCTTCTTATTCGGTCAATTTTGCATCATCCTAAAATTCTTTTTTTAGATGAACCTACATCGGGTTTGGACCCTGCTTTATCAAATAAAGTACATGATATTCTGTTGAATTTAAAAAATGAGGGAACAACAATATTTTTAACAACTCATGATATGAATGAAGCTACTAAGATTTGTGACCGTATATCATTATTGAATTCAGGTCATATATTAGAATATGGTTCTCCTCAAGAAATCATAGATAAATATAGTCAGCAAGATAAGGCTATTATTCGTTTTAAAAATGGAGATTCGATAATGGTATCTCAAGCAGAGGCGGCTAAATATTTAGGTGGTTCTGATGTAGCTAGTGTGCATACTTTAGAAAATACGCTTGAGGATATTTTTATAAAGATTTCGGAGGATTCAAAAAATGCATAGATTGATGGCACTTTTATGGTTGCGTTGGGAATACATAATCAGTAATAAAGTTTTGTTGTTTGTATGTGTAGTTACACCGTTTGTTGATTTTGCTATTTTACAAGCTATCCCTATGATTCATGGCGAAATGTATTTTTTAAACATGGGACTTAGTTTGATTTATAGTATGACAGCTGGTACTTTTACTTCAATGATGATTTCTGAAGAAAAAGAGAAGAAGAATTTAAGAACATTGATATTGAGTGGTGTTACAAAGTATAATTATATAATTTCTGTCATTTCATTTCCTTTTATTTTTTCTGTTTTATCGGCTTTGTTTATGCCTGTAATATTTGGAATAGCTATTCCAAGTTGGCTAACGTATTTTGTTGTAGTAGTATTGACCACGTTAGCATTTATTCTGTTGAATTTGTCTATAGGATTGTTTTCTAAGACTCAAACTCACACAACATTATTTAGTATGATTGTCTTGATTATAGCTACTTTTTTACCAATGCTTTCATCTGATATGAGCAATAAAATTATGAGCTACATCACGAGATTTTCTTTTATAGGAGCTAACACAGAATATTTTATAAAACTTGAAAAATTTCAAATATTTGAGTCAAGTGTGTTTGCTTTAATTTGTTGGGTATTTGTACTTATCTTTATTTCAAATTTTGCATTTAAATGGAATGCCCGTGAGCATTGATTTATATAATTTCTTCTGAAAGTCATCCTAGGATGGCTTTTTATCATTGTTTCACAATTACAATCTTGTTATAATAGTTCTATGAAAAATTCGTCAGTTGATCTTTTACGAGGCCCTATTTTGCGGTCTCTTTTAATCTTTGCCCTACCAATTTTGATATCCAATATTTTCCAGCAACTCTACAATACTGCTGATGTCATGATTGTGGGTCGCTTTCTAGGTCCAGATGCCTTGGCTGCTGTAGGAGCTTCTTCTGCTATTTTTGATTTGGTTATCGGCTTTGCTCTTGGCGTTGGAAATGGTATGGGCGTTGTTATCGCACGTTACTATGGTGCTCAAGACTACAGGAAACTTCGTCAGTCTGTGGCGGCCACCGTTGTGATTGGTTTAGGCTTAAGTGCCTTGGTTATGATTCTAGGACATTTCGGCCTCTATCCTTTGCTAAGATTTTTAGGGACACCTGCTTCAATCATCGGGCAGTCCTACCAGTATATTTCTATGATTGTCTCCTGTGTTGGGGTAACTTTGGGTTATAATCTGTGTGCAGGACTTCTCAGAGCGGTTGGGGATAGTCTTACCGCCCTCTATTTTCTGATTTTTTCAGCACTAGTCAATATCGTTTTAGACATTTTCTTTATTACACAACTTCATCTTGGTGTTCAATCAGCAGGCTTAGCGACAATTATCTCACAGGGACTTTCAGCTATCCTCTGTCTGTACTATATTAAGAAAAAAGTGACCTTCCTTCTACCAAGCAAGTCAGACTTTGTTCTT
Organism: Streptococcus sp. HMSC078H12; assembly: GCF_001814615.1. Lineage (NCBI taxonomy): Bacteria > Bacillati > Bacillota > Bacilli > Lactobacillales > Streptococcaceae > Streptococcus > Streptococcus sp. HMSC078H12. Next base: position 146,318 of record NZ_KV817343.1, on the reverse strand, counting down.
GATTCAAGTCTTTATTTGGACCTCTTTGGACAAGGAATGGCCATGGGACTCATGAATTCTATTGTTTCGATTGGGACTGTGACCTTACAATATGCCATTAACGGTTTTGGCCCTCTTATCATCAGTGCTCAGGTTGCAGCAAGGCGTATCATGTCTTTCGCAGTTCTCCCTTTGACCTCACTTGCTACTGGGGTGACCACCTTCACCTCACAAAACTTCGGGGCCAAACAGTTTAAACGCATAGTGGCTGGTTTAAAACAATCTTGTCTTGTTTCTATCACTTGGTCTGTCATTGCTTGTGTCCTTCTCTATATAGCAAGTCCCTTTTTGGCTGGTTTTATCTCTGGTTCTGATAATGCTGTGATTATTGACAATGCCAGCCGCTACCTCCGTATCAGTTCTCTCTTCTATCCTATTTTGGGGATGCTCTTTAGTTTTAGAAATTGCCTACAAGGTCTAGGTAAGAAACTGACGCCTTTAACCTCTAGTTTCATTGAGCTTTTTGGAAAAATTCTCTTTGTTCTTTTGGTTATTCCTTCTATGGGCTACCTTGGCGTTATCCTATGCGAGCCCTTGATTTGGATTCCCATGACCATTCAGCTCTATTTTGCCTTGAGGAAACATATTCGACGCTTGTTTATCAGTTAGACTACTTTTGAACATAGAAAAAACGACCATCAAGGTCGTTTTTAGTTTAATTTAATCCCCATTCATCAGATATCTGTTTCATTATGGCCTCTTGGGAGACAATCCCAAAGCCTAGCATGTAGGTTGAGTAATCAGCATAAATTACCTTGTTATTTTGAACTGCCTTTAAGCTACTCCAGACAGGGTTATTTTTAAGTTTGTTATCTAGGAGTTCTTGAGAATCTGCTTGAACAATCAGGAGGTCCGGATTAATGTCTTTTAGTTTATCTGGATCGATAACTTGGAACATATCATCTGGATTGAAGGTTTCAGCACGATTGAAATGATAAGTATCATACAGATAACCAAAATGCCCATAAGCGTAATAACGGATGTCATTGTCTGTCACGCGCAGGTACATGAGTTTTTGATTGCCAAACTTAGCTTTGACATTCTCTGCGAAAACAGCCTCCCTAGCATCCACTCTATCCAGGTCCTTCTTCATCTCATCACGTTTGTCGAAGATTTCTGCTACCTTTAATGAGGTTTCGTGATAGTCCCAGTTTTCATCAGTGTTGATCTGGTAGCCAACAGTTGGTGCAATTTCAGACAGCTCCTCGTAGAGGTCTTCCTGCTCGCCTGTCATAAGGATTAAATCTGGTTTTAACTCAGCAATCTTATCCAAATCTGGATTTCCCTGCCAACCAACTGAAACCACTTTTGCATCCTTGTATTGTTTCTTAAAGAGGGTTGAAAATTCTTGACTATCAGCTTGACCAGTTGTTGCACCTACAGGAGTGATATCTAAAGGATTCAAGATTTCACCATAGAGGTTGTCGAGGATAACAATACGTTTAGGAACTTTTTTCAACTTTGTCGTACCAAAATCATGAACAATCGTCTTCTCCTTAAAAGTCTGACTTGTTTGATTTGACTCTGCATTATGTCCAGACGTCATGTCTGGCAAGTAATATAGTAAAAGACCAGATATGATGGCCAGAATAGCTAATAAATAAAGAAGATTTATTTTTTTCATGGCAACTCCTCGATAAGATCGGATTAAATCGTTACTTTAAAGTTATCTTAAAACTTCTTTAATGTCAATCACTTACTGATTCGTTCAAACCTATATTTTTGATTCTTTTGTTTTAATGGTTAAAACAATCCTTCATTAGGATTGTTCAGCCCTAATAACAACCTTTTAGTTATCTGAACTGTGTTATAATGATAGATAACATTGGAGGGAAATTATGTTAGATCAGCTTTCATTTAAGGGACAATGGCGACAGTACCAACAGCGTGTTCTCGATAAAGCCGAAAGTTTTATGGATGATGGAAAGATTCACTTGGTGGCTGCTCCTGGTTCTGGTAAAACAACCTTAGGAATTGAATTTATACAGCGCTTTGGTAATCCAACTTTAATTTTAGTTCCGACAGTTACCATCCGTCAACAATGGGTAAATCGGATCAAACAAGCTTTTTTAAGTAATGCTAACCAAGCAGAACAACTCATTTCACAAGACTTAAAGAGGCCTAAAATGATTACGGTTGCGACTTATCAGGCACTGCACAGTGCTATGAACCAAGTCGTGGGCGATAGTCTTATTGAGGACACAGATGATGAGTCACAACAAGAGCATTTCGATTTTCAAGGTTTCGATATTCGAAAAACTTTTGGAGACCAAGATTTAGGGACTCTTTGTCTGGATGAATGCCATCATTTAAGAAATGAATGGTGGAAGAGTTTAGAGATTTTTCGTAAATCCTTTCCTAAAATTAAGATGATTTCCTTGACAGCAACCCCTCCATACGAGGGAGAACCTGCTCTTTGGGAGCGTTACATAAGCATGTGTGGTGAGATTGATGAAGAAATTACAGTGCCTGAACTGGTTAAGGAAGGGACGCTCTGTCCTCACCAGGACTATGTCTACTTCGCCTTTCCAACTAAGGAAGAACGAACACAATTAGATCAGTTTGAAAAGCAGAAACTTAACTTTCTAACTAAACTATCTACAGATATAAACTTCTCAAACACCATTCAGTCTAGTCCGGCACTAAGTAACCAAATTAGCGATGATGACCTATTGGCTAATCCTAAATATCTTTCTGCTATTCTGATTTTCTTAAGGTCTAAAAACTTGCCCTTCCCACAACGTTTTCAAGGACTTCTCGCTACAAAAGCCTTGCCAACTTTTACGCTTGAGTGGTTTGAAACCTTGCTTAATGGCTTGATTTTCCAGGTCCCAAATTGGTATGGATTTACCGAGGAAGCCTTTAATCAGCTAAAGAGTGATTTGAAAGCAAATGGTCTTATCGAGAGAAATCAAGTTAAACTTATCCGGAATAAGAAACAAGATGTTCTGCTCAATCAATCATTGGGAAAACTCAATGCTGTTAGAGATATTTTTAAGGCAGAGTACCAGTCTCTAGGAAATAATCTCCGTCAACTTGTTTTGACAGACTTTATACGTAAGGATTTTCAAGTTCATTTAGGTGATAAAAATGCTCAATTTACCCAACTAGGTGTCCTCTCTTACTTTGAATCTATTCGTAGAGAAATGATTGAACAGTCTTGGACAGTACCAATAGCTGTATTGACAGGAAGTTTAGTGATTATTCCAACTTCAGCTAAAGAACATCTGGAGCGACTCATTCCTAATTCTCGTTTATCCTATGATATTATTGGACAGTTGAGCCAAGAAGACTATCTTAAGGTGAGTGTTTCTGGTTCTCACCATGATCTAGTGACTGCCCTTACCCAACTTTTCCAAGAAGGATATATTCAGGTGATTATTGGGACCAAATCTTTATTGGGCGAAGGTTGGGATGCCCCCTGTGTAAACTCCCTCATTTTAGCTAGTTTTGTTGGAAGCTTCATGCTAAGTAATCAGATGCGAGGACGTGCCATCCGTGTCTGGCCAGACAATCCTGATAAAACGAGTAATATCTGGCATTTGGTTTCTATTAATTTATCACCTAGGAAGTGGTTTGAATTTCAAAATGATGAAGAAAATTATGATGAGACATTAGAGCTACAGTTTTATGGACTTAGTCCTGACCTAGACTTGTTAGATAGGCGTATGACACAGTTTCTTGGTCTCCATTATTCAGAGCTCACTATCGAATCTGGCATTGATCGCCTTGACCTCAATCAAATAACTTTTAGCCAAAAGGGTCTAGAAAAACTTAATCAAAATGCCATTACTCTGTCTCAAAAACGTCAGGAGCTTAAAGACCGGTGGCAACAAGCTCTACCTCTTAACGAAGAAATGGAAGTTGCTAATGAAGTTGAAGTCGACAAACAATTTTTACCGTTAGCATACCTTAATGATTGGATGAAGGCCTTACTTATTTCTCAAGCCTTAGCTGTCACTTATTTTATTATTGATTTGGGGAGATATCTAATTGTTGGGAAGCCGTTTAATCAAAGCCTACCGATATTCTTACTTGCGCTACTTGTACTGGCTATCTTTTGGGGAAGATATTTTATCTATAAAAGTCCCTATAAACGTTTGGAAATTTTTGGTAAAGCTATCCACCAAGCCCTTCTTGATTCAGGTCAGATTGAGACTGAAGAGTCTGCTCCTAGAGTGGTAAAAGATAGTAAACAGGCGATTTATAACGCTATCTATCTCAAGGGTGCTAGCATGAGGGAGAAAGAAATCTTTGCTCAGGCTTTGACTGAGTTTTTCGCTCCTATCGAAAATCAACGCTATATCTTAAAGTCTTGTCACAAGGTGAAAGATCAAACCGAATTTTTTGCCGTTCCAAGTATGTTTGAAAAGCGTAAGGCAGATGCAGAGTCTTTCCTCCAACACATCCAAAAAAGTGTAGGAAAATATAACCTCATTTATACGCGAAGTGTTCAAGGTCGTCCTATTCTTCTGGAAGCTCGTATCAAAGCACTTGGAAATAAGCAAGAACGTACCGTTACACATAAAAAAGTTATGTCAACTTTAGAATGATAAATAGCCTTAACCACTTAAACCGTTTTTATCATGATATAATAAACCAAGGACACTTTGTTGGAGAATTCTATGACACTCACACACATTTTTTTCGACCTTGATGGTACCCTCGTTGATAGTTCTGAGGGAATCCACAATGGTTTTGTTCAAACCTTTGAAAGACTAGGCCTTCCTGTTCCTAGTGATCAGAAAATTCGTACCTTTATGGGACCACCTCTCGAAGTAACCTTTAAAGAAGAGGTTAGTGAAGAAGGTGCTGACCAAGCTGTCAAAATTTATCGTGACTATTATGAGACTAAAGGGCAATTGGAGGCTCACCTCTATGATGGCATAAAAGAAATCCTTCAACAACTTAGTCAAGATACTAGCAAAAAAATCTTTATCACAACTTCAAAAAATGAACCTATCGCTCTGGAGATGTGCAAACACCTTGGAATTACTGAATATTTTGATGGCATTTATGGATCTACTCCTAGTGCCTTTCACAAGGCTGATGTCTTGCAGCGTGCCATTTCTGAAAATGAAGCACCTAAAGACCAGTCCGTCATTGTTGGTGATACCAAGTTCGACTTGATTGGAGGAAAAACGGTTGGCATCAAAACAATAGCGGTAACCTGGGGATTTGGAGTAAACGAAACCCTATTGGCAGGGAAGCCTGATTTTGTAGCTGATACCACCCAAGAACTTTGGGATATTTTGAAATAGTGATTTACATATAAAAAGAGCAAGATTATATAGTCATGCTCTTTTTTATTGAATCAAAATTACATCTGAACAATGATATCTAGACAAAGCTCTAAAGCCTTATCAAAAGCCTCTGAACCCCAATCTCGTTGATCGTAATTGTCAATATCTGCAAGGGAATCTGCCGTAAAGAGAAGTAAGCCCCAAATAGCTCCACGAAATTGGGCAACTGCTGCTAGTGCTGCACATTCCATCTCTACAACGCTACAGCCCTCTTCAATACGATAGGAAATCTTGTCTGGTGTCTCCCTATAAAAGCCATCTGTAGACCAGGTCATGACCTCTTCATAGGGGATTTTCTTTTGTTTTAACGTTTTCTCAATGGCTCCAAGAGCTTGTTCATTCATGTCTATATAGCGAGATGGCGCAACATAGTGGTAACTTGCACCTTCATCTCTCAAAGCTCTCGTCGGAATCAAAAAAACATTCTCTGGTATGTCTACCAAGACGCCACAAGTTCCAGTTGATATGATTTGCTTTACACCATAACCAATTAGCCAATCCATAAATTGTGCAGCTGCAGCTGAGCCAACTGGAGCTTGAGCCAAACAAATTTCCTTCCCATTGTAATTCATGACATAAACAGGATAGGTTTTGGTGGCAGAGACAAATTCGCCAACTTTTTCAGCGCCAACTGATATCGCATAGCGTTCTACTTCTTCCTCTAAAAAGCCGTAAACACACCTAGCCGGCAAGTCCAAACCTAAATCCTCATGGGTCGGCATAATCACAGCCTGAGGATTGTCATCAAACTCTAAAATTGGGATTTCATGTTTATGTATCATACTCTCTCCTAATATGCTAATAACAGATTATTTCAACAAATCTTTCAACCAAGAATCAAGGCAATCCATAAATCGTTGGACAGCTGGGGAAGTTTTTTCTTTTTTAGGAAGAGCAATTCCCAGTGAAACAAAATGTTTCGGACTAAGAGGAACTTGCACCACTTCTTCTTTCCAGTCTCTTGCAATCATAGCTTGGTTGAAGCTGACTCCTAGACCAGCCTTGACCATCTGATAGGTCGTAAAGCCGTCCTTGGTTGTGAATCGTGTCTGCAGATTAAGGCCTTCTTGCTTGATTAAGCGGTCCTGGTCTGTATCTTGACCAGGTAAGGTATGGATAAAATCTTCTGTTTCCAGATCCTTAATCTTGTAAGTCTTTTGTTTGGCTTTGGGATGATTCTTAGGCAACCAAGCCACCAAGGGGTCTCGATACAATTCTTTCCAGCTGTACTCCCCACTATCCTGAGGCTCAGCGCACAGACAAATATCGACAGATTTTTCGGCTAGCCACTTGGCAATCTCCTTATTGCCACCTTCTAACAGAGTAATTTGAATCAATGGATAGGTTTCGGAAAAAGTCTTTAGGAGGCTAGGCATCCACATGGAGGACACGCTAAAGTAGCAGCCAATTGTGATGGAACCTCTGACTACCCCTTTAATTTCCTCACTGACTTGGGTAGCTACTTGATTGACATCAACAATCTCCCTGAAATAGGGAATCATCAACTTGCCATTTTCCGTTAAGCGAACACCCTTTTTGTTGCGTATGAAAATCGGGAATTCTAATTCTTCCTCTAAACTTGAAATCATTCTCGTAATCCCTGACTGGGTATAGTTCAGCTGTTCTGCTGCTGCTGAAAAAGAACCGGTCTCACTAGCTACTAAAACAGCCTGACATTTACTGGCATCCATAAACTGCTCCTCTCTATCCATTACATTATATCATAGATGCGATGAGTTTTTGCCGTTTGTGTTATATCAATAAGTATTTTAAACTAATATCATCAACAAAGAAAGAGAAACATTCAAATGAAGACACAACTGAATTTTGCCAATGACTATTTACAAGGAGCACACCCTAACATTCTCAAACGTATGATGGAAACCAACCAAGTGGAAATGACAGGTTACGGGACAGATCCGATTACCAAGAGTGCCATTGAACAGATTCGAGAGGCCTGTGACTGTCTCCAAGCAGAAGTTCGCTTTCTTATGGGCGGGACCCAATCCAATCAAATCATGATCGATAGCCTCCTTCAATCTTATCAAGGAGTGATCGCAGCGAAAACTGGGCATGTCAGTGTGCACGAGGCTGGGGCCATCGAGTTTGGCGGCCACAAGGTTCTAGAACTCGATACAGCAGACGGTAAATTGACCGCCCAACAAATTAAAGAAACTATTGAAGATTATTGGGCAGATGGCAATCACGAACACATGGTCATGCCAGGCATGGTCTACATCTCACAACCGACTGAGCTTGGAACACTTTATTCAAGAGAAGAATTGGAAGCTATTGCTCAAGTCTGCAGAAAGCACGATGTTAAGCTTTTTGTCGATGGAGCACGTCTAGCCTATGCTCTGGCTTGTCCTGAAAATGATGTGACTCTAGCTGACCTCGCCCAGCTCTGTGATGCTTTTTACATCGGTGGCACCAAGTGCGGGGCCATGTTTGGAGAGGCGGTGGTCATTCCTAATCCTCGTCTCCTTCCTCATATGACCACCATCATCAAGCAACATGGCGCTCTCTTAGCCAAAGGCAGACTGTTAGGCATCCAATTTGACGAATTGTTCAAAAACCATCTATATAACACTATCGGCCATGATGCGATTACTTATGCTAATCAGATCCGTCAAGCTTGTAAAAGAGCAGGACTTCCTCTCTATTTTGAAAATCCGACCAACCAGATCTTTTGTTTGGTGACAAAAGAGCAGATGGAAAAACTCTCTGAGAAAGTGGTCTACTCCTTCTGGGAAAAGTATGATGACGAACTAACTGTCATTCGCTTTGCGACCTCATGGTCCACTCAAAAGGAAGATGTGGAGGCACTGTGTCAGGTGATTGAAGGATTATAATTAAAATTATAAATCCAACAAAAAAAGACATGAATCTGCTTTAGATAGAAACATGTCTTTTTGTATGCTACTTTAAGAAATATGATTGCAGTCAGGTTTTATTTCCACAAACCACCTAAAATCTGTTTTTCCAACAAATTTAAGTCTTCTTCTCTTATGTCACTATTGTCGCTAACGATATAGAGTTGGGCAAAGTAGGCCAATAAGGGACCTATACAAATACGAACCATTTGAGGAACCGTGATTTCAGGATTCACTCGTGAATCTGCTATCAATTCCTTATGGAGTACTAATAATTTATCCTGAAGAGTATTCCAAATATAAAGTTGTTCTTTTCTCAGTTTCTTATTTGAAAAAATTTCCTGAAGAATAATTTTCATCAAAGCGCGATTCGTTTTGAGATAGGCCATACGATTTTGGACCAGATAATGCACCTTTTCTTCAGTCGTTTCTAAGGCTAAAAGTTCTTCAAAAAAACGACCGAAAAGTCCTGGAACAACAGGGTGCAAAATAGCCGTTAATAAATCTTCTTTGGTCTTGAAATACTTGAAGAGCGTTGCTTGGCTAAGTCCCGCATGTTTAGCAATTTGTAAGGTGGAGGTTCCATTGTAACTCTTAGTAGAAATCAAATCGACCGCCGCCTGCATGATTTTTTTCTTTCCCTTGGGATAGTCTGCACCCTTTAGATAAGCTTCAAACGACTCAAAAACACTCTCACTCATTTTCATCCTCGTATATTTATATTTTATACTTTACGGTAACGACGCAAGCCGACAATATTGAGAACTGTCAAAGCGACAAGGAAGACTAGTAGAACACCAATATTTGGTAAAATATCTCCAAGTCCACGTCCGTAAAGAATAATCTGACTCATGGCATCACCTGAGTAGGTCAAAGGCAAGAATTTCCCAATTGTTTTTGCCCACTCTCCCATTGAACCAAGAGGAATGATTCCTGAGAAAAAGAGCTGCGGCATAATCACAAGAGGAATAAATTGCATCATTTGAAATTCTGATTTGGCCAAGGTGGACAAGAGAATTCCGAAGGCGAGTGCTACAAGAGCCAATACCACATTAACTATTATAACATTTAATAAACTTCCGACAACTTCAATATTCAACAACCAAATAGCTGCTAAAACAACAACTGCTGTTTGAAGAATAGCTATGATTCCATAAGACATCATGTAACCATAGACGATTTCAGAACGTTTGACCGGAGTGGCTAATAAGCGATCTAGGGTCCCGCTGGTGCGTTCTTTCAACAGCGCCATCCCTGAAATCAAGAAGACAAAGAAGAAGACGACAAATCCAATCAAGACTGGAATCATTTTGGCAAAGAAACCTGTATCTTCATTCCCATACTCATAAGATTCCTTAATTTCTGGTGATTTTGCATCGAGTTTCAATTGAGGAAGGGCCTGTTTAACACGAGTTAATAGTTGATTGGTGCCTTCACTGGCGATACTGGTCCGCAATACTTGACGGGTCATAGCAGTTTTCGAAGCATCTGTATTGGCATAATCTACCTGATACTCCCCGTCTTTATAAGAAATGACGGCGTCGACTTTCTCATCAGCCAAGTCTTCTTTGGCTTGCTCCATGTCTTTGTATGTTTTCACATTGACATGGTCCAGATCATCCATTTTCTTTACCAAACTAGTTGGTAGATCCTGCGTTGCTAGCTTGATGTTCACGGTTGTACTAGCCGAAAACATGAGGTTCATCAACCACATGATAAAGACTGGAGCCACAAACATCATGGCAAGGGTTCGTTTGTCACGAAGCAATTCTTTGATAACTTTTTTTGCAATGGCAAGGGTTCTCATCTTATTCTCCTTCCGCTTTCAAAAAGACTTCTTCAATACTTGAAACACCATAACTTTCCTTGAGATTTTTTGGTGTATCAAAGGCAATGATGTTTCCACCTAACAAGAGGCCAACCTTATCTGTCAGCTCTGCCTCATCCATGACATGGGTGGTAACCAAAATTCCTACACCCTTGTCTCTAAGAGTAATTAATTCCTTCCAGATTTTCTTTCGAAGAGAAGGGTCGATTCCAACTGTCGGTTCGTCCAAAATCAGGAGTTGAGGATTTCCTAAAAGCGCAATCGCCAGCGACAAGCGTCGTTTCATGCCTCCGGAATAACCAGACACAGCCTTATTTAAGTGATCTGTTAGATCTACCACCTGAGACACATGGGCAATTTCTGTTGTTAAGTCTTTTTTGGAAAGTCCTTTTAGCTGACCGAAAAATTCCAGATTTTCTTGTCCTGACAAAGCATCATATAAAGCATCTGACTGGGCCATATAGCCTATATCTCCCAGAATATGACGATTGGGCATGGTCTGGTCTAAGACTAAAGCGATACCGCTATCTCCCTTTTCCATCCCTAACATGGTTTTAATCATGGTTGATTTACCAGCACCAGAAGGACCGATTAGACCAATGATTTCCCCAGACTGTAATTCAAAACCAACGTGGTTTAACACAAGTTGTTGACCAAAAGATTTTTGTAAATCTTGTAAATGTAGCAATGTTTTCATTTGCATCCTCCTTGGTGAGTATTTACTCACTTTCAATTACAAGTGATATTGTAGTGAGTGTTCACTCACTTGTCAAGCGGAAAATTTAATTTTTTTCAGAAAAACAAGAGCTACCTTCGCTATAATAAGACATTTTATGGTATCCAAGCAGGAATCTTCCTTTTCGGACTGGCTCTCTCCCTTCTTTTTTCAGCCAATCCTACTACTGTCATCTCCATCGCAACTGTGATGACCTTAGCAATGGAAATTCATTTTACGCATTTTTATATAACCCGAACCAAGAAATTCTCAACTCTGGATTGGGATTTGTATTAAAAAAATTCTAGTAGACATCCTCTACTAGAATTTTTTGTTTTCTTATAAACTCATTTGCCCCACAAGAAAGCAATCATCGGCCCATCAACTAAAGCTGTTTCATGAAGTTTACTGTGTTGGCCACCAGGACCTGAGATTTCCTTTTCTTGATAGGATTTGACATGTCCTTTAAGCAGGTAGCCCAAAGATTGACTAGACAAATTGGTCACGCGCTCATCACTCCCTTTACCTGTATTGCCATAGATGTTAAGAACTTCAACCTGACCTTGAGGGTAGTGATTTCCAAGAGACAAGAGCTCTTGATAGGACTCTGTCATGCTAGATGGTTTTCCTTCGTCATCTAGTGTGAGATTTTCCGGTTCATCTATACCGATGATTCCGTTAAAGTGACCAGCAATATCCACTTGTTTGACCAATTTAGGTAGACTCGTATCACTGCCGTGTTGGAGCATATAGTAGACGATGGCCATATTCCCGTATGAGTGAGCAACCATATTCATTTCCGTAATTCCATAAGTATCTTGGAGAGCTTTGACAACAGCGTAGACATAGTTGCCCTGATCCTGAGTGCTAGCTCCTCGATTATTGTCAAAATTGACTAGGACAATCGGATTGACAGCATCTTTAGGAATGGTTCCTTTTAGAGTGACTGTCCCATCCTCAGCTACCTTAGCTTCGATAATAGTCTGAGTAACGCCAGCTTTTTTAGCCGCATTAGCCATATGTCTTTCAGCACGACTGCTTGAGCCCCAACCATGGAAAAAAATGGTCGGACGGCTTGATTGAATAAATGTTTTTCTTGCTTCTGCTTTTACGGCCTGCGCTTGGTTTTGGGAAATAAAATGCCAACCACCTACACAAACAAGACCAAGCATTGCTAAAAGACTGAAAATAAGATCTTTTTTCTTTATAAATACCATTGATCAAGTGAGTCGCACCAGGTCCACCTGAACCAACTGCAACCCCGATAGAGCCACCAAATTTAGCTTGCATAACTGCTGCAAGAGCACCAGTTTCTTCGTGGCGAACTTGCAAGAAACGGATATCTTAGTCTTCAGCCAAAGCGTCCATCAATGAGCTAAGTGTTCCTGATGGGATTCCGTAGATGGTATCTACGCCCCTTGTTTTCAATACGTTCAACATTGCTGCAGATGCAGTAATTTTCTCTTGAGTCATTCTAACTCTCCTTTATTTCTAATTTGATCCTGAAAAATGAAGCACAGCGCTTCTACTTCATCTTTCCGATCAAAGCTCGTCTTGAAAATGAATTTATTCTGACCATTCTCATGAAAACGATTGAAGTACTAATTTAACACAAAGAGATTCATATGTATAAGGATCTGCTCAGAGATGCTCAATTCCTATTACATAACAGATGCTGAATTTGAGAAATTTTCACAAACTATCTTATAATAGGATATTTTATTATAAAATATATGCTTCTGTTTTCTCTTGTGGCTGTAAGAGAAGAGAAGAGAAAAAAGTGGTACAGAATATTAAATGAATTCTGTACCACTTTTTTTGTTGAGTCTAATCAATTTTCGCAACATTGAGAAGCAGAGAGCTAGTCAAAACAGACAAAGAACTAAGGGCCATGGCAAGACCTGCTAGTTCTGGATTGAGGGTCAATCCCAGTCCTACAAAGACTCCAGCAGCAATTGGAAGCCCAAGGATATTGTAGATAGAGGCCCAGAAGAGATTGAGTAAGATCCTGCGGAAGGTCTTTTGACTCATGTCAAAGGCGCGCACAACGCCAAGCAAATCATTTTGCGTGAGCACGATGCCACCGGACTCGATCGCAATATCCGTTCCAGATCCCATAGCGATCCCCACATCCGCGATCGAGAGAGCTGGAGCATCATTGATCCCATCTCCAACAAACGCGACCTTGCTAGCTTCTTGCAGTTTTTGGATGGCGCTAGCTTTTTCTTGAGGAAGGACATCAGCAATGACGGTGTCAATTCCCACTTGCTTAGCAATAGCTTGGGCCACCCGTTCATTATCCCCCGTTAACATGACCGTTTTCAAGCCCCGTTCTTTGAGCTTTTTGATCGCTTCTTTTGAGCTGGCCTTCGGAGCATCTTGAATGGCAATCAAGCCAATCACTTGCCCATCCACAGCCAAATTGATCACTGTTTTGGCCTGCTCTTGCAACTCTACCATCCGTTTTTCAAGCTCCGGATCCATCGCTGTCCCGTCATGAAGTTTACCATTTCCCAAGGTCACCAACTGCTGGTCGATTTGACCTTGGACCCCTTTTCCTTCAATCGCTTGGAAGTTTTCCACAGGGGATAACACCAAACCTTTTTCTTCTGCTTGGGATAACACCGCTTGGGCTAGTGGATGTTCTGAAAAGGTTTCAAGACTAGCAGCCAGTGTCAAGACACGCGCTTCATCTCCTACAACATCGGTTACAAGTGGTTGGCCAATGGTAATAGTCCCTGTCTTATCAAACACAACGGTTTGAATCTTTTGCACTTCTTGAAGAACTGTTCCATTTTTAATCAGAACCCCCATCTTAGCACTACGGCCGGTTCCGACCATCAGGGCTGTTGGGGTTGCTAAACCAAGAGCACAAGGACAGGCAATAATGAGGACAGAGACTGCATAGAGCATGGCCTCTTGAAGCGACGCGCCCAGAAGCACGGACCAAACCCAGAAAGTCGCAATGGCCAAAATCGTCACCACTGGAACAAAGATACCTGAAATCTTATCCGTCAAATCTTGAATTGGAGCACGACTGGATTGGGCCATTTTGACAAAGTCCACAATTTGAGATAAGAGGGTCTCACTACCGACTTTTTCAGCCTTAAAGAGAATGGTCCCATTGCTGTTGATAGTGGAGCCGATAACTGCATCACCAACTGATTTTTCCACAGGCAAGCTTTCACCTGTCACCATCGACTCATCAATGGTCGTACTTCCTTCTACAATCGTCCCATCAACCGCAATCTTTTCCCCAGGACGGACCCGAATCAAGTCATTAATTTGGATATCTTCTGCCGCCACCTCGACATAGTTCCCATCACGGAGAACTTGAGCCGTTTTTGCCTGCAAATCCAACAACTTTTCCACAGCCTCGGAGGCATTGTTACGCATCCGTTCTTCAAAGATTTGCCCTAAAAGGATAAAGAAGATGATAAAACCCGCAGCCTCAAAGTATACTGGCTGACCAGTAAAAAGGGCAAATACACTATAGACATAGGCTACCAGGGTTCCAAGAGCTACCAAGGTATCCATATTGGAATGGTGCTTCTTAAATGAGGCCCAGGCACTCTTGATAAAAGGTACTCCTGCTACCAACATGATCGGCGTTGTCGCTAGAAAAGTCCCCCAGCGACTGACTGGATGGGAGACAAATCCTGCCCACATCCCAATCATCAAGATCAATAAAGGAAGGGTAAAGATACTAGTAATCCAAAAGCGACCCAGTAAACTTAAGACACGACGGCGTTTTTCCACAACCGTGTAGGAACCCTTTTGCATCTTCATTCCACATGAAAACTCAAAGTCCCCTGTTTCTGTCGGGGTAAAGGATATCACCTTATCCACACCGACTTCCAAAGGCTCTAAAATCCCCTGATCTTCAAACAAAATTTCCTTGTAACAGCCAGAAGGATTGACCCGATGGAAGGTGATTTCAGCAGGGATCCCTTTTTGAAGTTGAAATTCTTTGGGACTATAGCCCTTTTCTGCTGTAATACGGATCTTTTGCACTCCGTTTTCCACAACTGCTTTTTGTTTTTCTACCATACCTAACTCCTTTATTCCACAATCATTTGACCATGCATCATGTTCATTCCACATGAATACCCATATTCGCCCGCTTTTTCTGGCGTAATTTCAATGACATGTTTTTCACCTAAAGGCAAATCTTCATGAACGCCAAAATCTGGAAAGATCACTTGAGCCAGACATGAAGATGGATCCTTGCGATGAAAGATGATCCGGGCTGGAACATTCTTTTTCAGGACAATGGTTTCAGGCGAATAGCCCCCCATGACTTCGACTTCAATTTCTTGATAACCTGATTTCTGACGAGCGTGGCCGCTTACCTTTTCATGCTCTGCAAAGAACCACCAAGCAATAAAAGCAACCCCAAGTAAACATACAATACTAATTAACAATCCAAACATTGAAATTCCTTCTTTCTATTACATACAATTGCAAGGGACTGTTTCGACAGCCTCTGCTTTCTTTTCTTCCAGGACCTGCTGCAGCTGATTAAGATCTGCAAGCGTAAAGTCACTCGCCTGAATCAAGTTTTCAAGCACCTGGACAATCCTTTTGGAGCAAACCTTGTCTTTCACCTCCTCAACCACCAAGTCTAAACTCTGATCCTGCGTCAACAGAGCGGAGTAAACAAAGGCTTTGCCTGATTTTTCTCTAGTCAAGCACCCCTTTTCCACCAAGCGGGTCAAGAGAGTCTTGATGGTTGACTTCGACCAGTCAAAGCGCTCGGACAAGACGGCGATCAAATCCGTGCTGGTCTGCTTGCCTTCCATCCAGATAATCTTCATGATGCGCCATTCCGCATTGGAAATTTGCATGACCTCTCCTTTCTAAATCTACATTTGTAAACCTTACGATGTTATTCTACTCCTAAGATTTACATTTGTCAACCAAAAGTTTTAAAAAAAACAAATCCTCCTTTGAAGATTTGTCTGATTGGGCTTTTTCACTCCTTTAACTCAGAAAAACTTGGTATGGTGTTTGATAATTCAAAGACTTCCTAGGAATTCTATTTCTTTTATCAGCTGTAGCTGATAAATAATTTTGAGAAATATTCGTAAAATCCATTTGTTTAGGTAGTCTATTTCGTCTTAATAAGCCATTAGAATGTTCATTGAGACCTCGTCGCCCAGGACATCCTGGATCCGCAAAGAAAATATCAATGTCATGTGCATTCGAAATAGATTTCCAATTAGAAAATTCTTTTCCGCAATCAAAAGTGATCGACTTAAAGAGATTGCTGAGGACTAGAGACAACCATTGATTAATGGAAGCCTCAATATCACTTTCTTTCCATCATTTGATTTTCAGTGTGATGATTGCTTTTGAGCAGCATTCTACTAAGGTAATGACTGCACTTTTGTTCTTTTCACCCACAATTGTAGCTCCTTCTTGATAACCGAATTCCGTCTTAAAATCGGGATAACTGTCTGCTCTCTCACGCAAATCGCTACGAAACGCTTGTTTTCCTCGTTTTTCGCTATGACCATTTGGTTTTCTTTTGCCTTTCCAAGGGAAATCCTCTTTCTTTAAAATACCACGGTCTGCTAGTCGATAGAGAGTTCCCATAGAACAAGAAACCCTATCTGGATAAGTTCCTTTAATGACATCAAGGCTCCAACTTTGTTCTAAATGAGTTTGGATAAAATCTTTTTCTGATTGCGTAAGACTTGTTTTATTCCGACCACAACGTTTCTTATTGACTTTATAACGGTTATAGTAATCATATGCAGAGTCCCCCTCTTTCAGATAGTTGATGACATTGTAGATTGTCTGTTTTGATCTGCCAAGTGAGGTCACAATATCTGAAACTTTTGTGTTTTCTTGATAGTAAGCCTCTATCATTACGAGCTCGTTTGTGATAAGATGAGTATAGGTCATTTATATTAGTTCCTTTCAGACAAATGTGGTGTTTATCTGGCCTTACATAGATGGCTTTTTCTGTCTAGCCTAATTTACAAATTGGGGATTTTAAAAAATTTTATGTACACCAAGTTAAAAGTCTAGTAGAAACAATTCTACTAGACTTTTCGTTACTCTATCACAATCATAGCCTTGATGGTCTTACGTTCATCCATATCTTTATAAGCCTGATTAATCTCATCCAAGCTGTAGCTATTAGTAAAGACACGACCCGGATTGATATCACCGTCAAGAACTGCTTTTAACAAAACTTGTTTGTCATAAGTAGTAACTGAGGCCGCTCCACCTGCCACAGAAATATTTTGGGCAAAGGTCGAACCTAAAGCACGGTTATTGTAATGAGGAACGCCGACAAATCCCATGCGACCTCCATTGTGAAGAACACCAAGAGCTTGATCAACTGCTGCTTCAGTACCCACACATTCGAGAGCTGCATCTGCTCCACCACCGAGAATTTCTCGCACCTTGGCAATGCCTTCTTCACCACGTTCAGCCACAACCGCTGTCGCACCTGACTCCAAGGCCATCTGTTGACGGTCTTCGTGGCGACTCATGAGGACGATTTGCGATGCTCCACGCATCTTAGCTGCAATGACAGCACATTGGCCAACAGCCCCATCCCCGATAACGACCACTTTATCACCCTTTTGCACATTAGCCACACGCGCCGCATGATAACCCGTCGGCATGACATCAGCAAGTGTCAAAAGTGACTTAAGCATGCCTTCGCTGTAATCTGAAGGTTGACCTGGAATTTTCACAAGTGCCCAATTGGCAAAATGGAAACGGATATACTCAGCCTGTACGCCACCAGACCAATTGTTGCCGATATGGCGGTCACAAGTCCCATCATAACCGGCACGACAGGCATCACACTCTCCACAACCATGAGTGAAAGGCGCGATGACAAAGTCACCTGGTTTTACAGTAGTGACAGCCTCACCAACTTCTTCGACGATTCCGATAGCCTCATGACCGCTATTACTATGTCCTTCTTCGATTTCAGGATTACGGTAACTCCAAAGGTCGGAACCACAAACGCAGGTACGGACAATGCGAATAATGGCATCATCCGGAGCCTCAATTTGTGGGCGGTCAATTTCTGCCAGACCAACCTGGCCAGCTTTGGTGTAAACTGCTGATTTCATATGTTTACCTCTTTTTCTTTAGTTACTGTTAGTATACACTTTTAATTAAGCTCTGGCTCAAATCAAGCCATCCAAATTACTTTCAAACAATAGCAACTAATCATATTTTTTCCCATACTTCTTTTCTAGCATTTTCTTAATCAAATAGGGCATTTTGACATTTTCGCGGCCTTTCTTGGCAATTAACTTCTTCACAAAATCTGGCATTTGGATATCATTCTCTTCTTCCAAAATCTGACTCGTACTTGATGGAGCCTCCAACTCATCAAAGGTCTCCAGCTGAGGTTGATAGTCACTATAGTCACCGTCTATATGAGACTGAATTGTCGAAAGAAGTGCCTTGATTAAACGAGGATCGCTATTTGGCATAGGAGGTCTGTGATAGGCTACACCTAGCTCTTGGCAAAGCTCCTTACATTCCACATCATTGTCAAAAAGAACCTCAATATGCTCACTAATAAAAGCAATAGGAACAAAAATATAGTGGTCAGGGTGGTTACTCTCATCTCGCAGATATTCTAAAACATCAGGCTTAATCCAAGGAATACCTATATCACTCTCACTCTGCCAAGTATTGGTGTACTGCTCTTCCCTAAGTCCTAAATTCTCCGCAATCAAGCGACTATTGTCATAAATCTGGTCGATATAGGGGTCACCAAAATCTAGTGCCAAAACTGGGACACTGTGAGCTGAAAAAATTACCTTATAGCTATCGTCTCCAATCTGATCTAAAATCTTTCGGATTTCATCAGCCCAATAGTGAAGTAGAGAAGGTTCGCGGTACCAGTCCTTGATAATTTGGAACTTAATTTGATCACTTTCTAAAAATTTTTCATAGCCCATGACTGAATAGTATGAATAATGGGGCTCTAGGATCAAACACAAACACTCTTCAATTCCGTCATTCTCCATCTCTTTAACCGCATCTATGATGAAAGGTCGGGAAAATTTATTGGCAAAGTAAACCGACACTTGTTCTCCAAGAGCGGAAGCTACCAAGTCAACTTCTTTCTTTGTTATCCTTTGGAGCGGCGTTCCACCGATTCGTAGGTAATGGTCATATAAGGTCTGAATTTCATGGGGTTCGGGACGAACTCCACGTCGTATATTTGTGAAAAATTCTGCTACTCCTTCATAGGTAATATCTTCTGGCGACCCAAAAGTCATCATCAACACAGCTCTTTTACTCATAATTACTCCTTGTTCCACGTTTGTTCTATTTTATCATGAAAAGGCTTACTTTAGTTAACTTAGTATCAAAAAAACTCCTAGAGACAAACTCTAAGAGTTTAAATAACGTTGCTTAATGGTGATGAATATGTCCATGACTTTGATTCACTTCCAACTCTTTGATCTTGCGTTTATGGGCTCGGTGGGTTGCTAAGTCTTCATCAACCTCAATGGTAACGTTTTGAAAGCCACAATCTTTGAGCAAGGTACGAATCGCTTCTTTACAAACCTCCATGTGGTTGACATGCTCTAGACAAACATGGACAATGGCGTTCTTTTCCAAACCATCCATGGTCCAAAGATTGAGCTGATTGATACTAGCCACATAGTCCAACTGCTCCAAATCACTCTTAACTTGCTGGATATCCACTCCTTCTGGCACAGCATCCAGGAAAATCTTGAGCGTACTCCAAAAACGTGGAATGGCTTTTGACAGAATAAAGAAGGAAATAGCAAGAGATAAGAGCGGATCCAGAATATACAAGTCGGTAAATCGAAGAACAATGGCCATTAGGATGACAGCCACCCAGCCCAAGGTATCTTCTAGAAAATGCAGGCTGAGAATGGATTCGTTCTTGGTTTGTCCTTTGCGAATGACGAGACTCGCTAGCACATTGATGCTGACGGCAATAATTCCAAGCCAGAGAATGCCCTCATCGTTGACAGGTTGTGGATGAAAGAGTTTCGTTATATTTTCCAAAATAACTAAAACGGATCCTGTCATGAGAATCACAGCCGTTACCATGGCCCCTAAAAGGCTAAAGCGCTTGTAGCCCAAGGTATAATGGCTGTCTTCTTCACGATTGGAAATGCTCTCCAAAAAGGCTGAAATCCCAATAGCAATCGCATCTCCCAAATCATGGACGGAATCAGCAAGGACCGCACTGGATCCAAAAATTCCTCCTGCAATAAACTCAACAATGGCATAGCCTAAATTCAAGAAAAAAGCTATCCAGACCGCATGTTTTGTCTTCATAATCCTAAATCCTCTGATATAATAGATTCATGAACATCTTGTTCATTATCTATTATCCACTACTATCAACAGAAAGGATAGGAGCAAACCGTTTAGGTTGTACGTTACTGAACAGTTTGTTCAAATTGTCCATATGACTGCTCAGGATCGTCGTATTACTAAGACTCGAAAAGCCATCTATAATGCTTTTTTACAACTACTCAATCAAAAAGACTACGAGGCCATCACGGTTCAGGAAATCATAGACCTTGCTGATGTGGGGCGCTCGACCTTTTACAGCCATTACGAGAGTAAGGAGTTACTACTGGATGAACTCTGTCAAAAGCTCTTTCACCATCTCTTTGAGCGTGCTGAATACCTCTCACCACAAGACTATCTGGCCCATATCTTTCAGCATTTCAAGAAAAATCAAGATCATGTGACCAGTCTCTTGCTCTCTAAAAACGATTATTTTATACGGCAACTGCGAAAAGAACTAGAACACGATGTCTACCCAATGGTAGCCGACGAACTCATCCAATCGTACCCTAACATTCCTCACTCCTATCTCAAACACCTAGTCGTCAGCCATTTCATCGAAACCCTCAGCTGGTGGTTGAAGAAAGGTAAGTCCTACACCGAACAAGAAGTGATTCAGTTTTATTTGGAGATTCTGAAAGTTGGTACAAACTAGAAAGGAGTATTTTCAATGACCAGCGTGCAATTTTAGTTTCTATTTCCATCACTCTTCATGCTTCACGAACTTGAAGAAATCGTTTGGATGCCATCCTTTATCAAAAAAATATCAATCCAGTATCCAAATAATCGAATCCTATCTTATTACACACCTTTTGCTTTCAATGCCATTGTCTTAGAGCAATTTCTGATTCTACTTCTATCTCTTTTTCTTAGTTACCAGTTTAACAACTATAGCATTTACGCAACCATCATAATCGCTTATATCTACCATGTCTTAGGACATCTGATTCAGACAGTCGTTATTCGAAAATATGTGCCTGGATTGTTGACGGGCATTTTAACGAGTTTGTTTGCTCTTTGCAATCTCAAAAATGAATTTCCAATTAAACTTTATGGTTACTCTCTTTTTACCTTATTGGTTATTATTTTAAATCTTGTAGTATCATTTATGATTCTTCATAAAATCAGTCATAAAAAATAGTACTCAGGCAATCATATCTTAGAAAGGAAACCCTATGTTCTTCCCCATTCTTCTCGGCTTTTTTACGGCCTTCTTTGCCCTTGCTTTTGCTCTTCTTCACTTATTGGCTTCTCTGTCTGAAGTTAAAAAAGGGAATCACACTCTAGGAAATACATTTCTCCTCATCGGAAGTAGTCTTGCGACCTTATCTCTCACCCTCTACTTCTTTTTACCGATTGTCACTCTAGTTCTTTGGCTGATTGGCTGTGGTTTGATTGGCTACGGGGCCTATTGGAATGGGAAACGCAAAGAAGTGTTCCACCCAGCCCACCACCTGATTCGGATGAGCATCGCTCTGGTCCTTACCATCTTGTTAGCCTTACTATAAAAAAAGCTCAAGTTTTATCAATGAAAACTTGAGCTCTTTTATTATTCTATACATCATCCAAAATGCTATACCTTTTACAGTTTATATCCTTTTTAACTCCCCTATTTTCTATTTTTTAAAAGTGAGGACTGTTTTTCTTGCTAGGAACGAATCAAAACTGCATTTTTCAAAAAAGCGATTACCTTTCGAATGTGACTAGCATTGGTGCCAACGCTAGTTGCTAGTGCTTTAGAACGTAATGACTCCTTGCTCTTACTAATCATCATTAGGATATGTAAAGCAAGACTTCCTTACTTCACTTTTTTTAAATGATCAGGCCATGTGACTTGTTGTCAAACTCTAAAATGGGAATCGTGAGTTGCTAAATCATAAATCACCTCTTGTAAATTTGTACTATTGTACCAAAAGCTGACGAAGTATCAAGGCGTTGTCTTTAGCAATCCAAAAAACTTCTCTTCCATGCATATAAGAAATCGTTGCACTGCTGGAGAAATTGGTCACTACCTTCCATTTCTTTTTCATAATACTATTTTTACTTTTTTATTCATTATACAAGTAAGACTGAAGAAAATGCAATTAAAATCCTTAAAAAGTCTTTGTAAACTGCAATAAAAGGCTCTATAATTTCTGTAGTGGGTAAAACCACCATAGGAATTATGGAGCCTATTTTGTTGTAGAAAAAAAGTCCCATAAGACCTATAATGAAAAGTGACCAAACCATCATTAGAAAGAATCTTATGAAACAATTAAATTTTATCACAAACTTACTCGTAATTAAAGACAAGAACATCAAGATTTTTGATTATTTTGATGCTGGAACACATAAAGAAGTCATCGATAAGCTAGATGATTATCCTGCACCTATGTGCCCTCGCTACTTAGGACAAATGGCTAAATATGACTTCCTTAGTCAAAAAGAATCACCAAATCGCGACCATCGTCAACCAGAAAATCACTCAAAAATTAATCGAGAAAGTCCCTATGACGGCTATCGCAGACAGTCTATCTGTCTCTACTTCGACAGTCATTCGTAACTGGAAACTCATTCAACAGGATAGTAGTAAACTCAGCGATAGACGTTTTTATCGCCCGACTTTTTACTCACACTTGACCAATAAAGAGATTTTAGAAAAACTGCTTTCATACTCTCAAGAACTTAGAAAGCACTATGACCTCTTACAGGCAGATACCTATATCATGGCGGTGATTAATAACTAACATTTGGATACTCTAACAGAGCTGAGTGAGTTGGAGAGGAAGGGCTGCTTTCTTCCCCAATGATTAATGAATCAATATAAGTATTTTTAAGAGGGATTTAAGGAAAAATTTAACTTTTCCTTAAGCCTTTTTTATTTTAGGATATTATACTAGAGCCATCAAATAAAGAAAAACTCTAAGGAGAATCCTATGAAATTCAATCAAAATCAAAGATATACTCGTTGGTCTATTCGCCGTCTCAGTGTCGGTGTTGCCTCAGTTGTTGTGGCTAGTGGCTTCTTTGTCCTAGTTGGGCAACCAAGTTCTGCACGTGCCGATGTCGTCAATCCGACCCCTGCTCAAGTCGTACCAGACGCTGCTTCGGTGAGTGAAAAGAGCGACTTACCAGCTGAACTTCTCAAAGAAGCAGTCGATACAGCTCTTCCTTCAGAACAGGTAAACTCAGCACCTAAAGCAAGCTTGGATACTACAAGCTCTCCAGAAAAATCGGATGTGACTGCTGAAGACCAAGTAGTAGCACCAAAAGAAGAAGTGCAAGCAAAATCAGAATCTAAGAAAGAAACAGAAGATGTGGTTGAACCTGCGACAAATCCTGCGCCTGCCGTCTCTGGACAAGACCGTGAAGCAAGTGAAGCTCAACCAGCAACCACCCCAGCTGAAGTACAAAAAGGTGTAGCCGACAACACTAAAGATACGGTTGATGTTCCAGCTACATACTTGGACAAGGCCAATTTCCCTGGTCCATTCACAGCCGGTGTTAACCAAGTCATTCCATATGAATTCTTCGCTGGTGACGGTATGTTAACTCGTTTGATTTTGAAATCCTCAGACAAGGCTCCATGGTCAGACAATGGCTCAGCTAAAAATCCTGCTCTCCCACCAGTAGAAAAATTGGGCAAAGGCCTTTACTTCTATGAAGTGGATTTGGCAGGTACTCAAGATAAATCAGATAAAGAGTTGCTTGACCTCTTAAAACAAAACGGCACTCAAAGTTATAAAACTACCATCAAGGTGTACGGTGTGAAAGATGGCAAACCTGACTTAACCAATCTGGTAGCAACTAAAGATTTGGATGTTAACTTGAACGGCTTGACTACCTCAGCTGAAGTTCAAAAAGGTGTGGCCGACAACACTAAAGATACGGTTGATGTTCCAGCTACATACTTGGACAAGGCCAATTTCCCTGGTCCATTCACAGCCGGTGTTAACCAAGTCATTCCATATGAATTCTTCGCTGGTGACGGTATGTTAACTCGTTTGATTTTGAAATCCTCAGACAAGGCTCCATGGTCAGACAATGGTGCAGCTAAAAATCCTGCTCTCCCACCAGTAGAGAAATTGGGCAAAGGTCTTTACTTCTATGAAGTGGATTTATCAGGCACCCAAAGAAAATCAGATAAAGAGTTGCTTGACCTCTTAAAACAAAACGGCACTCAAAGTTATAAAGCTACTATCAAGGTGTACGGCGCTAAAGATGGCAAGGCAGATTTGAGCAATCTCGTAGCAACTAAAGATTTTACTGTCAATTTGAATGGCTTGACCACACGAAATCAGGTTAAAGAGTCTGTTGTTAACAATATCAAAGACATGATTGATGTTCCAGCTAGCTACCTTGATAAGGCTAAGGTTCCTGGACCTTTCTTGGCCGGTGTCAACCAAGTAATTCCCTACGAAGCTTTTGGTGGAGATGGCATGTTGACTCGTCTAATCTTGAAAGCTTCAGACAAGGCTCCGTGGTCAGACAACGGAACAGCTAAAAATCCTGCTCTATTGCCACTTGAAGGCTTGGCTAAAGGCCAATATTTCTACGAAGTGGATTTGAATGGCAATACGGTTGGCAAAGATGGTCAGGCCTTGCTGGAGCAACTTCGAGCTAACGGAACCCATACGTATCTAGCTACTGTTAAAGTCTATGGCGCTAAAGACGGCAAACCTGATTTGACCAATCTGATTGCTACTCGTCAAGTAACGATTCAGCTTCGTGGAAAAGAAATGGCGACAATACCATCTCAACAAGGTCAGATGAATACGAAGCCTTCTGAAACAGGCTCTACAGGTACGACTGAGGGTATGATGGGTACAAATCACCATATGTCAGATATGAAAGTAGATCAACCAGCTTCTAGCCCAATGGCTAATATGATGAAAAAAGATGATAAAGCGATGCTACCAAATACTGGGGAAGCTAAAACAGCTACAGCTGGCCTTGGTATCTTTGGTCTAACCTTGGCAGGGCTTGTTGGACTTTTGGGTTTGACAACCAAACGAGAAGATTAAGATTCAAATCACTTAAACATTAGAGAAAACAGTGTTATACTAAAGCAAGTGTAACACTGTTTTTATCGAAGGAGTGTCAAATGAAAAAGACAATTTTGCTGGTTGATGATGAGATAAATATTCTAGATATTCAAAACCGCTATCTTATACAGGCTGGTTATGACGTTTTAGTCGCCCATGATGGTAAAGAGGGATTAGAGCTTTTTAGAAAAAAATCTATCGACCTTATTATCACAGATATCATGATGCCCAATATGGACGGTTATGATTTTATCAGTGAAGTTCAGTATATCGCCCCGAATCAACCCTTCCTCTTTACAACTGCTAAGACAAGCGAACAAGATAAGATTTATGGATTAAGTTTGGGGGCAGATGATTTTATAGTCAAACCCTTTAGCCCACGCGAATTAGTTTTAAGAGTGAATAATATCTTGCGTCGCCTTAGCCGTGGGGGAGAGACAGAACAGATCGAGTTTGGTGACTTGGTAATCAACCATGTGACTCATGAGGTCCGCCTTGGGGAGCAACCTTTGGAATTGACAGTAAAATCCTTTGAACTTCTATGGGTATTGGCCAGCAATCCTGAGAGAGTCTTTTCAAAGACGGAACTTTACGAGAAGGTATGGCAAGAGGACTATGTGGATGATACCAATACACTCAATGTTCATATTCATGCTTTGAGGCAAAAATTGACCAAGTATACGAATTCAAATGCTCCTGCTATCAAAACTGTCTGGGGTTTGGGCTATAAGATGGAAAAACCAAGAGGTAGAAATTGAAATTAAAAAACTATATTTTAGTGGGTTATCTAGTGTCTACTATACTGACTATTTTGGTCGTTTTCTGGGCAGTCCAACGAATGTTGATTGATAAAAGTGAAGTTTACTTTCTAGTTGGAATGACCTTGATTGCTAGTTTCATTGGCGCTGCAGTGAGCATCTTTCTTTTGTCGCCTGTTTTCTCTTCTCTGAAACATTTGAAAAAACAAGCTCAGAATATAGCAAGCAAGGATTTCAGCACAGAAATTGAAACCAAAGGCCCATTAGAATTTCAAGAGCTGGACCAGGCTTTTAATGACATGTCCCACAAATTGCAGGCTACCTTTCAATCACTTGATGAGAGCGAGCAAGAAAAGAGAATGATGATTGCGCAGCTCTCTCACGATATTAAAACTCCCATTACCTCCATTCAGGTTACTGTGGAGGGAATTCTAGATGGAGTGATTAAGGAAGAGGAGCGGCTCCACTACTTATCCACGATTGGTCGGCAAACTGAGCGTCTAAACAAGCTAGTGGAGGAATTGGATGTTTTGACTCTTAATACACAACCTCAAGATACTGCTGATGAAGAAGTCGAAGAGATCTTTTTAGATCAGCTGTTGATTGAGTCAATGAGTGAATTCCAGCTCCAGATTGAACAAGAAGAGCGAGATGTTTACATTCAAGTGTCACCTGAGTCGGCGAAAATCAAGAGCCATTCTGACAAACTTTCTCGCATTCTGGTCAATTTGTTAAACAATGCCTTTAAATATTCAGAACCAGGAACCAGAATCGAGGTTCTTGCCCAATTAACAGAACAAGAGCTGACAATCAGTGTGAAAGACGAGGGTCAGGGGATCCTTCCTGAATATTTGGAAAAGATCTTTAAACGACTTTATCGTGTAGAAACTTCGCGTAATATGAAAACAGGTGGGCATGGCTTAGGTCTTGCGATTGCACGAGAACTAGCTTATCAGCTTGGTGGCGAAATTACAGTAGAAAGTCAGTATGGCTTAGGAAGCAAGTTTACATTCAGCCTTAGTTTGAAATAAAACCGTAAAATCCCTTTACAAATCTAGCTTTTCATGGTGCAATAGCCTTTGTGTGAAATTGCAGCAGGAAAGCATGAAGCTCGTCAACAGGTGCAGTTTATCACTATGGATATGTCTGGGGCTTATATTCCACTTGCCAAAAGGCTTTTTCCAAACGCTAAAATCGTTCTTGATCGTTTCCACATTATCCAGCACCTTAGTCGAGCCTTTTTAAAGAAAAGAATTGCGATTATGAACCAGTTTGATAAGAAGTCACTACCCTATCGAGCCTTGAAAAATCACTGGAGACTCTTTCAAAAGGACAGCCGTAAACTATCTCTCAACTCTTTTTATTCAAAGACTTTCCGTCAAACCTTTAGTCCACATGAAGTCGTTGAGAAGACACTAGACTTTTCAGAAGAGCTAACCGACTCTTTTACTTTTTCACTTTCAGGAGAAAAGAGCAGATGAGTTTTTTGAACTCATTCAAGAAAACTTAAACGTCGTCAATCATTATTTTCAAACTGTCTTTAGGACTTTTCTTAGACACAAACAATACATCAAAAACTCACTAGAAACACACTATTCAAACGCAAAACTTGAAGCGACTAATAAGTTGATCAAAGACATAAAACGCTTGGGCTTCGGTTTTAGAAACTTTATTAACTTTAGGAAGCGTGTCTTCATCACTCTGAACATAAAAAAGAGAAGACCTATCTGGTCCTCTCTAGATGTTAGCTTTTCGTCACCCACTACAGTTGACATAGAGCCTATTAAACACAAAAGTCACCCATGTGAGTTCTTGCCAGAAGTTGAAGTTAATCCTTCAACCTGGAAAACCCGCAGAGGTGACTTTTTCTATACATCTCGATTTTTCTGGCAATAATCATTAACCGATAAATATGTCTGTGAATCACCCAACGACTCCGCTATGTCCATAATCCGCGGTGGTAGTAATCCCACTCGCTGGACAAGTTCGTGATCGCTGAACAATTCCCGTGGACTGCCGGCGAAGCCAAACTTCCCGTGTTCCATAACATACACCGACTCAAACTCGGCGGCGACCCAATCCATGTCATGGGTGATGGTCACAACTTGGTGGCCCGAATCAGCCAACTGATGGAAAATTGCGGTCAACTTGCGCCGGCTTTCCCAATCAAGCGACATCATCGGCTCATCAAATAAATAAATCGCCGGATCCACTGCCAAAACTGTGGCAACGCTCAACAGCTTGCGTTCCGACAATGACAGGTCATATGGACTTTCAGCTGTTTTATCATCTAAGCCAACTCTTTTTAGAGCCGCTAAAGCCCGCCTCGTAATCGTGTCGTGGTCATCCATGACCTGCGCGACACTCCACTCCACCTCTCGTTGAACGGTCGAATTGAAAAGCTGATCGTCAGGATTCTGAAAAGTAATCCCAACCTTCAGTAACTTTTCGACTGGTTTAAGATCATTAAAATTTTCTCCATCGATCTTAATGACACCGGTTTGTGGTGTCAGCAAGCCCGTCAACAATTTGAAGAGCGTTGATTTGCCGGCACCATTTTGGCCGACAATCGCCACCATCGGATCGGCGAAGTGTTTGTCTTCAACATCCAAGCTAAAGGACCGTTCCGGATAAGTGAACGTCAGGTTGTTCAGTTCAATTGTGGACATAACGAACCTCCTTCAGATCAGCGTAATTCACCGGATACCGGCCATCAGCCAAGTGCCAATCCATTTTTTGAGCAAGTTGCTGGATTGTCGGGGCTGGAATCTGCCAGTCAGCTGCCAAATGATTAAACACCTCACCCGGCCTGCCCTGGGCTACCATTTGACCCTCGTGCAGCACCCACACAACGTCGGCGACTTCGCACAAATCGTCAATTTCACTGGTGACAATGAAGACAGTCGTCTCTTTGACTTGGGCCAGCCATTGAAAAAATTGTCGGCGGCCAAGGGGATCCATCTGACTGGTCGGATCATCCATAATCAAAACAGCCGGGTTAGCCGCAATCGCCGTGGCAATTGCCAACCGCTGGCTCTGACCACCGGAAAGGCTCTCGGGACGCAAATTCAGCTGTTCAATCAGCCCCATTTGCGTGGCAACTTCTTCAACCCGTTTTTGAATCAGTCCTTCAGCCATTCCCTGATTAATCAAGTCAAAGGCGATTTCATCGGCAACCGTGTCTGCCAACCCGCTTAGTTGGCCAGCTGGATTTTGCAGTACAACTCCATTCATGGCATTATAAACGGGCCAATTGTCGGACACTCGCTGGCCAAACATGTGCCAGTCGCCCTCAATCTCAGCAGACATAATTTTGGGAATGACCCCTGCTAGCACATGGCACAAAGTCGATTTGCCGGAGTGGCTATTCCCGATAATCCCAACCACCTGGCCGGTATGAACCTCCGCGTTAATCTGACGCAGTTGTGGTTGCTCAGTACCCGGATAACGGGTAGTCAAATTTTCAATTACAATCCGTTTATCTTCGTCCATATCTTCCACCCAATCAATAAAATTGCCAATCCAGTCAGACCAATGTGCAACGTCCGCGACAGGCGATACACGCGCTGGGAGGTTCTGACAGTCCGGTTGAGATTATCAAAACCTCTCAGTTGGAGAGAAATCGACCGCGTCATCGATTGATCCAAGGTCTTAATCACCAATGGAATTAGAACCGGCAGGACTGACTTTAATTTCTGAATCAACGTTTTTTGCGGATTGATTCCGCGAACTTTTTGTGCCTGCTGGATTTTCCGCATATTGCGCATCATTTCCGGCAAAATATAACACACCGACATCAGAACGTAGACGGTTTTATAAGACAATCCGGACAGTTCCAAATAGGCCGCGTTTTCTGAAATACTCGTGGTCACCATAAAAAAGCCACTGGTCAAAATAATCACCAATACTCGACAACCCAGAGTGGTGGCGTAAATCAGGCCTTCTTTGTAGAACGACACCCCAAGCACAGAAAACAGCACAGTTTGATTCCGACTGTAAAATAACCCCTGGATGATCAGCATGGTGCAAATCAGAAACAGGCTGAATCCCAGCGCCTTAAAGATGGTAGAACTCAATTTGGAAAATAACAATAGCAGTGTTGCGACAAGAATTAATCCGGCCTGAAGCAATAAATTCATACTGGCAAAGCTCAACAACGTCATGTCCAAGATGAACAAGAGCTTAGTAATCGGATCGATCACCTGGTACCACTTGAGCTTGACCCGTGGCGCTCCAGAAATCAATGTTTGATCAGTCATCATTTATCACCGCTAAAGAAGTGCACCATCCGCTTCGGCAGCTGACGATAGATGAAGAATGCGAGGTAGGCCACGCAGACTTTATCCAAAATATCCAAGACAAACTCATCGGTAAATGAGGCCAGCCACACTGGTGCATGATTGGCGACCATTACCGCAAACAATGAGTCACCCCAAGCGATACCGGTCTGACCACCCCAAAAGATGACGTTGAGTGGCGTTGAAATGACAGCTGAAACGAAGGCAATAATAATAGCAGAAACAAATACTCGTCGCGCTGACGAGAACCACCCATTGGCGTGCAAAACTCCGACAGCAATCCCAATTCCGATGCTGGTAATCGCATACACGGTTGAAATTGGCGATAAGGTCAGCCCATAGATCACGTTGTTGATGAAACCACTGATGGCACCGGCAACCGGCCCAGCCAACATGCTGGCAAGAAAGGTTCCCAAAGACCCCAGCCAAACGGGCAACTTTAACCCCTCCGCCAAGGCTTTGGCAACATAGTTAATCCCCACGGCAGCGGGAATCAAAGTCATGGTGGCAGCACTTAACTTAAATTTCCACATACTGGTACGATGAATCGGTTCTGTTTTCATAATCTTCTCCTTTTGTTTTTAAAGAGCCGTGTCAGGAATGACTTTCGGACGCAACGCTCTATAGAATAGTTATTAGAACCATATAGTCACTTTACCATACCATCCGTAGTCGACATGAGTTAATATAGTAAAATTACTATTTTTAAAAGTTCTTAGTCTTATCATACGCTTATTTTCAAAATTGTCAAGTCTTTTCTGAAAATTCTTCAAATAATATTGGAAAATTTAAAATGCCTAGCAGAGCTAGACATCTTTCGACTGGTATTTTGTTTAAATTACTATTACTTCTACGCTGTTGTCATTGAACAAAATTTAGTCCAAGACATAGATTTCACCACGACTATAAAGGGCAGCTTTACCTGCAAGGTAAATCCTATCTCCTGCTAGACGACAATAGAGCAGTCCACTCCTTTCAGAGGCTTGGTAGGCCCTAAATTCTGCTTGTGCCAACTTATTAGCCCACAAAGGAATGACATGACAGTGTCCTGAGCCACAGACCGGATCTTCCTTGACTGATAATTTTGGAGCGAAACTTCGCGTCACAGTATCATACTTGCTTCCTTTGGCAGTGATATTCAGGAGAAGCCCATCTAAAGCTTTTACTTTATCAAAATCTGGACTTGCATTGATGACATCATTTTCATGTGGCAAGATACAAACTAGATCTCTTCCAAGCCATGCTTCAAGCGGACGGATCCCGATTGCTTCTTCCATCTCATTTGTGACTGCAACCTGTTGCATGGAGTATGCTGGAAAATTCAGCTCATAGTACTCATCTTTTTGGGTAACTAAAAGTTCCCCACTCTGTGTTGCAAAAGTTAGACTTTCAGCATCCTTTTCAAAAAATCTAAAAAGAACAAAAGCCGTTGCCAAGGTTGCATGTCCGCACAAATCGATTTCTCCGCCGGGAGTAAACCAACGTAATTCGTAGTGATTATCATTTTTAACCGTAAAAGCTGTCTCAGAAAGATTATTTTCTTTAGCGATATTCTGTAAGGTATCATTTGACAGCCATTTATCCAAAAGGCAAACAGCCGCCGGGTTCCCTTTGAAAACAGTATCTGTAAAAGCATCGACGATAAATTGTGGGATGGTATAGTGATTCATTGATAAGTTCAGCTCCTTAAATTGTTAACCTTGTTTTAAAACTACAAGTGAGTGTAGAAAATTTAGTAAAGTATCAAATTAAATTATTTCTTGTCCATCTACACCTTACCCCTGAAACCACTCCATTCCTGGAGAACCTAGTATAATTTTGGTCAATTGTTGTGGGCTTTCTTGAGTCCCATTGATAATCCAATCGACAATAAGTCCTGTCAAACCAGAAACATACATGGTAATAGCATAGCGCTCTGGCATTTGATAAGCTGCCACAATGACTGGTCGAGAACGTGGCGTTGACTCAATCATACCCAAAATAAAAGAACGAATGTTATCTGCAAAACGAAAGCTTGGATTTTTTGCAATTTCAACAAAAAAAGCACTGTTCTCTTGAAAATGAGACAAGATGGATTCCAACGCTTCTTTGGGATGAAAGGTTTCTTTCCTTAAGATCATGCGAACAGTCGTCAAGGTTTCTTCCTTTAACTGCTCTAAAAAATCCTGTTTATCAAGGTAGTGCAGATAAAATGTCGAGCGGTTAACACCCGCTTTTTTGGTTAACTGACTAATCGTAATGTCCTCTAAGCTTCTTGTAGCTAACAGCTGAATGAAGGCTTCTTTTATATCTGACTTAGTTGTCGTTTGTCTCTGCTGCATACGAACCCCTTGTTTCTACAAATTGTTGATTAAAGTATATCTTGATTTTTGAAATTGTCAACTATCATCAAGTATTTTCATTGATTAATACAACTTCCACATCCTTATTTCAACACATTGTTGATTTGTGTTGTAGCAATCGTATTTAAAAAATCATAAAATAACGTTCGTAATCATTCAACAGGTTGTTGTTTTAGCAGCCGATAACTTTTAAAGGAGACAAATACACATGGCGTATATTGAAATGAAACATAGTTACAAACGGTATAAAACAGGTGATGTGGAAATCATCGCAAACAATGATATCACATTCGAGATCGAAAAAGGGGAGTTAGTGATTATACTCGGTTCTTCTGGGGCAGGAAAATCAACTGTTCTCAATATTCTTGGTGGTATGGATACCAATGATGAAGGAAAGGTCATCATCGATGGGAAAGACATCTCCAATTATAATGCGAAACAATTAACAGCTTATCGTAGAAACGATGTCGGATTCGTCTTTCAATTCTATAACTTGGTCTCAAACTTAACAGCCAAAGAAAATGTAGAGTTGGCTTCTGAAATTGTCGCGGATGCTAAAGATGCGGAACAAACTTTGATTGATGTTGGTCTTGGGAAACGCATCAACAACTTCCCTGCACAATTGTCTGGTGGTGAACAACAACGGGTAGCTATCGCTCGCGCCGTCGCAAAAAATCCTAAAATTCTCCTCTGTGACGAACCTACAGGAGCCCTGGATTACAATACTGGAAAACAGGTCTTGAAGATTCTCCAAGATAAGGCTCGCAATGAAGGAGCTACTGTTATCATTGTCACTCACAACGGGGCGCTTGCCCCGATTGCTGATCGTGTGATTCATATGCATGATGCGCGTGTTCAAAGTATTGAACTCAATGCCCATCCACAAGATATTGATAGCCTCGAGTACTAGAAAGGATGTCTCATGAATCGTAAAACTTATTGGAAGGACGTGAGAAAGTCTTTCTCTAGTTCTAAAGGACGGGTGGTTTCTATTGCTTCACTCATGGCCTTGGGTTCTTTCGCTCTTGTGGGTCTAAAGGTGACAACCCCAGATATGCAACACACGGGAACAAGCTATTTCACTAAACACCAAACTGCTGACCTCACAGTTACTGGTAGCTATGGACTTAACCAGTCGGATCAAGACCTCCTAAATCAAGTCTCTTCAGAGGCAAACATTGAGTACGGTTACTTTAAAGATGTCGTTCTGAAAGATTCCACTGATGCCTTTCGACTATTATCAAAACCAAAAGATATCTCAACTTATGAGGTTGTAAAAGGAAAACTTCCAAGTAAGCAAGGTGAAATTGCTCTTTCTTCAGTCTATCAAGACAAATATAAGATTGGTGACAAGATCTCGTTTTCTGAAAAAGAGGGTGACAATGGTAAGGATGTCTTAAAAGAACACACCTTTACCATCACTGGCTTTGTTCAGTCATCTGAAATCTTATCAAGTGTTGACCTCGGTTCATCGACAGCTGGTAGTGGGGAACTCAATGGTTATGCGGTAGTTCCTAAATCTAGTTTTGATTCCGACGTCTACATGATTGCACGCTTAGCTTACAAAGACGTCCATAGTGCTAACCCCTATACCCAGGATTACACTGACAAGGTTTCCAAACACGAAAATGAGCTCGAAAAATTAGTAAAAAATCAACCTGCTAACCGTTTGAAAGAATTAAAAGCTGATCCACAGGCTAAGATTGACCAACAAACAAGTCAACTTCAAACGGCAGAGACTGAACTTAACAAGAAACTAGAACAAGCAAAAGCGAGCGGTCAGGATAAGAATCCTCTTGTCCAGGGACAATTGACACAAGCACAAGATGAAATAGCTGAAAAGAAGGAGCAAATAAAGGAAGCTCAAGAAAAAATCGATAGCATTACTGAACCAAGCTACGATGTCTACACACGTCGTGAAGCTCCTTGGTCAGAAGGGTACGTTTCCTACGAGACCAACGCTTCTGTTTTTCAGAACCTCAGTAATATCTTCCCTGTTATCCTCTACTTTATTGCTGCCTTGGTAACCTTCGTCACGATGGGACGCTTCGTCGAGGAAGAACGGATTAAGGCAGGGACATTCAAAGCTCTCGGTTACCAAAACAAGGACATCATCCGTAAATTTATCATTTATGGATTTGTGACGAGCATGATTGGTACTGCTATTGGGGTTGCTGCTGGACATATTCTCCTTCCATCCATCATTTACAATAGCTTTAAAGAACGGATCCTGCTCGCACCGATTGAGTTACACTTCTATCCGTTTAAGACTCTTCTAGCAATTGTGCTTGGTCTTTTGTCCACAGTTCTTCCTGCCTTTATGGTAGCCAAGCGCGAATTAGGTGAAAAACCAGCCCAACTTCTTCTTCCAAAACCTCCAACATCTGGTTCTAAAATTCTTCTGGAGCGCATCACCCCGCTTTGGAACCGGATGAGCTTTACACAAAAAGTCACTGCCCGTAATATTTTCCGCTACAAGCAACGGATGTTCATGACCATTTTTGGTGTCTGCGGTTCCATCGCACTTCTCTTTGCGGGACTCGGTATTCGTTCATCTATCGGAGACCTTAACACACGCCAATTCCCTAACATCATTCGTTATGATATGATTGTCGCAAATAAGGATCACCTGAATGAGCAGGAAAAGGAAAACATCCAAAAATTAATTAACGATAGCAAGGTCAAGGAACATCTTTCTATTCATTACGAAATGCTTTCGAAAGAGGCAGGAACTAATAACGATCGTCAAGATATCACAACCCTTGTGGTCAAAGACAAGGATCAAGAAACTCTACAACATTACATCAAGCTCAATAATCGTGAAACTGGTCAAAAACTCGAATTGACCGACAAAGGGATTATTATTTCTGAGAAATTGGCAGACTTAGCTGGCGTTTCTGTAGGAGATGAGTTAACCGTTCAAAATAGTCAAGACAAGGATATCAAACTCAAAGTTGCTGGTATTTCTGAAATGTATATGGGTCACTTCATCTTTATGAATGAAACTACTTACAGAAATGCTTTTGGTAAAGAGGCGAGCCAAAATGCTACTATTCTGACACTGAAGAATCACTCAGACAAAAACGTTGAGCAAACAGCCAGTCAATTTATGGAGCTTGATGGTGTCAAAGGTGTTGTTCAAAATACTACTCTAAAGGCACAAATCAAGACCATCGTCAACTCCCTTAGCCGTGTTATGGCAGTATTGATTGGGATTTCTGTTCTTCTTGCTTTAGTTGTTCTCTTTAATTTGACAAATATCAATGTGGCAGAACGTATCCGTGAGTTATCAACCATTAAGGTTCTAGGCTTCTTTGACAAAGAAGTGACATTCTACATCTACCGAGAAACCATTTATCTCTCTATTATTGGTATCTTGGTTGGATTCGGACTTGGTTTGGGATTGCATCAATACATGGTAGAGGTTATCCCTCCTGAAAATATCATGTTCAATCCAAGCCTGGGCTGGCTCATCTATGCTATTCCAACACTTGTAGTTATTGTCATTCTGACAGGTCTCGGTATCTTTGTGAACCAACACCTTAAGAAAGTCAACATGCTCGAAGCCCTAAAATCTGTTGAGTAACATACGATTTAAGCTAATAAAGTAGAGCTAAAGTACAAGGATAACTTCCCTGTTCTAGACAAACGTCATTGTGGGCGTTTGTCTTTTTTATTTTCGAAATGATTTACTTTATCATCTGGTATTTCCATCCAAAAATCTGATTTGGAGCAAAAAAAAGAGATATTCGCTATTCATTTCACCAATCTTTTGATAGTGAACAAGGAGGCACATACTTTTGGATGACTCTTATACTCCAGTCATCTATGTCATGTAAATACAATAGTCCAGATAACGGCATGATGGAATCCTTCTTTGGCATTCTGAAGTCTGAGATGTTTTATGGTCATGAGAAGACGTTTAAGTCACTTGGGAAATTGGAACAAGCTAGTGTAGACTGTGTTGATTATTACAACAACAAACCGCATTAAGATAAAACAAAAAGGACTTAGTCCTGTGCAATACAGAACTAAATCCTTTGCTTAAATAAATTGTCTAACTTTAGGTTAGTACAAAATCCGTTTCTTTTGTGGAGTCAAAGGACTACTGTCCCAGGCTCTTTTTTATCGTAACCAACTTTCGTCTAACTGGCCTTTACTTTTGCTAAAAGCTTTCCCATGTTCGTCAATGACTGCATGAATCTCCTAGCACTGCTTGAGAGTGAGGCCTTCCAAAACGTTACCATAAACAGCATGCATTTCATTATAGGTATCAAAGTTTCCAAATCCTAAGCGTCGAAAGAGTCTTCTCGCATATTCATCAGAAATAAAAACTGGACGATCAAAAAGATAAAGTAAAAGTGCATCTGCAGTCTCTGGTCCAATCCCTTTTAACTCCAAAAGTTGCTTCCGTAACTCTTCTGTTCCAATCTTGGACAGAACCTCAAAACCACCAACTTCTCTTAACCAGATCAGAAGTCCCCTAATCGTTTGAGATTTTTGCTTAAAAAATCCAGCAGGTCGAATACGTTCCTGTAACTCTTCTAGCGGTAAAGCCAGGATTTCCTCTACTGTCATGACATCCATAAGACCAGCTAAAGCCAACTTAGCATTCTTCTCTGTTGTTCGCTGGATCAGAATGGTCGATACCAAGTCTTCAATCTTATTATCCGATTGCCACCAATTTTGTTCTCCATAGTGCTCACAGAGTCGCAGAAGAGTTTCTTGTATTTTTTTCTTGCTTGATCATTTCTTCAATAATCCCTGTTTGACCAAAAAGTCACGCGCTACTTGAGCAGCAGGTTTTCCTTCTACTCCCACTTGGTAGTTCATTTGGCTCATTTGGCTCTCTGTGATTTTACCAGATAACTTATTAAGAATACCTTCCAATTCTGGATGTTTCTTAAGAAGAGCTTCTTTCATGAGGGGTGCTCCTTGGTAAGGTGGGAAGAGGTGTTGGTCATCCTCTAGAACAACTAAATCATATTGAGCAATTTCTGGGTCTGTTGAATAGGCATCTGTTATTTGGATGTTGCCTTGTTGGATTGCCTCATAGCGAAGTGCCGGCTCCATGGTAGCTACATTAAGATTTAGTCCATAAACTGATTGAAGTCCTTTGTTTCCGTCCTCACGGTCGTTAAATTCCAACGTGAAACCAGCTTTGAGCTTGTCCTGAACTTTCTTGAGATCAGAAATCGTCTTCAGATGATACTCTTTCGCAATACTTTTCGGAACAGCAATTGCATAGGTGTTTTGATAAGCCATGGGTTTGAGCAAAGCTAGACTATCTTGTTTCTTTATACCATCACGCGCGACCTCGAAAACTTCTTTGGAGTCGTTGCTGACTTTAGGAGCTGGCTGCAAGAGAGAGCTTGTAATGGTCCCTGTAAATTCTGGATAGATATCAATATCACCCTTTTTAAGCGCTTGATAAAGGAAATCTGTCTTCCCAAAGTTAGGCTTAACCGTCACCGTCATGTCACTATTCTCCTCAATGAGAAGCTTGTACATATTCATGAGAATCTCTGGTTCAGGTCCCAATTTACCGGCTATGACTAAATTTTCTTTCTCTTTCTGAGGCATCATACTTGGTGCGTAACTTGCTCCCAAACCAAGCACCATAATAGCGAAAGCTGCAAAAATCGTGCGTAACTTGGCTTTTTCCATCCATTTTAGAACAATATTGAATAAAATAGCAAGAACCGCTGAAGAAATGGCCCCAATCAGAATCAAGCTATAATTTCTTCGATCAATACCTAGAAGGATAAAGGAACCAAGTCCTCCAGCCCCAATCAAGGCTGCCAAGGTTGCTGTCCCTATAATCATTACCGCAGAAGTCCTTACCCCTGACATCACCACAGGCATAGCCAGTGGAATCTCGAACTTCTTGAGGCGTTCCCACTTGGTCATCCCAAAGGCAATCCCAGCTTCTTCCAAACTAGGGTCAATCCCACGCAATCCTGTAATAGTATTTTGCAAAATTGGGAATATCGCATAAATGACTAGAGCTGTTAAAGCAGGAAGAGTTCCAATTCCCATAATAGGGATAAAGAGTCCTAGAAGGGCCATGGAAGGGATGGTTTGAAAGACACCAGCGAGTTGCAAGACCCAATTACTGGCACGTTCGCGCGTACTAAGATAAATGGCCAAAGGAATTGAAAGGAAAATTGCAATAATTAAGGTCAAAAGAGACAATTGTAAGTGCTGTCCGAGGGCCGTTAACCAGTCCCCAAAACGTTCTTGAAAGGTTGAAATGAAATTAGACATGAAGGCTACCTCCAAACAAGTTTGCTACAAAGTCTGTCGCAGGCGCTTGTAAAATTGTTTCAGGGTCTGCCACCTGGCGAATTTCTCCATCCTGCAAAACTGCAATTCGATCCCCTAATTTTAAGGCCTCATCCGTATCATGTGTTACAAAGATGGTCGTCATGCCGAATTCTTTATGTAAGGCCTTGGTCAATTCTTGTAATTGTTTTCGAGAGATGGCATCCAAGGCTGAAAAGGGCTCGTCCATCAATAGAATTTTTGGTTCCCCAATGATAGCTCGGACAATGCCAATCCGCTGTTGCTCCCCACCAGATAATTCACTAGGCATGCGATTTGCATACTCTGCAGCAGGTAGGCCAACCTTATCCAAGAGTTCTTCTGTTTTAGAAGCAATTTGCTCCTTGCTCCAGCCCTTCATCTCAGGAATGAGAGCAATATTTTCCGCAACGGTCAAGTTAGGAAATAGGGCAATGGCTTGAAGGACATAGCCGGTGCTGAGACGTAACTCCCGTTCATCATAGTCCTTAATGCGTTTTCCATCCATATAGATATTGCCATCTGTCGGCTCCAAAAGACGGTTAATCATCTTTATCATGGTGGTCTTACCAGATCCTGAAGGTCCCACAAGAACCATAAATTCTCCATTTTCAATACGGAGATTGACATCTTTTAAAATGTCCTTTTCCGTGTAGCGCAAAGCTACATGTTTGTATTCAATCATATTTTTCCTCAATAAGTTTTCTGTCTCTAAGAATATCCAATAAGCTACTTGCTGGATGCCCTAAGACTTTTTCGACATCTGTAAAAACCCCAGCTTGTTCCCCAACTTTGATAGCTGTATAGGTACTGACCCAAGCATCGTACTCCCAAGTTTGTGCTGGCCATTTTTTCCGTGACTCATAGGCCTCTTCTACCGATTCGTCTACATACGTGATGGCATTACCGGTCTCTTTTGAGAGAAGCTCTACGATTTCTTCCATACAAAGATCCTCTGGTCCTGTTAGATTCAAGGTTTGATTTTCCCATTCCTTAGGGTTTAAGAGAATCTCTGCTGCGACCCTAGAAGTGTCCTTACGGGCAACAGCTGACACACGGCCCCTGCCAGCCGGACCACGAATTTCTCCATTTTCAAGAGCAATATCAATAAAGAAGTCCAAGTAAAAATTATCTCTCAAAAATGTATAGGTGAATCCTAACTTCTTGATATAGGCTTCCGTCTGGGCATGATCTCGAGACAAGGTAAAGGTTGCTTTTTCATCTGCTCCGTAAAAGGAGGTATAAACAATATGCTGCACCCCCGCTAGCTTTGCAGCATCTAAAAACTCCTTGTGTTCCTCAACACGCTCTGGATTTTCCCGAGCAGAGACCATCAATAAGACATCGATTCCCTTTAAGGCCTCAACCACCTCTGGAGTATTGGTATACGACATTCTACGGATTTTCGCAGACGCATAAACTTTTGCACGCTCTGGACTTCGTGCCAGATGGATAGAAGAAATTCCTTGCTGATCGACAAGATCAGCCACATAAGAGCCTAATTTCCCTGTTACACCTGTTATTCCAATCATAACTGTTACTCCCTTTCCCTACATATCATTTTCTTTAGCTTTTAGATTTGTGATAATACGCTCTTGATAGGCTTCAAATTCTCGGATTTCTTGATCAGAAAATCCTTGGTAGAAAATCTCTCCCAGTTCTTCGCTGACACGGTCTCCAATTTCTTTTTGCGCCCAGCCAAGTTCATTCAAAACCACAAACTTCTTGCGCTTGTCCTGGTCACTCTGTTCAATCGTAACCAAGCCCTGGTCAACTAATTTCTTAATCATACTGGTCAAGGTATTGTTGGCAAGTCCTGAAGCAAGGGCGATATCTGTCGCAGTTGCTCGACCATCTTCTTTTTGCCAAAGCACTGTTAAGATTTTTCCTTGTTCACTTCTGTATTGAGCATTTGGTTTCTTGCTCAAGAGTTTTTGAAAAAGTCGCCCGTTCAATAAGCGTATCTGTAAAGCTTGGTAGCCCCCTTGCATCTTGTCCATTTTGTCTCCTTTTTATTTCTATATCGAAATATTAAAGTCATTGTACCACCGCCTGTTACATCTGTCAACAATTTCGATATAGAAATAACTTCAAAAAACAAAAAAACTTCCCTAATCATCTAGGAAAGTTCTTTCTATGATTTTTGATGTCTTAAAAAATCTTATTCAGCCTTAGTAATATCTTCACGCATCTCATCGACATTGAACTTAGCAAAAAGATACTGACGGTCTTGAACTGGGAAACGTTGGTCGAGTTGGTCAACTGGACCAACTTCGATAATACCATTTTCAATAACAAAGTCCATAACGTGACCACCGAATGTCAAGTCGTCTGAAATAAAATGGAGGTGATAACCAGCAACACTCACACCGTGGAACATTTCTGGTGTCCAAATACCAACGATAGTACCTGAAATATTATCTACCTCGTACTCAGGTTGGCGTGTGGCAACATCAGCAAACTTAATATCGGCATTTGATTTTGGAATCATGCGCACGTGCATATGTTTAAAATGACCTTTGATTTTGATAGAACGGAAAAGATTGACCCCATCATAATAAGATTCAATACGATCCTCAAGTTCTTTATCAGTCATTTCATAACGTTGACGGAAGATTACTTCAGCTTGGTGAGGTACGACTGCTGCATAAGGTACTTTTTCATCAGGAGAAACTTCTACCACTTCGACCTTACCCTCAGACCCTTTGGCTTGATAGGCTTTACCGTCAAGAACAATCAACTCACCATCGATAGAATCTAATGTTCCGAGACCTAAGTCTCCATGCTCCAACAATTCTCCAACTGTTAAAGTACCTCCATAAAGCCCAGCCATCAAGGCTCCCAAAGTATTATATTGAAATAATTTTATGGCTTCAGACATGTCTACACCCTCTTTTTAGTAAAATTCATCTGGCAAAATAGTTTCGCCGAGTTTAATATTATCTTTATAGTCGATTGGAACATCAATAAGGACTGGTCCATCTACAGCTTGAGCCAAGGCTTCTTGAAGCAAGCTAGCAAACTCTTCCTTACTTGTTGCACGATAACCTTTCGCTCCAAAGCTCTCAGCATATTTTACAAAATCTACAGGACCAAAGTCAACCCCAGATGAACGACCGTACTTCATTTCTTCCTGGAATTCCACCATATTGTAATGGCCATCGTTCCAGATAATATGAACAATTGGCAATTTCAAACGAACTGCCGTTTCCAATTCTTGTGCTGAGAAGAGGAAACCACCGTCACCAGAAACAGAAATGACTTTTGTCTTAGGACGAACCAAAGCTGCAGAGATGGCCCACGGAAGAGCAACCCCTAAAGTTTGCATCCCATTTGAGAAAAGCAAATGACGTGGTTCATAAGATTTGAAATAGCGAGCCATCCAAATATAGTGACTACCAACGTCAACGGTGACTGTCATATCATCTTTGGTTTGGTCTTGCAAAACTTCAATCAAATCTAGCGGATGTACCTTTCCTTCTTCAGGTCGGCGATCAAACTTAACATCCTCAACAACGTTATTCTTCAACCCTTTAAGGTATTCAACTGATCCTTCAGGTAATTTATAACCCTGAATAGCTGGCAAGAGCAAATCTAAAGTTGCTTCAACATTACCAATCAACTCACGTTCTGGCTGGAAGTAAGTATCTACCTCAGCAGGTTCAACGTCAATTACAATGATACGGGCTGAAATTTCAGCATTCCAGTTACGCGCTTCATATTCAATTGGGTCATAACCAATAGCAATAATCAAGTCAGACTTCTTAAGCAACATGTCCCCCGGTTGGTTACGGAAAAGACCTACACGACCAAAGAAAGTATCTTCTTCAAGGTCTCGTGACACGATACCAGCACCTTGGAAAGTTTCAACAACTGGCAATTTAACATGCTTCAAAATTTGACGAATAGAGTAAGTTACGGCTTCTGAAGAGGCACCATTCCCTAATAGAAAGACTGGCAACACTGCATTTTTAATGGCTTGTGCGAGATAGTTAATATCAGAAACAGATGCTGAACCAAGTTTTGGATCTGTCATAGGCTTAATAGCCTTAACACTGACCGGAGCATCAGTCACGTCTTGAGGAATTGAAATAAAGCTTGCACCTGGTTTCCCTGACTTAGCGTGACGATAGGCATTTGCTACCGTTTCAGAAAGGGTGTTAGCATCATGTACTTCAGCAGCATACTTGGTAATTGGTTCAAGCATGGCAACGTTATTCATTGATTGGTGGGCACGTTTCAAAAGATCTGCACGCTTAACCTGACCACCAATAGCAAGAACAGGGTCTCCTTCATCTGTCGCTGTTACCAAACCAGTAGCCAAATTAGAGACACCTGGGCCAGATGTTACCAATACTACACCAGGTTTCCCTGTAATACGTCCGACACCTTGAGCCATAAAAGCAGCATTTTGCTCATGACGGGCAACTATCAATTCAGGTCCCTTATCTTCCAAGGTATCAAAAACTCTATCGATTTTTGCACCTGGAATCCCAAAGACATAATCAACATCATGGTTGATCAAACTATCAACCACTAAATCCGCACCATACAATTGCTTTTCTTCTGACATGAACACAGTCCTTCTGGCCCTAAAATGATAGAGCCAACTTTCCTTTCAAGTATAAGTCACAAAGTGTCAAAGTCTGCTCGTTTTTTCACAAACTTTCGTCACTTCACAATTCTGTTATCATTATAGCACAGTTTTCAGACAATCTTGTGAAAAAAAGATTGTGAAATTTTGAACTTCCAGCACAAAAAGAAACACCTGATTGCTATCAGATGTTTATGTATTTTTTACCTTAGCAAACTCTCGATTGAGATAATTTTGCAGGCCTTCAAAAATCTCTAGTAGCTGGAGGTAATTAGACAAACTTGAGCGACCAGGAATGTCAACGACATCCAAAGAAATGCGTTCCAAGTCCTTTTCGTAAAGAATACGGAAGGATACCACTGCTTGGTCAGAAAAATAATTTTCCCCTGCCATAATGTAGCACTCATAGATGATGCCAACAGGATTCGCAACCTTCAACTCAATACGAATTGCCCCTAGGCCCAAGGCCTCCACTTGCTGAAAACGCTCCAGAATAACCTGTCGCTGACTAGGAATAAAACTTGTGATATCCATAGTGGCCCTCCCAACATTCCTTTTTGTCTATTATAGCCTAAAGCCGAGAAAAATGCTTGTGTAGGGTTTGTAGAAGCCACATAGACATTCAAGAATACTTAGTCACTTCCTTTGTAGTCTCTAAAGTCTGACTTAATAGTGGAATCATAATCATGTTTATCCACCCAATCCTTTATATCAGCAAAAGAATGGATATCTTTCTTAATACCAGCACTATCCTCTACAGAAACTACAATCGTATCTTCTCCATTTGTCCCTAACCAATGTAAGATATCATTTGTTTGCTCTTCAGGAGAAAAATAGATTTGCGATTGTTTGTCGTATTCTCTATCTCTATAAGACTCATATTGAGCTAATTGCTTTTTATAGGCATTATAGTCCTTGTCATAATCCTTTTGAACTTTTTGAC
Organism: Streptococcus sp. HMSC078H12; assembly: GCF_001814615.1. NCBI lineage: Bacteria > Bacillati > Bacillota > Bacilli > Lactobacillales > Streptococcaceae > Streptococcus > Streptococcus sp. HMSC078H12. The sequence goes on along the minus strand of NZ_KV817343.1, from coordinate 101,974 downwards.
GTGCTTTTTCGTAAGCTCGATAGTCTTTCTGAAAGTCTTGTTGAGCCTTTTTGTTAAGAATCTCGCTGAAACTTAAGGTTTTAACAGGAAAAATAGAATCAGGAAAAACATTTAATTCTGGGACTTTCTTTGGTTCACTTGGTTTATCAGGTTCTTTCCTTTTCACTGGCTCAGTTGGACCAGCTGGAAAATCTCCTTCCTTGCCTTGACGGGTCAATACTTTAAATTTCTTTATTGTATTACTATTGGTTGGTGTCTGATTTACAGCTTCTTGGTAAATATGCTTGACTCCAGGATTGTCATTAAATAGATTAATCTGACTCTCCTCTTTGGAAGTGTCTACATTATCAATTTCTATGATAAGGTTTAGCTGAGCAGATAAATAGCTTTCCTTTGGGGCTGGTGACTTCCTTAAAAGCTCATCCAAGTTTCCTTCTCTCTTTAAATATCCCCACATGGTGCTATCATTCATCTGATTTCGAGCAGAACTCTTATCACCAAAATAAAGCAATTCATCCTTACTATAAGAATAATCTGGTAAATTGCTAGTTAAAAATTGGTTCGTATCCAAATTGTAAGCGAATTGCTTGTTGCTTCGAGTATTCCTCAAGAAAACATAATCATAACCATCAATCGTTCTTAAAGACACAGTCAACTCTTTGATTTCCTTAAAATCCTTGACTTTCTTCAAATATGGAGTCAAATTAATAATTTTCTTTTTGAAATCTTTGTTAATATCATAAACCACTAAATGAGCTTGATGCAGACTGCTCATGGTATCGTAATACCTTACAAAATGATTTCTACCAATCATCTCAGTAGCTACGTTATCTTCAGAATTATAGTAAGTGGGTTCTTCCTGACTAATGGCAATATACTGATGGCGACTACCAAAAATCTCATTGTCTGTTACCTTATCCGTTTTTAAAGCAGTCTGTAATGCCTCTACAGCTTTTTCATGAAATTTATGTTTGACATAAGCATTTCCTAAAAGTAAAAGTGTGAGTAGAGTCGCAGTATAAATCCTTCCACGCTTCGAGAAGGGAAATCTTAAAATCTTCTTTATCATAACTTTTTTACAAAAATAGCCAGAACATCACATTCTGACTATTACTTTTATTTCTCATCTTCGTCCATTGAAAGCACTGACAAGAAGGCTTCTTGTGGGACTTCAACCGAACCGATGGCTTTCATACGTTTCTTACCGGCTTTTTGTTTTTCGAGAAGTTTACGTTTACGTGAAACGTCACCACCGTAACACTTAGCCAAGACGTTTTTACGAAGGGCTTTGATATCTGTACGGGCAACGATTTTTTGACCGATAGCCGCTTGGATAGGCACTTCGAATTGTTGACGTGGAATGATTTTCTTAAGTTTATCAACGATAAGTTTTCCACGCTCGTAGGCAAATTCCTTGTGAACGATGAAGCTAAGGGCATCGACCTTGTCACCATTAAGGAGAATATCCATTTTCACCAATTGTGAACGGCGGTATTCTGACAATTCATAGTCAAAGCTTGCATAACCACGTGTTGATGATTTCAATTTATCAAAGAAATCAAAGACGATTTCGGCAAGTGGAATTTGATAGATAACGTTCACACGATTATCATCAATGTATTCCATGGTTTCAAAATCACCACGTTTACGTTGTGCCAACTCCATAACCGCACCAACATATTCTTGAGGAACCATAATTTGAGCTTTAACATAAGGTTCTTCAATAGCATCAATACGTGTAGGATCTGGGAATTCAGATGGGTTAGACACTTCAAGCATCTCACCGTCAGTAGTATTAACATGGTAAACTACCGATGGTGCTGTCATGATGAGGTCAATGTTAAACTCACGTTCCAAACGTTCTTGGATAACATCCATGTGAAGAAGACCCAAGAAACCACAACGGAAACCAAAACCAAGGGCTTGAGACGTTTCAGGCTCAAATTGAAGACTGGCATCGTTCAACTGGAGTTTTTCAAGGGCTTCACGCAAGTCGTTATATTTATTTGACTCAATTGGGTAAAGACCTGCAAACACCATTGGGTTCATTTGCTTATAGCCATGGAGTGGCTCTGCAGCTGGATTATCCGCAAGTGTCACTGTATCACCGACACGAGTATCCGCAACGGTTTTAATTGAGGCTGCAATATAACCAACATCACCAGTCGCAAGGTAGTCACGGCCAACAGCTTTAGGTGTGAAGATACCAACCTCAGTAACATCAAAAGTCTTGCCATTGGACATCATTTGAATCTTATCGCCTGGTTTAACCATTCCGTTAACCACACGCACTTGGAGGATAACCCCACGGTAGGCATCGTAAACAGAGTCAAAGATAAGGGCTTGAAGAGGCGCTTCAACATCACCTTGAGGTGCAGGAACTTTCTCAACGATTTGTTCGAGAATCTCTTCAATACCAATACCGGCCTTAGCTGATGCAAGCACAGCTTCAGAAGCATCTAGTCCAATAACATCTTCAACTTCTGTACGCACACGCTCAGGATCTGCAGCTGGAAGGTCAATTTTATTGATAACTGGTAAGATTTCCAAGTCATTATCAAGGGCCAAGTAAACATTGGCAAGAGTTTGAGCTTCAATCCCTTGAGCTGCATCCACCACCAAGATGGCACCCTCACAGGCAGCAAGAGAACGTGACACCTCATAAGTAAAGTCCACGTGTCCTGGTGTGTCGATAAGGTGGAAAATGTATGTTTCGCCATCTTTAGCTGTATAGTTAAGCTCAATGGCATTTAGTTTAATAGTGATTCCACGTTCACGCTCGAGGTCCATACTATCAAGGAGTTGCGCCTGCATCTCACGACTTGATACTGTCTCTGTCTTTTCCAAAATACGGTCAGCAAGAGTTGATTTACCGTGGTCAATATGGGCAATAATAGAGAAGTTACGAATCTTCTCCTGTCGTTGTTTTAATTCTTCAATATTTGGCATTTGTATCTTTCCTAGTTCTTACTTGTGATTATAAAAAAACTAATCGTTACCTTCTATTATACAAAAAAGACAGGCTTTTGCCTATCTCTAATATCTGCTTTCTGACTGCATTTAGTCCTTCTTATTTCTTAAAAGTATCGTTGTAATGCTTATTAATAATTGCTGAACGCTTGTTTTCTGTTGAACTACTTGAAAATGGCCCTAAACCACAGGCTAGTACAACAACACCTAATAGAAAGAGGCAATAAAATGGGTGCTCAACAATATAGTGTAAAATGTCTGACATAGGAAAACTCCTCTTAAATCATAATCAATTACGATTATATTATCAGAAATATTATGTTTTATCAAGCAAAAAAAAGAGAGCTTTTCGCTCTCCCTAATAATCTTAATGGAATTGCATACCACCATCAACGATGATTGTTTGACCTGTGATGTAGTTTGAGTCAGGTCCAGCAAGGAAGCTAACTGCTGCTGCTACATCTTCAGGTTCAGACAAACGTTTGAGGGTAATATCTTTAGCAAAAGTTTGCATACCCCATTCATCATCTTTACCAGCATTTTTACCAACTTCGTGGGCAATGTCAAACATCATTGGAGTCTTAACGATACCTGGTGCATAAGCATTGACAGTGATACCTGATTCAGCCAAATCACGCGCCAAAGTTTGAGTGATACCACGAACTGCAAATTTAGTACCACCGTATACAGTCAAGTTAGGGTTACCAACGACACCAGCCTGAGATGTTGCATTGATAATTTTACCACCATGACCGAGTGCTTTAAATTGTGCTTGTGCGGCTTGAGCACCCCAGATAACACCACCGACATTGATGTTAAATGTACGTTGGAACTGCTCTTCAGTAATTGTATCAAGAGGTGTTGTTGGAGCCACACCGGCATTATTAACAACAACATTCAAATCACCAAAGTGATCAACAACTTTTTGGAAAGCAGCTGCTACTTCAGCTTGTTTAGACACATCAGCTACAACCGCAAATGCTTTATCTGCTGACAATTCAGCAACCGCTTTTTCTGCAGTTTCAGCGTTGTAGTCCAATACTCCGACTTTAAAACCATCTTCAACCAAACGTTTTGCAATCGCAAAACCAATACCTTGACCTGCACCTGTAACAATAGCAACTTTTGACATACGAAATCCTCCTCTACCAATTGAGTAACGGACCCAATAACAGTTCTTATCTCAATTGGAATACGCTAAGTTAGTCAAGTTCTGGCAAAGTCATTTTCATAGGCTTTGTCTTAACTCAATTAAAATTCTACCCCTTTATGAAAACGTTGTCAAGTAATTATCAAACTTTTCTGAAAACAAATAAGACCACCTTGAGGTGACCTTATTTCTATTATTCTTCAAATTCAAAACCTAATGCTTCCATATCATCCAAGCCACCTAGATTAGTCACCTTAGTATAGCCTCGCTCTTTAAGGACTGATGCAGCAAATTCTGCACGAGGGCCCATTTTACAATAGAGGTAAATGGAAGTGTCTTTTTCGGCTGGAATGTCAGCAGAGAAAAACTGGGTGTGAGGTATTAAGAGGGCATCCTTAACATGTCCTTCTGCATACTCTTCTGGACTTCTGACATCAATTAACAGTCCACCCTTGGCTAAATCTGACTGAATCTGTGCTAAATCCATCCTACTCACCAAACCAAATCTTAATTTCTCGAGCCGCAGATTCTTCTGAATCAGAGCCATGAACAATATTTGGAATCATGTCACCATCTGGTGCGGTTGCAAAGTCTCCACGAATCGTTCCAGGGACAGCATCCCCAGGATTAGTTGCTCCCATCATATCACGCCATGACTTGATAACACCTGGACCAGAAATAATACCAATCACTGATGGACCACTCATCATGAATTCTGCAATGCTAGAGAAAAAAGGTTTATCAACCAATTGAGCATAATGTTCTTTAAGACGTTCTTCGTCAAGTGTCAGCATTTCCATTCGTTCAATAATGAAGCCACGACGTTCAATACGATCAATGACTTGTCCCATCAAGTGTCGTTTTACAGCATCTGGTTTAATAATAAAAAATGTTTTTTGCATGTTCCCAACCTTCATTGTTTTCTTTTCATTTTACCATAGGAAGTATCATTTTGCAGACCAAAACTTTATATAGTCTTAAACTATACCCACAGAAAGAAAATAACTATTTTCAATCGAAATAAATAAAAATATTATAGATGTAAAATCTTATTTTGAGGTGAATCTTATGACAAAATCTAAATTTCAACTAGTTGGTTCTCTCCTTCGTCCTGCGGATCTCCGTAAATACAAGGACGAAATTGAGCACCGTGACGATATCCAGTATCCTTTCTACGATGCCCTTCCTGGTTATCAAGAAACTGAAACTGCAGATATTAAGCAAATTGTGGCTGACCAAAAGGCTAACGGAATTGACATCCTTACTGATGGTGAGTTTGGCCGCTCTATGTGGCACTTGGACTTTGTCTGGGGTCTCAAAGGGATCGAACGTTACATTGCTGAGCATGGTTATACATTCAAAGACCACGATGGCGGACAATATGAGACTCGTAAGGATATTGGGATTCGTATCACTGAACCTCTCTCAGGTAAAAACCACCATTACCTAGATATCTATAAATTGGTTAAGGCTGAAGCTGGTGATGAAGATACCAAACAAACTATCTGGGGACCTGCTCATGCCTACACTGAACTTGCTATCTTTGACCGTTTGGCGGGACCAGGACAAGTCTATGAGACAAACGAAGACCTCAAAAAAGGTTTGATTAATGCCTATAAAGAATTCTTGGAAGAATACAAGGCAGTAGGTGGAAAAATCGTTCAATTTGATGACTGTCTCTGGGAACTCTTTGACCCATCAAACCCTGCAAGTTTCTTTGCGGAAGGTAATTCTGATTTGGCAGAATTGGCTGATGAGTTTGTAGCTATCAATAACGAGGTTGTAGACTATGCTCACGAAATTGGTTTAACGGTTTGGACGCACAACTGTCGTGGCAACTATGAAAGCCGTTCTGCTGCCGAAGGAACTTACGAAGCCATCGCTAAGAAGTTCTTGGCAGAGCAACACTATGACCGTTTCTTCCTTGAGTGGGATAGCGACACCGCTGGTGATATCAAAGCTCTCGAAGCCCTCAAAGACAGCAAAGCTGAAGTTGTACTAGGACTTTTGTCATCTAAAACAACTGAACTTGATGACGAGGAACGTGTTCTTGACTTGCTTGAAAAAGCTAGTCAAATCCTTCCTCAAGAGCGTCTCTTCCTTTCTCACCAATGTGGTTTCGCCTCATGTGACTCAGGTAATGAGTTGGCAACACCACAACAATGGGCTAAAATTAAACAAGGTCAAGATATCGCTAAGAAATTCTTTGGTTAATTGAATACTTTTAAATCTGAAAAATCCCTTACCGCATTCGGTAAGGGATTTTGATATTGTCTAAGCTTGAATAAAAGGTTGTAAATCTTCAAGAGCTCGCTCAGCAATTTTTTCATAGCGCTCTTTCTTGTCACGAATACGTGGCCCTTCCAACTCTTTGATGATACCAAAGTTAACATTCATTGGTTGAAAATGTTTACTTTCAGCATGTGTCACATAATATGGAAGACTCCCGATAGCTGTTGTATGAGGGAAGATAACCTCATCTTCACCCTTAAAGAGACGGGCAGCATTGATTCCAGCAACCAAACCTGAGGCAGCTGATTCAACATAACCTTCTACACCAGTCATTTGTCCCGCAAAGAACAAGTTAGGGTTTGATTTTGATTGGAAGGTCTGTTTGAGCAAGTTTGGCGAATCCATGTAAGAGTTGCGGTGCATAACCCCATAACGCACAAATTCAGCGTTTTCAAGACCTGGAATCATTTGGAAGACACGCTTTTGCTCTCCCCATTTGAGGTGGGTTTGGAAACCAACGATATTATAGAGGCTACCAGCCGCATTGTCCTGACGAAGCTGAACAACCGCATAAGGCGTCTTGAAGTCACCATCACGTGGCCCCTTATAATCCTCAGGATACTCCAAACCAACTGGTTTCATAGGACCATAGAGCATTGTCTTGATACCACGTTTAGCCATAACTTCGATAGGCATACAGCCCTCGAAATACTTTTCTTTTTCAAAAGAATTCAAAGGAGCTTCTTCAGCTGTTGTCAAGGCCTCGTGGAAGGCCATGAACTCCTCCTTGGTCATTGGACAGTTTAGGTAAGCTGCTTCACCCTTGTCATAGCGTGACTTAAGGTAGACTTTGTTCATGTCGATAGTCGCTTTATCAACAATCGGTGCAGCGGCATCATAGAAATAGAACCCATCTCCACCGTTAAGCTTGTGAATTTTTTCAGCTAAAGCATCAGAAGTCAAAGGACCTGAAGCAATAACTGTAATGGCATCATCAGGAATTTCTGTGATTTCTTCACGGATGATTTCAATTAATGGATTGTTCTCAATTTCAGCTGTCACTGCTTCTGCATAACCTTCACGGTCAACCGCCATGGCACCACCAGCTGGCACACGATGAGCTTCTCCATTACGCATAATGATAGAGTCCAAGCGACGCATTTCTTCTTTAAGAAGCCCTACAGCATTTGTCAAGCTATCACCACGGAAAGAGTTAGAGCAAACCAATTCTGCAAAGTTTGTTGTCTTATGCTGAGGTGTTGCTTTGACCCCACGCATTTCATATAGTTTTACCGGAATACCACGTTTAGCAATCTGATAAGCTGCTTCAGAGCCGGCCAAACCAGCTCCAATCACGTTAATATAATCTGCTTTTGATTGAGACATGACACTAATACCTCTTCGAGAACAAGATGAAATCCTGCCCCCACAAATCTTTCTTCATTTTTACTCTTAGTAGTATAGCAAAAAACTCCTCATCTGGCGACTAGGAGTCATCTGTATTTAAAGGGGTAAAATGATAGTCACTTTAGCACCACCCGTGCTATCGTCATTCGAAAGAGCAAGACTACCATGGTGTAAGCGAATAATATCATTGGCAATAGTCAGACCAAGGCCACTATGATTGCGGCTCTGTCTGCTTTTATCCTCTTGATAAAAGAGCTGAGTAGCCTTTTCAAGAGATTCAAGGGAAAATCCAGGACCAGAATCAAGGCAGATAAACTTGAATTCATCTTCTTCTACCCTAGCGGTCAGGAGCAACTGACTACCACTTGGCGTATGCTCTACAGCATTCGAAATGATATTCATAAAAGCTCGATTCACCAAGGACCTGTCCCAATGGCCTATGATTTCTTTCTCAATTTCTTTCTTGTCAAAGACTACATTGATTTGTTTGGTTTGAGCTAGTGACAAGGTTTGATCGTAAATGTCTTCAATAAATTCCCTAACCGAAATGTCTTCAAGCGTCAAGGTTTTCGTCAAACTCGTTTTGTTGAGTTCGGACAACTCTTTAACATAAGCATCAACCTGTGTAATCCCCTTTTGAAAATGTTCTAATAAGTCCATCTGTTCCGCATCCAAGGGAGTCATGGCTAAGAGGTCTGCATTTCCACGAGCAACTGTCAGTGGTGTCTTTAAGTCATGTGTCAGGGCAGAAATCTGATTTTGCTTATCTTGCTCTGCCTTCCAATTTTCCATCAAAGATTCACGGAGCGCAACCCTCATGTGATCCAAGCCACTTAAAACCTGATTGAATTCCTTAATAGTAGATTGGGAGGTTTGAAAATCCAAGTCTTGCTCTGCAATTTTCTTAGTTGCCCACAGTATTGGTCTAAGCTGTTGGCGTAATTTATGAGCATAGAACAATGTTAAAACGATAAAAATGAGTAAAATGGACACCATCATTGAGCCAATCATCATAATATTAGCATTAGGCAAATGCTGGTTCATCCACTCATTACGGTACCGAGGTGATAGTTGATAATTGACAATGACTATGCCATCTGACCGTTCAAAAGACTGAAAATAGCCGTATCTTCCACCGTGAGCATTCTTGAATTGGTAATTTAGCAAGGATTCTTCTTGCAAGTTAACTGGCATGTTAGACTTCTTAAGTTTAAATTCCCTTGTTAAAAAGACATAACTAGTACCATCGGGTAAGATATCGGGATTAAAGACCTTAGAAGTCTCAATATCATTTCTCACAGCAGATAAATCACTCTCTACCTGATTTGCTGGAATGACAAACCCAAAACCGAAGGTAAAAAGATAGAAAATAAGAAGACTGCTGATTACAGAGAGAACTGTAAGACTGACGACATAAGATAACAAGATTGTTCTTAGAGAGTGCTCTCGTTTTTTTATTAGTGCCACTTGTAACCAATCCCCCAGACTGTTTCAATAGGACTTTGCCCGACATTTTTGAGCTTTGCACGGATATTTTTGATATGTTCAGCCACTGCTGTCGGACTCCCTTTATCCTCATAGCCATACAAATGCGTGTAGATTTGCTCTTTGGAAAAAACTTGGCCTTTATTTTCAGCCAAAAATTGACAAATACCATACTCCGACTTAGTCAAATCTAACAGTTGATTCTCAACATAAAGCTCCTGAGCCGACAAATCAAACTGAAAATCACCTAGAGAAAGCTTATGGTGACGTTCACGATGTTCACGTCTTAAGTGAGCCGCAACACGCGCTTGAAGTTCTTTAACCCCAAATGGTTTGCAAATGTAATCATCCGCACCATAAGTCAAACCTTGGACGATGTCTGCCTCTTGCGTTTTAGCTGTAATAAAGAGGATAGGGCAATCCACCTGATTTCGAATCTCATGACAAAACTGTAGACCGTCAACATCAGGCATCATGATATCCAGTAAAATCAAGTCAAATCGAGGTAAAGAGTTCTTATTCAAATCTAAAACACTTGTAAGCCCTGTCACCTTATGGTTTTGGAGCTCTAAAGCCTTTACAACCAATTGAACAATATCTTCTTGATCATCAATAACAAGTATCTGAGCCATAACCTTTCCTTTCGTTCAAAGTTACTCTTATCATATCATCTATAGAAGATTACTGACAAGGCGTAAAGTAGATAAATCTATTAATAAGATTTTGAATTTATTGGCAAAAAACAAATAAATAACAAAGTCACCTCAACAATCCATAAAGGTAGGGAATTGAGTTGGCTCCAATCACTAAGGATAAGGCTATTGATAGGTAAAGCAATAGGAAGCCAATGAATAGACAAGAAAACTTTATTACTAGCAAAAATAATAAAAATAATTTCAATTATAGAGATAATAATATTACTAACACTGTTCAGACTCACTTGTATAAAGTAGTGAAAATGATTAAGAAAGACTATTAACATCCAACTTGATAGACTTACTACAAATCCATTCACACTATTCATAAGAAGGAGGTTTATGATAAGCCAACTAAATAAAGAAGGTAGGCTAAGGGTTAGGTCTACTATCAAAAGTTTAGCCAACCATAAACGTCTTTGCTTAGGGTAACTCGATATTTCTTGATAATGATTAGCGTATTTTTCTTGTTCAATCCCTAAAATTGACAAAAATGATGTCAATAGCGGATAGCATAAAAAAGATAATATGGCTAAATTAGTTAGAGAAAAACCATTAGGAACGAAGCTCACATACATTGGTATTGTAATGATCTCTAAGACAGCAAAACTGAGAATAAGATAAAGACCGAAAGTATTCTTTAATTTTAGTAACTCACTCCTTAGCATTTAATTGTCTCCTTTGCAGTGAAAAAGATAAAAGCAATGTCACTACTATTGATAGCATCATCGTAAGTAACACTTGCAAAATGCTAGTATGATTCGTATTTACAATAATATCCCCCGATGGTTTAAGGTTTAATAAAAATTGAGCTATTTTATAGTGATAGGTATAGGGGAAAACGAACCAGAGTGGACTCTGAGCAATAAAAGGTGCTATTAAAAGACAAACCAATGTATTAAGAGCTAATAGGATGAATTGACTCATGTATTTAGATATTAGGTAAAGTAAAGGAATGTTCCATAAAGTTGTCATCCAAATTAAGATTAAGGAAATAGCTGTTTTAGGAATATTTATTGGAATAAAACCTGTGTAAATAAATGCAACGAGACTAAGGAAAGCTAGTAAGAATAAACTAGCAATCAATGTCCTCATTCCTATAAGCACCATTTTTATCAAGCTAATTTTCCAAGTAAAATATCCATTTGTAACATTTTGAAAATGCCCAGCCTGATCTTCTAAACGTCTATCAACTATAAACAAAAGACCATTTACAAGATATAAAAAGATAGCTTCCCACCAATAAACCGAGAAAGGAACAAAAATCTGTAACCCTCCCATTAAAAAGGCTATAAGAACGGTTAAAAATGGTATGATGATTAAGAATTTAGTCGTTCCTAAATGTCGTAATTTGAGCAATTCCGAATAGAATATCTTTTGCATATCACTAACCCCCATGAACAATTTTAAAGAAGAGTCTCTCAAGACTATCTACATTTTTGTTTTCACCATCATATTGAATTTTACCTTTGTCGAGAATAAGAATATGATCAGCAACCTTACTAATTTCTAAAAGTTGATGACTGGAAACCAGAATTGTCATTCCCTTTGCTTTCAAGGAACGAATAAGGTTTAGCAATTCATTTATACCATCAGGATCAAGGCCATTAGTAGGCTCATCTAGAATTAAAAATTGGGGATTAGTTAAAATAGCCATACCAATCCCAAGTCGTTGCTTCATACCTAATGAAAATTTACCGGCTTTTTTCTTTCCAGTATTTGAAAGACCAATTATTTCTAAGGTTTCATAAATTTTGGAATCAGGAATATCATATAATAACGCTTTTGTTTTTAGATTATCAAAAGCCGAAAGGTTGTGATAAATTGCAGGTGCTTCAATTAATGCACCTAATAAATGTTTGTTTTTGGATGATCCATCAAATCGAATTTCTCCACTACTTTTTTGGACTAAACCAAAAAGAATTTTCATCAGAGTTGACTTACCAGCACCATTTACTCCTAATAGACCACAAACTGTTCCAGATTCAATTGTAAATGTGATCTTGTCTAAAATAGTCTTATCTTTGTAGGATTTTGAAAGTTGTTTAACAGTTATTTGCATTTGTACACCTCATTTAGAATAGTTGTGTTTTCAATATAAGCTTATATTTACCTAATATCAGAAAATCACTTACTCTCCTTTCTTTTCATTCTTAGTATAAAAAACAAATTTAAGGAAAGTATCAGTTTTTTTGATAAAATACAAAAAACTATCCCAAGTTTTAACTTGAGATAGCTTTCTTTTTATTTAACAATAGATTCTTTGTAGTCACACTCTTCGTTACTACAGATAACTTGCTTGCCGCCACCACGGACTTTCTTCTCAACGAGATAATCGCCTGATTTAGGACAGTTACGTCCAACAGGGATATCCCACGACGTAAATTCACAGTCAGGGTAGCGATCACAGCCATAAAAGACACGATTTCGTTTTGTCTTACGCTCGATGACCTGACCTTTACCACAGGTTGGACAAGTAACGCCAATTTCTTTGGTTATGGCCTTAGTATTGTGACAGTCTGGGAAGTTACTACATGCGTAGAACTTACCGTATCGACCAAGTTTGATGACCATTGGGTGACCACAGAGGTCACAATCAAAACCGGCAGGCTCATCCTTAATTTGGATTTTTTCAATACCTTCTTCAGCTTTTTCCAATTCTTTTTGGAATGGTTTGAAGAATTCATCAATAACCTTTTGCCACTGTTCCTTACCGATTTCGACTTTATCGAGTTTTCCTTCCATCTCGGCAGTGAATTTAACATCCACGATGTCTGGGAAGAATTCGACGATTAAGCTATTAACGATTTCACCAAGTTCTGTTGGTTCAAAACGTTTAGCTACTAATTTAACATAGTAACGACGTTGAATAACATCAAGTGTCGGTGCATAAGTTGACGGACGACCAACACCATTTTCTTCCAGCGTCTTAATCAGAGTCGCTTCAGAATAGCGGGCAGGTGGTTGCGTGAAGTGTTGTTCAGGCGTTGTCACAACCTTCTTAACCGTATCACCTTCTGCCATATCAGGAAGCATTTTATTCTTATCAGAGTCGTTGTAAACGGCCATATAACCATCGAACTTGATTTGGCTACCATTTGCAGTGAAAATGACTCCGTTTTGAGACAAGGTCACCTTCATCGTATCAAATACTGCAGCTGTCATTTGACTCGCTACAAAACGATTCCATATAAGAGTATAAAGCTTGAGCTGATCCTTATCCAAATACTTAGCAATGCTTTCTGGTGTTTGGAAAACATTTGACGGACGGATAGCCTCATGGGCATCTTGTGCTCCCGAACTATTTTTCACCTTGCTGCCATGTTTTGAATACTTAGAACCAAAGCGTTCTGTAATAAATTCAGCAGCCTGGTTTTGAGCAACTGGACTGATACGTGTTGAGTCCGTACGCATATAAGTAATCAAACCTTGAGCGCCTGAACCCAGATTAATTCCTTCATACAACTGTTGGGCAACCATCATGGTCTTACGTGTACGGAAGTTAATCTTATTGGCAGCATCCTGTTGAAGAGATGAGGTTGTATATGGCAATGGCGCATTACGACGACGTTCTTTTTTCTCTACTTTATCTACGTTAAAATCATCACTTATGATACGAGAGAGAACGGCTTGAACATCATCATTATTGTTGAGCTTAAGCTTTTTACCATCCAAACCATAGAAGCTAGCCTGAAACTTCTTAGCACCCTTCTTAAAAGCACCATCAATAGTCCAGTATTCTTCTGGTTTAAAGGCCTTAATTTCATTTTCACGGTCGATAATGAGCTTAAGAGCTACTGATTGTACACGACCTGCAGAAAGACCTTTCTTAACCTTCTTCCATAGAAGCGGTGAAATAGAATAACCCACAATACGGTCCAAGACACGACGAGCTTGTTGAGCATCTACCAAGTCCATGTCAATGGCGCGTGGCTCTACAAAGGCATTTTTTACCGCATCTTTAGTGATTTCGTTAAAAACGACACGATTCTTATCATCTGGCTCTAATCCAAGAATATGTGACAAATGCCATGAAATGGCTTCCCCTTCACGGTCCGGGTCACTTGCGAGAAAGACTTGCTTGGCTTTTTTAGCTTCTTTCTTCAATTCATTGATAAGAGGTCCCTTACCTCGAATATTAATGTACTGAGGTTCGTAGTTGTTTTCAAAATCAATCGACATACTTGATTTTTTCAAATCACGGATATGCCCAACAGAGGCTACAACTTTATAGTTGCGGCCAAGATACTTCTCAATCGTTTTCGCTTTAGCAGGAGACTCCACGATGACCAAATTTTTCTTTGGTGTCGCTCTCTTTTTAGTCGCCTTTTTGGCTGTCGTTTTCTTTGTTGTTTTAGTTTTCGTTTTTGTTGTCGTTGCTGTCGCCATAGACTATTTCCTTATAATGTTATAAACTGGCTGCGCCACTCATCTGTGTAAAATCTAGTCACAAGACATTAAAAAATGAAACATCTTGGACCGAGCAACTAACATGATACCTTCCTTTTCTTTAACTGTCAATAAAAAACTTTATCTCTATAGGAGAACTTTGATTTTTAAGAAAACTCTGAAAGGATGTCAAACCCTGTCGTAATGCACTTTGCGCCCTCTTGAATTAAGTGATGGCATCCGTCTGATTTTCCATCTAAAATATTTCCTGGAATAGCAAAAACATCTCTACCTTCTTCCATGGCACGCTCACAAGTAATCAGACTTCCTGAGCGAAGTTTTGCTTCTACGACCATAACTCCTTGACACAATCCAGAAATAATCCGATTGCGTTCAGGAAAGTGGTACTTAAGCGGCTGTTCACCCGGTCCATATTCAGAAAGAACTAAATGATTTTTAGCCATATAGTCCTGCAAAGCTTTATTTTCTTTAGGATAATAAACATCAAGTCCAGTCCCGATAACTGCAATAGTGTTCCCCCTATTTTTCAAGGCCTCCATATGCGCACAAGTATCAATCCCACGCGCCAATCCACTCACAATAGTAAAGTGATTACCAAGTTCACTAACAATTTTGCGAACAGACTGTTTGCCTGTTTCAGAACACTTTCTTGCCCCAACAACAGCTAGCTTTGGTTTACTCAGTAAATCAAGATTCCCCTGATAATAAAGGAGGACAGGAGGATTATAGGTATGCTTCAGCTCAATGGGATATTCTTTATCAAAAATCGATAACGTAGGAAAACGGTCGAATTGTTCTTTGAGTTGCTTAATATCTAAACTCTTGTATTTTTCCATAAAAAGAACGGCATTTTTAGACTTGGATACCACTGCCATATCACGTAAACTCAATTTTCTATCTTGAGTCTTTTGATAGTCCAAAATATTTAAGATATTCAAATTCGTCAACCCAGCGGCTTTAAGTTTAAAAAGTTCAAAATTATTCATATAGATACCTCCTTTTCATTATTCGTAACAGAAAAGAAAAAAGCTCCATTATGGAACTTTCCGTGATTACAAATCATTTTCAGAAGCAAAATAAGACGCCGCGCCTAGTAGGTTACTATCGTTATGGAAATGACAGGCTTGAATAGTTATGGGCTCAAAACCTAATTCAGGCTTATCCTTAAATAACTCCTCATAGGCATCACTTATTCCTTCTATTAAAGTGCCTTGCCTACTGATACCACCACCGATAACAACTTTCTCCAGCCTAAAGAAGCTCTGCAAATTTAGCACAAGAACAGCAATTTCATGACAATAGTCTTTAAATAAAAGATTTAGGTCTTCCGATTGATTTCCCTCTATAGCTGAGAATACGGCTGGACCATCGTCTTGATTTAACCCAAGTAATTGACTGGCTTCATGAACAAAGCCAACTGCAGAACCCTTATTATCGACAAGGCTTACTAAGCCATGCATAAACAATTCCCACTGGAAGGGCAGAGAGGTTTGACTCATGCTTTGGGGACTTGGAGCTCGCAGATATTGGGTGACTGACAGAGGTGATAGCAAGTCCTCCTGTGAGACAAGTCCTAAACCAACACCCGTACCTAAAACCAAGGCTGCCCCACAATCTAAGTCTTGTAGACTTCCATATCTGGCTTCAGCCAAGGCTGCCGCGTCAGCATCATTGATAACCTTTACAGGCAGTCGAAATGTTTTAGTCAATCGTGACCCAAGTGGAATAGCCGTTAAATAAGGGATAAGACCGCCCTTAAAAATGAAGCCACGTTTACTATTTATTTCGCCAGGGCACGCAATGGCAATACCAGAAATGATATCCTTGTGAGACGATACAATATGTTCTAAAGTCAACCAAAAGTCGTCTAACGTTGTTGGCGTTAACACTTTAGATTGATTGCTAATCTTAAAATCATCATCAACTAACCCAAACTTGATAAAGGTTCCTCCAATATCAATAGCTAAAATCACGCCACTTCACCTACTTTTTATTATTGACTTTATTGGTTCGAAACTTCTTCTATGAATTGGAGTAACACCAAAGTTATCTATGCCAGACAGATGATCCTTAGTACCATAGCCTGCATTTTTGGCAAATGCGTAACCAGGAAACTCCTGGTCATAATCAGCCATCATCTTATCACGGGTTACCTTTGCTACGATAGAAGCTGCCGCAATTGATAAAGAATTAGCATCCCCTTTTATAATTGATGTTTGTCCTATTGGTAGGTCCAAAGTCATGGCATCAATTAACAAATGTTCTGGTTTGGAACTAAGTTTTTCAATAGCATCAGCCATAGCAAGCTTGGTTGCTTCATAAATATTGACATCGTCAATCACATGATTGTCCTTTATACCAATCCCGACGGCTACCGCTTCCTTCATGACCTGCGTATAAATAGCTTCATGTTTTGATTTTGGTATTTTTTTACTATCATTAAGACCTTTTATTTTGCAAAGCTTTGGTAAGATAACCGCTGCAGCTACCACTGGCCCAGCCAAAGGGCCACGTCCAACTTCATCAACACCTGCAATGAGTTCAACTCCCTGAGCATAAAGCGATTTTTCATAACTGAGCATCATCTCTAAGCGTTCTTCCTCAGCAATCTCAGCTAGGATAGCTTTACGGCGTTGCTTAATGGCAGTCTGTACACCAGCCCGACTATCTTCCTCAAAACTGGCCCATCGGTGGTCGTCAAGATCTGTCAAAGTGGCCAATTGCTCTTTGACTTCTTTAATTGTCGCCATCAGTATCGACCTCAACAATATCAAGTGTGTAACGACCTAGTTTTCCATCACGAACTTCTTTGACAAATAGATTATAGAAACGGTCATAATCTTCACGGAAGCCAAGTTTTCGAGTCATTTCCATAATGATTTCTGGCGCCTCTTCTTCAAGTTCAATCCCTTTAAAGCGTTCTTCTAAACGTTCAGGATAGTAAGTTTTAAAATAGTTAAGGCCAAAAATCGTAACTTCATCCATTGGCAAAAGCTGGTCCTTGATAGCTCCGGTCAAAGCAAGCTTCAAGCCGACCAATTCATCTTCAAACTTAGGCCACAAAATCCCAGGAGTATCCAGAATTTCCAAGTCCTTATTAGACTTCAACCACTGTTGACCTTTTGTCACACCAGGTTTATTTCCTACAACGGCAATTTTTTTACCAGCCAAACGATTCATCAAGGTAGATTTCCCTGCATTTGGAATCCCAATAATCATAGTTCGCAAGGTCTCTTTCTGAATACCACGTTCACGAAGTCGTTGAATCTTGTCAGCCATAAGACTCTTAGCAGCATCTGTCACCAATTTAACTGTAGATTGTTCCTTGGAATTGATGGCCAAGGTTTTAATCCCTTGACCCTCAAAATAGCTACGCCACTCTTTTGTACGATTACTATCAGCAAGGTCAGCCTTATTGAGAATTAAAAGTTTTGGTTTATCGCCAACAATTTTAGTTAGCATGGGATTTTGACTTGACAGTGGCAAACGTGCATCCACTAAAATTGTTACAAAATCAACATGCTTAAGATTTTCCTGAACTTGTCGACGAGCTTTGGACATGTGACCAGGAAACCATTGAATAGTAGCCATGTATATCTCTCCTCATTATCTTCTTAGTAAAATATGATTTAAACTCTTTAAAAAAAGCCAAAGACTTGGCTTTACTTTACTTATATTATATCAGATTTAGTTTAAGATGCCCAATCGATAAAAGTTGACTAAGCCTCAACAGGCATAAAGTTACCTACAATTTTACCGATGATTCGGGGATCTTCGTCATAGGGTGCAAACTTATCACCATAACGTTTATTAAGAGAAACTAAACGTAGCCCATCTTCCTCGCGATAAACTTTTTTAATATAGGTTTGCCCATCCCAGTCTACAGCATAAACAGCTCCATCATAATCAAAACCTGTTTGTTTGATTAGCACTACTTCACCATTTAGGTAGGTAGGTTCCATAGAGTCTCCAAAAACCCATGACGCAAAATCATGATCCAATTCTTCATCATAGAAAACTTCATCATAATTGCCATCACCAAAGTAAGTGTAACCAGTTCCGGCTGATAAACGCTCGAAAACTTTGTATGAGTAAAGCGGAATAACAGGTGCTTTTTGCTTTTCTGCTTCTTGCTCTTCTAGGAGAGCCTTAGTGAGTCGCAAAGCTTCTTGGCGATTTTCCTCATTTAATTCCAAGTAGACTTCTACAATCTCATGTTCAGACAGAAAATAGGTCTCAGCTACACCAAAAAGTTCAGCCAAAACCGATAGGTTCTTTTGATTTGGTTTCGTCTTACCATTTTCCCAATTAAAATAAGAGGAGCGTGAAATTCCTAGATGCTTAGCTACTGATGCTTGGCTCATTCCTTGTGCTTCTCGAATTTCCTTAAGTCTTTGTCCTGAAAACATGGCTACCTCCGTAAGTTAATAAACTAACATAAGTTTATCAAAAAAAGCAGTTGTTTTCAAGTGAAACTAACTACTTTTACATTTCTCTTTTATCTCATTCTTTAACTAAAAATCCTAGATGGTTAAGTGCCTCTTCAATATAATCTATATCTTGCTCACTATCTGCTTCGACAAGATGGTAATGAACACCGTTTGTCAAATCAGATAAGGGGTGAAAGTCATTTGACGAGGCTTGGTCTAAAAAATGACTAACATCTCGACGACAAGTCAATTTCAACAAAGTCTGAATTTCTCCATAAACTGGATGATCTATCATGATATTTTGAATACGGCCTCCATTATCAACAATAGCCAAAAGCTCATCCTCCATATCGGACACTTTATGATTCACCTTAAATAGTCGATGTACATAAGAATTGTCATCGCTACTTTTATAGATATATCCCCTATTAGTTGAAATAATCTGGGCACCGTCTGCACGCAAGAGGGCAATATCTTGAACAATGATTTGACGTGTCACACCAAAATGCTCCGCCAAACTCTGTCCATTCATTGACTCTTTAGCTCCCTTTAAGAGTGCCAATAATTCTTGTTTTCGATTTGAAGCCATAGACCAACCATCCCTCTTTCAATTAGCGTATTTTTCGAATACTTTTGAAAATCGTTAATGCTATAACATAGTCTATCATACTATGGACAATAGTGCCAAAACCAACTAAAACAAAGAGAACATAGAACAGTTTTTGGAAATCCTCTCCTGTTACGGAATAAAAAATCACGCAAGCAAGAACTTCACCTATGGCATGGATAAGACCTAAAACAAAGTTGAAAAGTAATGATGATTTATGGTTTTCTATCGTTTGTGGAAATTTTTTCAAATAGAGTGCGCCTAAAAAGCCAAATATAATATGTGAAAAGGCCCTAAAAACAACCACAATCGGATAGCCAGCCATAAAGTATCCCAAACTAGAAGCTAAGATAACAAAAGCAGTTACCCAGGGAGATATAAACATGGCTAGAAATATTGGAACATGACTCCCCAAAGTATACGAAGCCGGTGGGATGATTAGTTTAATTGGCATGATACTTGGGATAAGGATAGCAATTGCAGTTAATAAAGCTGCAAAGGTCATTTCTTGAATTCTCTTTTTCGGTTTCATAATCTACTCCTTTTTATTGTATATACATTAGTATATTACAGTGTATAGTTATATAAGTCAATGTTTTTCAGAAAAAAACACTAGAGCATAATGCCCTAGCGTTCTATGTTTCTTATTTACGTTTTTTCTTAGCTTTTTTCATCTTATTAGCTTGACGCTTCATCGCATGTTTCATGGCAAATGAACCAACCTTACCTTTAAGGCCACCACCAAGCATTTGGCTAAGATCCATATTCCCAAGATCCGGCATACCAGCGCCACCCATCATGCCTTCAAGAGCAGACATGTCCATATTACCCATATCCGGCATATTTGGCATGTTTTTTGGCAGATTATTTGGGTTAAGACCCATTTGACGCATCATTTGCTCCATATCACCAGACATAACACCTTGCATCATTTGTTTGGCTTGGTTGAAGTCTTTAATAAACTTGTTTACTTCGATGAAGGTATTCCCTGAACCATTGGCAATACGGCGACGACGACTTGGTGTCAAAAGATCTGGATTTTCACGTTCTTCAGGTGTCATAGATGATACGATGGCACGTTTGCGAGCAATTTGTTTCTCATCTACTTTAACATTAGCCAAGGCTGGATTGTTAGCCATACCTGGCAACATCTTGAGCAAATCCTCCATTGGACCCATATTTTGTACCTGGTCTAATTGGTCGATGAAGTCATTGAAGTCAAAAGTGTTTTCACGCATCTTTTCAGCCAACTCAAGAGATTTTTTCTCATCATACTCTTGAGAAGCTTTTTCGATAAGGGTAAGAAGGTCACCCATACCCAAAATACGACTTGACATACGGTCTGGGTGGAAAGTCTCGATATCCGTAATTTTCTCACCAGTACCCGTAAATTTGATTGGCTTGCCTGTAATCTCACGAATAGAAAGAGCTGCACCACCACGTGTGTCCCCATCAATTTTTGTAAGAACAACACCAGTGATATCTAGCTGTTCGTTGAACTCCTTGGCAACGTTAGCAGCTTCCTGACCAATCATGCTATCCACAACCAAGAGAATTTCGTTTGGATGAGCAAAATCCTTAATATCATGCAACTCTTGCATGAGAGTCTCGTCAATCTGCAAACGACCAGCCGTATCAATCAAGACATAGTCATTCTTATTGGCACGCGCTTGTTCCAAACCATTTTTGACAATCTCAACTGCTGGTATCTCTGTTCCCATATCAAAAACAGGAACATTGATTTGTTGCCCCAAAGTTTTCAATTGATCAATGGCTGCTGGACGATAGATGTCCGCCGCAATCATCATTGGACGGGCTTCTTGTTCCTTGATCAACTTATTAGCCAATTTACCAGCAAAGGTTGTCTTACCAGCCCCTTGGAGACCAACCATCATAATGATTGTTGGAATCTTTGGAGATTTCTCAATTTCAGATGTTTCAGACCCAAGAATCTCTGTCAATTCTTCATTAACAATCTTGATAATTTGTTGTGAAGCATCAAGAGTATCAATGATTTCGTGACCTACAGCACGTTCACGAACACGTTTGATAAATGTCTTAACGACTGGTAGCGCTACGTCTGCTTCAAGAAGTGCCAAACGAATCTCTTTAGTGACTTCTTGAACTTCTTTCTCTGAAAGTTTTCCTTTACGTCTTAAATTTTTGAAAACGCCTTGCAAGCGTTCCGTTAAGCTTTCAAAAGCCATATATCATTTCCTCTCTTACTTTCTGCTTGAATCTAATCTCTATTATCAATGCTGCTGAGCACAGCAATTTGTTCCTGGAGGTAGCTATCGTCTGGGTATTTTTCCATGATATCATCAAAAATTTGGCTACGGACGATGTAATCTGAATACATATGTAATTTCATCTCGTAAGCTTCTAAAATCTTCTCAGTACGCTTGATGTTATCATATACTGCCTGGCGACTCACACCAAATTCCTCGGCAATTTCTGCCAAACTGTAATCATCCGCATAATAGAGCTCAATATAGTTCATCTGCTTATCTGTTAACAGTGCAGCATAGAACTCAAAAAGGGCATTCATGCGATTGGTTTTTTCAATTTCCATAAGCTCCATTTTACCATAAAATCATGGTGTTAGCACGATTCTTGTGCAGAAAAAAGCAGTGACTTCTAATTATTCTCCAAATAAAATTCAAAACGGTCACCAACATAGTAACTTCGTACATATTCGAAAGCCTGACCGTCTTGGAGGAAGGAAATTTGTGTCAGACTCAGGAGAGCATCACCAGTCTTAACCTTGAGGTGCTTGGCTAGACTACTATTGGCCAAACTAGCTGATATGGTCTGCTGACTTTTCCCTATTTCATAGCCGTTATCAGTTAAGGTCTTGAAGAAATGTTCGGTAATTTCTGATTCCTTAAAACCTCGGATAATTTTCTCAGGGATACTGGCAATCTCATAGGCAACTGGAAGATCATCCGCAAAACGAACACGTTCCATACGAATGACATAAGACTGTGGTAAGACACCTAAATTCTTGATTTCAAATTCATTGGGATGCACACGTTTATATGAAATAAGCTCACTAGACGGTTTCTTGCCTTGGGATTTAACAATCTCTGTGAAACTCGTGGTTCCACGCATCTTTTCCTTAACTCGACTGCTGGCCACAAAAGTACCACTGCCTGGTTTACGTTCTAAAATACCCTCGTCTACTAAAAGTGTTATGGCCTGACGCACAGTCATACGACTCACATCAAAAGTGTCGCAAAGATCCCGCTCGCTAGGGAGACGTTGCCCGATTTTCCAAGTGCCATCATCAACATCTGCCTTAATCTTATCATGTATGCGAATATATGCTGGTAGCATCTAATACCCCCTTCTTTACCCCTATTTTACAAAAAAACTAATAGAATTGTAAAGGTGACGACAAGACTTACAGTTCATCGTATAAATCTAGGTGCTAAGTCCTTAAAATTGTGATACAATGATTGCATAAGAGTCCATGTGTGACGTAAAAAGAAAGGGTAATAATGACTGACATTTCTACTTTGAATGATGTGCAGAAAATCATTGTTCTAGACTATGGTAGCCAATACAATCAGCTGATTGCACGTCGTATTCGTGAATTTGGCGTTTTCTCTGAATTGAAGAGCCATAAAATTACCGCTGATGAAGTCCGTGCCATCGATCCTATCGGTATCGTACTTTCAGGTGGTCCTAACTCTGTTTATGCCGAAGATGCATTTGGTATTGACGAAGAAATTTTTGAACTTGGTATTCCAATTCTTGGTATCTGTTACGGAATGCAACTGTTGACCCACAAACTTGGTGGTAAAGTTGTTCCTGCTGGTGAAGCTGGTAACCGTGAGTATGGCCAATCAACACTTCGCCTTCGTGCCCAATCAGAACTCTTTGCAGGGACTCCTGAAGAACAAGTCGTTCTTATGAGCCACGGTGATGCTGTTACAGAAATTCCAGAAGGTTTCCATCTTGTTGGTGACTCAGTAGATTGCCCATTCGCCGCAATGGAAAATACTGAGAAAAACTTCTACGGTATCCAATTCCACCCAGAAGTTCGTCACTCTGTATATGGTAACGATATCTTGAAAAACTTCGCTTTCGGTATCTGTGGTGCTAAAGGTGACTGGTCAATGGCTAACTTCGTAGATATGCAAATTGCACAAATCCGTGAAACAGTTGGTGACCGTAAAGTCCTTCTTGGACTCTCAGGTGGAGTTGATTCATCTGTTGTTGGTGTCCTTTTGCAAAAAGCTATCGGAGATCAATTGACATGTATCTTCGTTGACCACGGTCTTCTCCGTAAAGGTGAAGGTGACCAAGTTATGGAGATGCTTGGAGGTAAATTTGGCCTTAACATTATCCGTGTTGATGCTTCTAAACGCTTCCTAGACCTCTTGGCTGGTGTTGATGATCCTGAGAAAAAACGTAAAATCATCGGTAACGAGTTTGTTTACGTCTTTGATGACGAAGCAAGCAAACTTAAAGGTGTAGACTTCTTAGCTCAAGGAACACTCTACACTGATATTATTGAATCAGGTACTGAGACAGCTCAAACAATCAAATCTCACCACAATGTTGGTGGTCTTCCAGAAGACATGCAGTTTGAATTGATTGAACCACTCAACACCCTCTTCAAAGATGAAGTTCGTGCCCTTGGTACTGAAATGGGAATGCCTGATGAAGTTGTCTGGCGTCAACCTTTCCCAGGACCAGGACTTGCCATCCGTGTTATGGGTGAAATCACTGAAGAAAAACTTGAAACTGTTCGTGAGTCTGATGCTATCCTTCGTGAAGAAATTGCCAAAGCTGGTCTTGATCGTGATGTATGGCAATACTTCACTGTTAACACAGGCGTTCGCTCTGTCGGTGTTATGGGTGATGGCCGTACTTATGACTACACTATCGCTATTCGTGCTATCACTTCAATCGACGGTATGACAGCTGACTTTGCGAAACTTCCATGGGAAGTTCTTCAAAAGATTTCTGTTCGAATCGTTAACGAAGTTGACCACGTTAACCGTATCGTCTACGATATTACAAGTAAACCACCTGCAACTGTAGAGTGGGAGTAAAATATAAACCTAATTTAAAGTGACTTGATTGATTTAACAGCATTTTGAATTGTTTTAAAACGCTAAAATCTAATTAATTATATTTGGTTCCCTACCAAATACCCCACCAGAATTTCTTTCTGGTGGGGATTTTTTATATCTTAATTACAAAAATAAACCAATAAGCAATGTTATGGAGTCAGAAAAATTTTTCCTTTAAGATGGGAGTAGCTCATAGTTTTGCCTCGGGTTCTGTTTGTGTGGTTACTTACGGTTTACACCTATGAAACGCTATGAGTTTTTTTGTTACACTATATTTTACAATTTATCAAATAAACAAAACCATCTTGCTTATGCTTACAGCTCTATCATTTAATAGTTGTTTGACCAATCTTATATCTTCTAGCAAGATAATCAAAGACTTCTCTTCGTTTAGATAGAGTTAAACTACTTATAGTTTTTCTTCAACAGATTTTGGACTTTTTTTGCGGTGCAGTTCACTTCTAGTGAATTTTTGTTTTTTTACTGTCCACTATAAGGGGAGTATATCACCTTCACCATCTCAGAGGATAGAAATTAAAAGAAGATTTCAATAGAAAAAGGACTCTGCATTGAAAAAGAATCCTTAATTTCTTATAATCCCATCAAATAATTTCTTCAAATTCCAAAAACTCACCACTGGAAAGACGAGTCCTGAGTAGAATAAGAGCACGGTGTTTAGAAAATCTACCAAGACTGAAATCCGTTGGAAACGGATGGTCAGTCGAATCATGACAAGATAATAGCCAAGGAAAATCAGGAAACCAATCAGTACTACGAGCAGTCCTTGGAAACTGATGACCTTCAAAGAAAAATGAGTTGGTAAGCTCTGATGAATCAAAAGTAAAGCAATCCAGAAAATCAAAGACAACCAAACAAAGTAAACCACTGCTCGTTGCAGGTAAATTCTATACACTGATTGCAAAGCATACTGAATGCCAAAGGATTGTCCCGACCGAATCTCGTACTCCAACTCTTCATTGCCCAAGGAGACCACATGGGTCAAGATGAAATAATAATAGAAATAGGACAACTGAAAGTCAGAATTTCCCCTCAAAAGGCTATAAAATCCAAGAATGAAAATGACGTGGTAGAGGGTGTCAAACAGGGTATCCGCCCAGCGTCTCCTGCGAAAGAGATAAAATCGCTTCACTTCATTATACATGGAACAAACTCCCCTTCTTTTTGGCATAGGTCAAACAAGTTTGAAAGCACAAGTAGCCCAAGAGCCAGTAAAATAAACCGTAGCCCAATAATAATAAAAGAACGAACCAACTTGGCTGACGGATAAAACTCACCAAGAGATGAAAAGGCAAGAAACGAGATAAAGTAGCAATCAAATGACTCGATTGATCCTCAAAACCAACCAAAAAGAGAAGCCCGTAAGCAAGGAGGCTAGTAATACTGGAAATTTTTGTAAAGACAAAGGAAAAACTGGCAAAGAGAAAGCCCAGACCATAAAGGGATACAATGACCACGAAGGACAGAAAAAAGGTAACAAAAGTATCGACCCAGTCACTAGGAAAGGCTATCTGCTGAACCAAGGTAACCAAACAAAATAAAGGAATAGCCTTGACCAAGTCCAACAAAATCTGCACAATAATTTTGATAAAAAGCATGCCAAAGATGCTCCTCCGACTCTGAATCACGTTGATAATGGTGCGGTCTGCAATCTCATCTTCAATAAAATAGGTCGGATGAGTGATACTGTGGCTAGAAAAATACCAAGTAAAAAGCAAGATAAACAGCTCAAAAGTATCTTGCTGACTGTCAAAATAGTTCAAAAAACCCGTAACCAGAAAGAAAATTCCCAGATTGGCAAAGAGAAGATTGACTTTGAACTGTTTGTATTCACTGAGTTGGCGACTAAACTCTCGCCCAATCGCTGCTAGCATCATTTTAGCACCTCATACAGCAAATCTTCCAAAGAAGCAGGTTCTCGGGTGAACTGCAAGACTTCCGTTTCTTCTAGCAATATCCGATAAAGATCTGGATTTCTGGTCTCTACCGAAATCCCATCATCAAGCACCTTGTAGTCCAGCTCAGGAAAGCTTTGTCTCAGTACACTTTCTGCACTCTTATCTAGAAGCAAGTGATAGACTTCATGCTGGTGGACATTGCCAAAAATCTCCTCAAAGGTTCCTTCACGATAGAGCCGCCCCTCCTGAATCAGCACCAGCCTAGTGCTGACCTTCTCGATAAAACTAGCGTCATGACTGGTGATGAAGATACTAGCTTGATGGTAACAAGCATAATCCTGCAAAAGAGTTGTCAGCTGTTTTTTTGCCAGCAAATCTAGCCCATTGGTCGGCTCATCCAAACAGAGTACTTTCGGTTTTTGCACTAAGGCTAAGATTAAGGTCAATTTCTGACGGTTGCCCTGGGACAATTCTGAAACCAGCGTGTCCTTATAAGGGGTGAAAGCCAGCTGGTCACACAAGATATCCACTTCTGCCTTGATATGAGAAAAGGCAATCCCATTCAAGCCTAGAAAATATTGGAGATTTTCCATAGCTGTCAAATAACTGTACAATCCCTGCCCACTCTCCAAGACAAACTTGACCAGCGAGTGGATTTTCTTGGAGTGATTAGAAACGCCATGGACACGAACCTCACCCTTATCCTGCAAAAAGATCCCTGCCAAGAGCTTGATAAAAGTCGACTTACCGGCACCATTGCCACCAACGATGGAGAAGATTTCACCTGACTTCGCTTGAAAATCAGGAATGTCTAACACGACCTTCTTGTGAAAACTCTTTTGAACTTGTGAAAATGTTATGT
Source organism: Streptococcus sp. HMSC078H12 (assembly GCF_001814615.1). NCBI lineage: Bacteria > Bacillati > Bacillota > Bacilli > Lactobacillales > Streptococcaceae > Streptococcus > Streptococcus sp. HMSC078H12. The sequence continues at coordinate 74,726 of NZ_KV817343.1, read as the reverse complement.
CAGTCATTTAAAATAACCCCTAGATTTAGAAGATTCCCTTTAATTTGTTCAATTATTTTTTCAATATCTATATTTTCAGTATTATATCGTTGCTTTAAAGCATCTTGACAACTTTTCTTATTTCTTATGCTTTCTAAAAAATGAAAATATATTTCAGATACTTCATATAGTTCGCCACTAGAATTATTATATAGTATTGTCTTTTTATCTCCTTGAAAATTAGGCTCAAAACGAATAAACAACACTTTATTATTTATATGCGTGTAAACTACACCTCATATCATAATCCTTATTAGACACATTCGCCAGAGCATAACAGCCTCCGCCACAAAATTTATATAGTGAACAGGATTTACATTTAGTATTTTTGCTCCAATTTGTATGGTTTAGTTCTTCTACTCCAGAATACCATACTTCATCAAAGTCATTATTCAGTAAATTCCCCATTTTATGTTTTTCATCGTGCAAAAACGGGCAAGGATAAACATCGCGATGCATATCTATCTCAAACTATGTATTTTGTGCTGGACAATATACGTTTTTATGAAATTATAAACCAACAAAAACACCATCGATATATTTGTATCGATGGTGTTTCTCTACTAGACCACTTTCAAAAAATGATTTAAGTGACTTATACCACACCACTCTTAAATAATCACGATAATATTGAGTGAGATATTCTTACTTAGTGAAATCCAATACTTTACGTCCTTGGATTTGTCCTTTTTCCATTTGACCAAAGACTTCTACTGCTGTATCAACAGGAACAGTTTCAACAACTGGTACCACCAAGCCTTGTGCGCCAAAGTCGAAGGCTTCTTCCAAATCCTTACGTGTACCTACAAGAGATCCAACAACACGAATACCATCTAGAACTGTTTTAACAATTGAAAGTTCCATGTATTCAGATGGTAGACCAACGGCAACAACTGTACCACCGGCACGTACACTATCGACAGCCTGGTTGAAGGCAACCTTAGAAACAGCTGTGACAACAGCACTGTGTGTACCACCAGTTTTTTCTTGGATATAGCCTGCTACATCTTCAACTTCTTTACCGTTCACCACTAAATCAGCGCCAAATTCTTTAGCCAAATCAAGTTTATCTTGGTTGATATCAACAGCCACTACTCGTGCATTGAAAACCTTCTTAGCATATTGAATAGCCAAGTTACCTAGTCCTCCAGCACCATAAATAGCTACCCATTGACCAGGTTCAACTTTAGCTTCTTTAATAGCTTTATATGTTGTAACTCCCGCACAAGTAATAGATGAAGCTTGAGCTGGATTAAGTCCTTCTGGAACCTTCACAGCATAGTCAGCAGTAACCAAAGCATAGTCACTCATACCACCATCAACACTATAACCAGCATTTTTTACAGAACGACAGAGTGTTTCACGACCAGTTGTACAATATTCACAATGACCACATCCTTCGAAGAACCAAGCGATTGATACGCGATCACCTTTTTTAAGTGTTTCAACCCCTTCGCCAACTTCTTCAACAATACCAATTCCTTCGTGTCCTAAGATACGACCTGGTACTTGGCCAAAGTCTCCATGAGCTACATGAAGGTCAGTATGGCAAACGCCACAGTACTCAACTTTAACCAAAGCTTGACCATGACCAACTACTGCTGGTTTTTCATGATCAACAACTTCAACACCTGTACTTGCTTGATTAACAACAACTGCTCTCATCTTAATTACCTCCATATGATAACTTTTAACACCTTCATTATAGCACTTACAGAGACAATGTCAACGCTTACATAAAAGTTTTCTTAGCTTGCGAAAACTTTCTTGAAAACACTCTATACAAGTGGAATTGCTACTATTTCTGCTGCTGATATTACTTTGTTTCAATCATTTCCAAGATACCTATACTGTCTCACAAGCGTCTTGGAATCCGATAGACTGACTTCAAAATGGAAATAATGATTGCGTCCATCTCTGGCATTCTCTTTATTTAATAAAAAATAATTCTTTTGACTGATAGCCATCTCCCTCATAATATCATCCGTCAAAAAGGTTAAGGGAATATCCATGGCAGAATAACGATAAAAGTCTTCTTCAAATTTTAAATAGCTATCAGAAAAATAGTCAATTTGAAGTTTATCATCATAAATTTTTCTCTTCCTCATCTATGTTTTCAACCCCCAAACTAATTTCTAATATATCCTTTGTTCGAATACATTTATGTCGCTTGCAAGATTTTATAGTAACTTGAGTAAAGTCCAAGTCAACCACATAGCCACTACATCTACAGCGCCTACCTTGATCCTTTATCTGGAAACTTCCCAATAATTGACCTGAATAAAGCTGGTTTAATAAAGTAAACTTCTCTAAATCATCCAAATGACTCCTAAGATTTTCTTTAGTCTTATCTTCATGTAGGGAACTTGTATGTTCTGATAAGAAAAAGCCCATCCACTTCATCATTCCCCTATCTTGATGTTCCCTAGCTGATTGAAAGGGAAGGTAACTACGGTCTATCATTTTAAGCCATCTAATCCTCCAGCAGAGTGTCCACCAATAAGCTTACTTCGAGCAAGACTCCTAGATGCCTCCTGTAAAGCAGTTGCTTTTTGAATGGTCGTAAAGCCAAATTCCTGTCGAATACTATCTATAGCTGCCTGGAGTCTTTCTTCTTTATCAATGTCATCTGGGTCATCAAATAAAGAAAGAATCTGAAGCCTTTCATCTACAAAATTTGCATAAGAGACACTGACACTTCGAACAGCCCCTCCTTGATATTTCTTCCTAAAGAGTTCAATGACATGACTTATTAGTACTCTTGTATTATTAGCAGGTTCAATCTTCATCTGTGCTTGTAGCGAACGCTTGCCCTCTAACTTTGAAAATCCAATACTAATGGAAACTTGACAAGCTTTCTTATGGGCTCGTCTTAACCTAATAGCTACCTGTTCCGCCATCTCTCTTAGAATCAATTCAATATCAGCTTGACGCTCATAGTCTCGTGGCAAGATTTGGGAATTTCCTAAGCCATGTGACTTTGGTTTATAAGGTTTATGAACATTACTTTCATCGATACCGTTGGCATGAAAAAAGAGGTCTAAGCCCACAATACCTAACTCCTTTTTAAGAGTATCAGGATTGCTATTAGCAAGTTCTCGAATAGAGAAAATCCCCAACTTGTTTAAACGCTTCTCCATCCGCTTTCCAATCCCCCAAAAATCGGTCATATGGGGAATATTCCAAACCTTAGTCTCGACATCTTCATAGGACCAGTTGGCTCTCATAGTAGCCGTATGTTTGGCCTCATTATCAAGAGCTAACTTGGCCAATAAGGGATTGCTGTTAGACATCCCAACTGTCGAGTAAATACCTGTCTCCCTCCAAATATCTCTTTGAATACGCCCTGAAATCATATCTAACTTATCTTTTCTTGTAACTGTTCTATCGGGAATAAAGTAATTCAGTGACGACGTGAGATCAATGAAACCCTCATCAATGGAATAAGGAAGAATGTCTTCAACACTGGCATAATTCTGGAAAATGTGTTGAATCTGGATATTCTTTTTTATATAGAGGTCCATTCTAGGAGGAACGATAAAGGTAACCTTGGCCCAAGATTCGATGTAATCTACAAAATCTCTATCCGTTGGAAGTCCCTGCTTTTTGGCATTATAATAATGAAACTTACGAGAATGAATGTCAAAAGGTAAGTCATAAGAACGACTAACATTTGACTTGCCAAAAACCTGCTTAAATATGGGCGAGGAGGCTAGTATCAAACCATTAGCATTTTCAGCCCTACTCATCACACATAGAGACGTCTTAAGAGGGTGCAGCCCACGTTCAACACACTCCACACTCGCATAGAAAGATTTCATATCTACAAAAGCAATATCACTTTGCGGTTCTCTTGAATAATCAAAATATCCCATGCTTGCCCTTTCGTTAGTTTATAAACTAACATCAGTGTAAAATATAACTTGTTTTATTTCAAGTATTTTCCACAAAAAAATAACAACATCCCTTCTAGAATGTTGTTATCCTTCTATTTTTTCCCTTTAACTTGGTCGGTGGCAACATCTTCACCAAACCATTTGTCAGAAATCTTTTGGAATTCTCCATTTTTATAAAGGGTTCTAAATCCTTGATTAATTTTTTTGATCAGTGTCTTATCTGCCTTACGAGCACCTACAGCAAAGCTTTCACCCTCGTAACCAGCAGGCATAACGTTATACTGATCCAGAACCCCTGATTTTTCTAAGTAGTAATTAGCATACACACGGTCAATCAATAGGCCGTCAATACGTCCACTATCAAGGTCAATCAAGGCCTGAGTAAAGGTCGAATATTGGACTGCTTTTTGGTTGGCGACGATATCCTTCAAAATCTTCGGTGAAGCATTGAAAGCATCATAACCGGAAGAGCCTGCTTGGGCACCTAAGGTCTTACCTGCCATTCCTGCAACAGAATCAATTCCCGAAGACTTTTTGGTTACCAGTACTTGTTCATTGACCATATAAGGCACTGTAAAGTCTGCAGACTGCTTACGCTCATCCGTGACCGAGTAACCATTCCAAATGAGGTCAATTGTCCCATTCTTCAGTTCTGTTTCTTTCATATCCCAGTCAATAGCCTGCCATTCGACATCGATACCATACAATTTAAAAACTGCAGTAGCAAGATCAATATCAAAACCAACATAGCTACCATCCTTTTCCTCATATCCCATAGGAACAAAGGTCGCATCAAAACCAATTTTGATTTTCTTTTCTTTGGTATAGGTTTGCCACTGGTCTTTCTGAGTTGCAAAATGTGAGCGCGAGCTACAAGCTGATAGCGCAAACAAAGGCAAAATGACAAGACAGCCTAGCAAAATCGTTTTTACTATTTTTTTCATGGAAAATCCTCACTATTTTGGATTGATAGTGACAATCTCATCGGCGATGTGCTGTGCAAACTGCATATCGTGAGTGATAACGATTTGCGTAATCCCAGTCTCACGATTCTGCAAAATCAATTTCTCTACTTCTTGACGCAACTCAGGGTCAAGAGCTGATGTTGGTTCATCATAGCCGACAATTTTCGGATCAATCATCATAGCACGCGCAAATGCAACACGTTGTTTTTGCCCCCCAGAAAGAGAGTAAGGATAAGCATTTCCGTGAGCTCCCAGACCTAAACGGTCAAGTAGGGCTTGAGCTTTTTTCTGGGCATCTTCCTTAGACATTCCCATCGTCTTAATTGGCGAAAGTGTTAGGTTGTCTAAGACTGTCAGGTGCGGAAACAGTTGGAAATCTTGGAAGACAAAACCTAGCAAGTTACGACTTTCCATCTGATCCAAAGGAATCTCTTCATTTTCATAAATAATTTGCCCTGAATCAATGGTTTCAAGTCCTGCTAGCATACGCAAGAGAGTCGTTTTACCACCACCAGATGGTCCGACAATAGCTAAGATTTTCCCTTCTTCGACAGTTAGGTTATAGTTATCAAAGATTTTGTGTTGACCAAATTGCTTGGAAATATTTTTTAATTCTAACATAAGGTCTCCTATTTATAATAGTTGAATTTCTTTTCGATGTGTTTTGAAGCCACAGTCACCACACCCACAAGGATAAGATAAATAGCTCCGGCCACAAACATCGGTGCTAAGGTCGCATCACGGTTCGCAGCGGTACGACTCTCCAAAAGAAGGTCTCCAACCCCAAGCACATAAACCAATGATGAATCCTTAACCAAGTTAATAATCTCGTTGAAGATACTTGGCAAGACAATCTTGACTACCTGAGGAAGGATAATGTAGCGGATGGTTTGGAAAGGACTAAGTTTAAGCATTTTTGCTGCTTCATATTGTCCTTTCGGAATAGCCAAGATTCCTCCACGGAAAATCTCTGCGAAATAAGCTGCATAATTAAGCGTAAAAGCAAGAATAGCAGCTGGCAGACGGTCAAAGACAATCCCAACACTTGGAAGAACGTAATAAACGAAGATCAATTGTAAAAGGAGAGGCGTTCCACGCATAATCCAAACGTAAAGGGTTAGCAACCAATTTAAAGGTTTGAATTTAATCTGCATTAAGAAAGCAAGTACAATCCCTAATGGAATCGACAGTACGATAACAATGAAGAATACTTGAAGTGTGACTACCGCACCGTTCAAAAGGGCTGGTAATACTTCCAAAACGTATGACATATAAACTCCTATAATTATTTAGTATTACTGAATATTATACTAAATTTTTTAAAAAAATGATATAAGATTTTGAAAATAGTAAAAAGGAGTGCGACTAGACCCACTTTTTAAATGAGTTCATAGTCACACTCCTGAGAGACTTAAATAATCGGTCCTAAGAAACAAAATATACTTAAGTCTAGTGTCCCTAAAGCTTATTTTAGATTTTCTTAACAAATTCAGATTTAAGTTTCATAGCACCAAAACCATCAATCTTACAATCAATGTTGTGGTCACCTTCAACCAAACGAATATTTTTAACACGTGTACCTTGTTTAATATCTTTTGGCGCACCTTTAACTTTCAAATCTTTGATAACTGTAACAGTGTCACCGTCAGCAAGACGTGTGCCATTGCTATCAAGAACCACAAGTCCTTCTTCTTCTGCAACTTCGTTTGGATCCCACTCATAGGCACATTCAGGACATACAAGCAAGATTCCATCTTCATAAACATACTCTGAGTTACATTTTGGACAATTTGGTAATGACATAATTCTCTCCTAAGATTGTGATATAGATACTATTCTACTTTAGATTTCCTAATTAAGCAAGGGTGAAAACGATAAAAACAAACAACATCCCTTACACTGTAAGAGATGTTGGTATTTTTATTCAACAGTAACTGATTTAGCCAAGTTACGTGGTTTATCGACGTCGAGTCCACGATGGAGTGTTGCAAAATAAGCAATCAATTGTGTCGGTACAACCATTGAAATTGGTGACAAGTAAGGGTGAACGTTATTAAGAACGATGTCATCACCTTCTTTAGCAACATTTTCCTCAGCAATAGTCAACACTTTAGCACCACGTGCTACTACCTCTTGGATATTACCACGAGTGTGGCTAGCAAGAACAGCGTCAGACAAGAGGGCAATAACAGGTGTACCATCTTCGATCAAAGCAATCGTTCCGTGTTTCAACTCACCTGCTGCAAAACCTTCACATTGGATATATGAGATTTCTTTCAATTTAAGACTAGCTTCCATAGCAACGTAGTAATCTTGACCACGACCAATATAGAAAGCATTACGTGTTTCTGCAAGAAGAGCTGCCACTTTCTCGTCAATGACTTCTTTTTCAGAGAGTGTTGATTCGATAGATTGTGCTACAAGTGACAATTCATGTACCAAGTCGAAAGCTTTAGCTTTTTCATTACCATTAGCCTCACCAACTGCTTTAGCCAAGAAGGCAAGAGCTGCAATCTGAGCAGTATAAGCTTTAGTAGAAGCTACGGCAATTTCTGGGCCAGCATGAAGAAGCATTGTATGGTCAGCTTCACGAGAAAGAGTAGATCCCGGAACGTTTGTCACTGTCAAACTTGGAATACCCAACTCGTTAGCTTTAACAAGAACCTGACGGCTATCTGCTGTTTCACCTGATTGGCTAATAAAGACAAAGAGAGGTTTCTTGCTAAGGAGTGGCATACCATAACCCCACTCAGAAGAAATACCAAGCTCAACTGGTGTATCCGTTAACTCTTCAAGCATCTTCTTAGAAGCAAAACCAGCATGATATGATGTTCCTGCCGCAAGAATATAGATACGATCAGCCTCTTGAACAGCCTTGATAATATCAGCATCTACAGTCACTTGCCCCTTGTCATCTGTGTAGGCTTGGATAAGCTTACGCATCACTGTTGGTTGCTCATCGATTTCTTTGAGCATGTAGTAAGGGTAAGTGCCTTTACCAATATCAGATAGGTCAAGTTCAGCTGTATAGCTATCACGTTCTTTTACATTGCCATCATAATCTTGAACTTCAACACTATCAGATTTCACGATAACTAGCTCTTGATCGTGAATTTCCATGTATTGATTAGTTTCGCGAATCATAGCCATGGCATCTGAGCAGACCATGTTATAGCCATCACCAAGACCAATCAAAAGTGGTGATTTGTTTTTTGCCACGTAAATTGTTGAGGCATCTTCAGAATCCATGAGGGCAAAGGCATATGATCCACGGATAATGTGAAGAGCTTTCTTGAATGCTTCAAGAGTTGACAAACCATCTTCTTCAACGAATTTTCCAATCAAGTGAACTGCGATTTCAGTATCAGTTTGACCTTTGAAATGATGACCAGAAAGGTATTCTTCCTTAATTTCAAGATAGTTTTCAATAACACCATTGTGAACCAAAACAAAACGTTCAGTTTCTGAGCGGTGTGGGTGAGCATTATCCTCTGTTGGTTTACCATGAGTTGCCCAACGAGTATGTCCAATACCAGCTGTGCCTTCTACTCCTTCAGTTTTAGCAGCAAGTTCCGCAATACGGCCAACAGCCTTAACCAATTGACTAGATGCATCGCCAGCTACAAAGATACCAGCTGAATCATAACCACGGTATTCTAGCTTTTCAAGTCCTTGAATCAAGATATCAGTTGCATTTGTGTTACCTACAACACCAACAATTCCACACATATTTTTAATAATAACCTCAGATCAAAGAGGTCATGTCTCCTTTATTTAAAATTGGTATAGTCAATAAGCTCTTTAAAAAGCTTAACGAGGACAGTATATTCCATATATTTGACATTGTCAAGCATAAAAATTGGTATAGTCCTAAAAAGACTTTTTACTCGCCTCTTATCCTAAGGAATAATCCTTAAAATATGCTATAATAAGGCTATGCGAATTCAACAATTACATTATATTATCAAAATCGTCGAAACCGGCTCAATGAATGAAGCTGCAAAACAACTTTTCATTACGCAACCAAGTCTTTCAAATGCTGTTCGTGACTTGGAAAGAGAAATGGGAATTGATATCTTTATCCGTAACCCTAAGGGAATCACCTTAACCAAGGATGGCGTTGAATTTCTCTCTTATGCCCGTCAGGTGGTGGAACAAACGAATCTCTTGGAAGAACGCTACAAGAGTCACACAGAGACACGTGAATTGTTTAGTGTTTCCTCTCAACACTACGCTTTTGTTGTCAATGCTTTCGTCTCACTTCTCAAGAGAGCTGATATGACACGCTACGAGCTCTTCTTACGTGAAACACGTACTTACGAAATTATTGAGGACGTTAAGAACTTCCGTTCAGAAATTGGTGTGCTCTTCCTTAACAGCTATAACCGAGATGTCTTGACTAAGATGTTTGACGACAACCGTCTCACATATACTAGTCTCTTCAAAGCTAGACCACATATCTTTGTCAGCAAGTCAAATCCCTTGGCTAAGCATGAAGTTGTCTCTTTAGAAGATTTAGAGGACTTCCCATACCTTAGCTACGACCAAGGGATTCATAATTCCTTCTACTATTCTGAAGAAATCCTCTCTCAGATTCCCCATAAAAAGTCCATCGTGGTTTCAGACCGCGCGACACTCTTCAACCTCTTAATCGGTTTGGATGGTTACACCATTGCTACAGGTATTTTAAATAGTAATTTGAATGGTGATAACATTGTCTCTATCCCGCTTGATATTGATGATGAGATTGATATTGTTTACTTGAAGCATGAAAAGGCAACCCTCTCTAAAATGGGGGAAAAATTCCTAGATAACCTCGTTAAAGAAGTCACTTTTGACAACTAATAGATGTTAGTCCCCAGCACAGAATGTTGGGGACTTTTTATCACCCAAACTATCCAATTTGGTGCACAAAAAAAGAGCCTTTCGACTCTCATTGTTATTTATAATTTTTATAGCTTGCCCAAGCCTCATCTATAGATAAGGTCTCAGCATCTGTGTATGAGCCTCTATAGCTGTTCCAAACAAGGCCACTTGTTGACCCAGTTGCTTGGGTAACTGGAGCTTGATCGTAGGCAGTCAAACCATAGTATGCAATAATACTATTTAATTTAGAAGCGTAAAGGCTATCAGTTGCATAAGTTCCTGTCAGTGCTTGAGTGGCATCTGCATAACTACTTGTATTTGATTTCCATGTGCCAGCATAAGTTGATGACGTCATCAAAGCAGCATAATCGGCCAAAGAATCACTTAGACTTCCATAAGAACGGAAAGGTTCATCAATCTCATAAGTCTTCCCTGTACCATCGTCTTCCCAAGTACGCATGGTCACAGAATTCCCATTATAAGTGCCCTTAATCCCGAAGAAGTTGTAATAAGGAGCTTGACTCAGACCTGACTGACCTGAATTTGATTCCAGAATGGCTTGAGCAATTAGAACAGAAGCATAGATATTGTAATCTTGACCAATCTGTCTAGCAGTCTCTCCAATACTATCGATAAAAGCCGTCGTAGTTTGATTGTAGGCAGCTTCTGCTTTAGCATTAACACTGTTATCATTTTTTCTATCTGTTGTAAAAGCTAGAACCAAAAAAAGTGAACACACAAAAGCTCCCACGATAAAAATCATATACTTCTTTAAATGACGATACATACAACCCTTCCTTCATAAGATTTTCAATTATAATATTTTAATACTATTCTATCAGAAAAACTGACAAGTCGCAACTTTCAGACCTATTTTCCTTGATAAATAAAGCAAATGTCACCTTTACATCATATTTATAATAAGCTATAATATAGTCAAATTTTAAGGAGATAAATGAATGAAAATAAAAGAATTCTTACCAGGATTATGTATTGCAATACTTATGTCTCTCCTAGCATGGTTCCTTGGAAACTTATTCCCTATTATTGGTGGGCCTGTCCTTGGTTTATTTATAGGACTTCTGCTAGGAATTATTCTAAGAGATTCTCAGAAACTTAAAGCAGGAATGCAATTCACTTCTAAAAAAGTATTACAATACGCTGTTATTCTTCTTGGATTTGGACTAAATCTTTCCCAAGTCTTTAAGGTTGGCGTAACATCACTTCCCATTATTCTAGTGACAATTACTACAGCACTGCTTACTGCTTATGTCGTCCATCGCGTGTTCAAGCTAGATAGTGAAATTGCTACTTTAGTAGGTGTTGGTTCTTCTATTTGTGGGGGATCTGCTATCGCTGCAACTGCTCCTGTAATCAAGGCTAAAGATGAATCTATTGCAACAGCAATCTCTGTAATTTTCTTTTTCAACATCTTAGCAGCTCTACTCTTCCCTCACTTGGGATCCTGGTTGGGACTTAGCAATCAAGGCTTTGCCATATTTGCTGGAACAGCTGTCAACGATACTTCTTCTGTAACTGCTACAGCTAGTTCCTGGGATAGCTTACATGGAACATCCATTCTAGAGCAGGCAACAATTGTTAAATTGACCCGAACACTTGCTATCATCCCTATAACTCTTGGGCTTTCTGTATGGCAGTCTCGAAAGGACAATACAAAGGAAGCATTCTCGCTAACCAAAGCAGTGCCTAACTTTATCCTTTGGTTCCTTTTGGCCTCACTGATTACAACTGTTGCAATGGCACTCGGTGTAACACCTGCCGTCTTTTCACCTTTAAAAGACCTTTCGAAATTTATGATTATTATGGCAATGACGGCTATCGGTTTCCAAACGAACCTCAAAACACTAATCACCAAAGGAGGCTCAGCACTTCTAGTGGGAGGAGTTTGTTGGTTATTAATCAGTCTTGCTTCTCTTCTCATGCAAAAGCTATTAGGACTTTGGTAAAAGACATCTAAAAAACTCACAATCTTGCTAAGTTTGTGAGTTTTTACTATAGAATCATTTTTTATACTCAAAGACATAGGTTTGGATAACCTTGTCCCCATCGTTTGTTACTTTCAAATCAACATTGTAACTCTTAGTTTCACCACTAATATCCTGAACCTTATAATCACCATCTTGTTTTATTGAAGATGTAGTCTGCCCTGAATAATGCTTTACTTCAAGACTTGAAGCTCTATCTAGAGAAAAAGGAATGAGCCCGTTTAAAGAATATAGCCCATACAAAATAAGACATAAAAAGCTCAGTGACGCAAGGCTCACCAAATAATATTTAACAAAAGCCCCCAATTTCAACCCCTGTTTACTCACTTAGTTATTATCTTCCTTTAACTTAACATTCTTTTTATTAGAGTATTTTCAAATTTTATTTTACACACATTTGGGTATTTTGTCAAATTATTTGATATTTAAAACAGAACCTATATTTTTTTATATACTAAAAGCCGTTAGTCATCTAACGGCTATTTTTTATTTCTGAAATAACGTATTCAAGACGGCTATAGAGACCAAGTAATAAGTCGTAACTTCGATTTTCATTTTCTTTCAAAACAGTGAAAACTGTTGTACTATAGGTAAATTCAAAGAAGTCATCTAATTCCTTGAGCCAGTCATCAATAACCCCTAAATTTTGATCAATGATTGCAAACAAACTTGGTTGATACCAGATTGTACCTTCGATATAAAGGTTTTTGTCAGATAATTTAGATAGGGATACTTTCAAGTCAGCAAGCTCTCGTTTAGCAAGATTCGGTTCAATCTTTAAATCAAAAAGTAAGCGTGCATCATGATTTAGAATATCGAGTTCTGCTTGAAGCAGTTGAATATAATGTATCGCTACTAAATACTGGTTCATGGGTCTCTCCTGGTCATCTGAAAATCGTACTATTATTGTACCACTAAAGAATGAAAAAATGTAGTAATTATTTAATTTTTTACAGGATTTTTTTAGAAAAAATACCATGCTTTAAATTTCTATTTAAAAATAATGACACTAGCAATTTTCTAAGAGTTTAAGAAATGAAAGATTTTTTAAAAAAAAGAAAAACACTCACGAATGAGTGCAATTCTAGTATTAATGACTAACCATTTCTTGTGCAATTTCCAAGCCACTAAGTTTTTCAGGATAGTAAGTTGGCCAATTGTCCATCTCTTTTAGAATCTCATCTTGGCTACTATTTCCGAAGAAAATATGGAAATGTGCTGAAGTTGTTGGATCTATTTGATGATCTGAAAATTGGACATACTGGTAAGGATTGTCAGCAGCTTGACTATCAGTTGCTGTGAAGAGATAACGGACACCTTTTTTACCAGAAGCATAAGTCAAAATCTTATAACCATCATAACGATAAGTGTGTGTCACGCTACTTCCATCATTCTTTGTGAAAGTCATGGTCATCTTTTTACCATCAATAGCAATTTTAGAAACATCTGTTTGATAGCCCTTAGTGTAGTACTCTTTGTACTCTTGTGCGGTTTTATCCTTATTCAATAGAGATTTGTATTCAAATACTTGATCTAAAGTACCATCTTGGAGGTAAGGATAGACCGATTGCCACTCACCAGACCAATCAGAAAGTTCTCTATCTTTAACATCTTTGTCATCAAAGTAACCATTTTGGACTGTTTTCTTGTCATCACTTCCTGTTTCAGGTTGGATAGCTTTACCTTCAACATCTGTTGTTAAACGAAGGTTTTTAAGGTTCTCAGTCATAACACTGACATAATCTTCACCTTTTTTCAACTGTTCCTTAGTTAGTGATTCAATTGGATTTAAAACTGCTGTCTTAACACCTACTTCATTAGCTAAGGTTTTGGCAACGCTACTTGAAGCATTTTCCTCAAAGTAGATATAGTTAATGTCATATTCTTTGACATACTTAGAAAGGCTAGCGATACGTTTTGCAGATGGATCAGATTCAGCTGAAACACCTGAAATTGGTACTTGTGTCAAACCGTAATCTAAAGCAAGGTAGGCAAAAGCGGAGTGCTGGGTAACAAAACTTTTCTGTTTCGCTTGACTAAAGGCTTCAGTATACTCCTTATCCAAAGTCTTTAATTTTTTAAGGTATTTCTCGGCATTGGTTGTAAAGACTGCTTTTTTATCTGGATGCTGAGCAATCAAACCGTCCCTAATAGTTTCAACTAATTTTTGAGAACGTTTAGGTGAGAGCCAAACATGAGGATCATATTCGTGGTGATGCTCTTCTCCACCGTGATCATGATCTTCTTCCTCTATTCCAGGTAAGAGAACCATGCCTTGACTTGCCTTAATGATTTTTGTATTTTTAGTGTTGATAGACTTTTCAACTTTTGGAACCCAGGTTTCCATATTTTCATTTAGGTAAACGAAAGTGTCTGCTTTTTCAATGTCAGCGACATTCTTAGTAGATGGCTGAAAATCATGGGCTTCACTTCCAGCGGGAATAAGATAAGACACCTCTCCCTCATCACCAACAACCTGCTTTGTAAATTCATAAACAGGGTAAAAGCTGGTCACAACTTTCAAGTCACTATTTCCTTTTGAACCGTGGTGACTAGTCGTATAATAAATACCTGCACCAGCAGCTAAAACAACTGCTGCTATTCCTGCTAGGCCAAAAATGCGTTTCTTTTTCATGATATTCCTTTCAAAATACTTAACCAGTTAATAGTTTACTGGTTAAGTATATCACACTTCATTTATTTTGCAAGCCTTTAAATAAAAAAATTGAAATATTTCGATGAAAAAGAATTATTTGATATACTGGAAATATCATTTGGAAAGTAGGTTATACATGTTTCGTAAATTAACCCTATATCTTTTTTTATTGCTTGCATCCATTGGCCTGACTTATGATACGCAATCATACACCTCCGGTGCCTTGTCTGGTTCAGCATATGGTGTTATTGGACTATCAACACTAATTGCCTTATGTTATATCCTACCAGGAATATTTCTGGTTCGATACTTAGGCAAGAGATGGCAGGTGAAACCACTTGTTCTCATATTTGCTCTAATTGGTGGAGTCTTTATCACAGGATGGATAGCTGGTTATGCCAATACCATTTCTCACGACTGGGTGACTGCTCATCTTTCTTCAAAGAGTTTCTTCTACCGCTTTGAGGATGCTCTTATGGCTCCCCTAGTTGAAGAACCCCTCAAACTAGCAGCTTTTCTCTTTGCTATCTATATGGTGCCAACAAAAAGTTACAAGGGGCTCTTGCTTGTCGCTATTACGGCAGGTCTTGGCTTCCAGATTAGTGAAGACTTCTCCTATATTCTTTCAGATTTGCCTGATGGTTTTTCTTATACGGTTTCAGGGATTCTTGGTCGAACTATTGGTGCTGTATCATCTCACTGGCTTTACACGTCCTTCCTTGCTATGGGGCTAGTACTTATATGGCGTTCACGTCAAAAACTCATTAATTCCAAGTACAGTCTTATTGGTATTCTTTATGCTTGCGGTGCTTTTGCGGCACACTTTGCTTGGAATTCACCTCTTCGAAATTTAGAAAGCGATTTGCCATGGGCATCAGGCCTTCTCATTTCACTCAATCTTTTCTTCTTCATTACACTTTATCATATTCTCTCGAAACTAGATGAAGAAAACAAGTAAGGTTAGACTACGAAAAAACCTTTCCATAAAATTGGAAAGGTTTTTTTGATGACTTTAATCACTCATAGAAAAACGATTGGTCATCAAGTTACTTGCATCATCTAAGACTTTTGCCAATAGTTTATCTGTTTCTGACTGAATCTGGTCACTAATTTTTTGATTCTCAGATTCAAAATCAATGCTCTCACCATTTGCTAAAGCATTATCGACACGATTAATCATGGCATGGCCAAGAGCCATCGTTGTTTGTACATAAGCATCCAAATCTGCTTCATGCTGTTGGAAATGTGGATCACAGATGGCCGCAATCAAGCGATTACTCCAGTAGAAATTGCCTGTATCAACCTTATCAGTTGTTTGACGGAAATAGGCAGGTGTTGTTTCAACCTGAGTCCAAAATGGCACCATTGTCCCAAATGGCATTGATCCATAGGCTAACCACTGAATACCTGTCGTTTCTGATGGTTTGTTAGGACGCATTTGCAAGAGAGCTGTTTGACTAGTACGGTTAATACCAATTGGACGGAATTGGCGTTGACTTACCGCATCTCCTTGAGGTCCATATGGGTCATAAGGTGTATCTTGGTAATGAAGACTCAAAACGTATTTAACATCTTCAACTGTAATTTTGCGGTATGGTTTTTGGCACCATGGAATAAAGAATGATTTTGGATCATAGTCTTTTTCTGGGTTCAAAAATTTCTGCATAGCCCAAGCTCGTGGTGTATTATAATGACGATCCTTATCTCGTTGGCTACCAAAAGCATAACGTGGATTAAAATGTTCATTAGAATAAGTCAAATCCAAGTGATGTTTATTAATAAAATCTCGAATATCTGGTGAGGCAAGATAGTCGACTGGATTTTCAAACTCATAGTGATCGATACCTAGTTGGTTTGGGTTAGTAACATAGGCATCGTCTGGAACACGTCTTGCAATCCAATGGTGACCACCAATTGTTTCCAACCACCAAATTTCTTCAGTGTCTGAAAAAGCAATCCCATTAGACTCGTAAGTTCCGTAAGTTTCAAGGAGTTCTCCTAAACGAAGGACACCTTCACGCGCCGTCTTTATATATGGCAAGACCAAAGTCAACATATCCTCTTCTCCAAAACCATCTTTAACAAGAGGATCAGCGCCGAGAACACGCGCATTAGTCGTGATTGTTTCTGTTGCACTCATGGCAACATTAGCTGAGTTAATACCAGCTTCACCCCAGATACCGTCTTTCCCAAGCGCATCTGGGACAGAAGTATAACGTAGAGGATTATCTGGCAAATCAATTGAAAAATTGCTAAGCACAGACTGGTAATGACGTGGTTGGTCTTCAGGGGTCACGACGAGAAATTCTTTGGGCGTAAAAACGCCTGATTGAGAATCCTCAGTACGTGCAATCATGGTAGAGCCGTCATATGAGGCTTTCTTACCTACTAAAATCGTTGTACAAGCCATAAAAGCTTCCTTTCTACTTACAAATCGTCCGCAATCTTATTGATTTTTCTGAGACGATGATTAACACCACTCTTGGTCAGAGGAGGTTCTATACTATCTGCGATCTGCTGGATAGAGTAATCTGGGTTGGCAATACGGAGTTGGGCAATTTGGCGCAGCTCCACCGGTAAAATCTCCAAGCCAACCGTATCCATAATCTTGATAATATTATTAATTGTTTTCATACTAGCACTAATCGTTCTAGCAATATTGGCTGTTTCCGCATTATTGGCACGATTCAGATCATTTCTGGTTTCTCGCATAATTTTGACTTCTTCGAAGGCATCCTTAGAGTTCATTGCGCCGATAACAAGGAGAAAATCCATAATGTCCTCAGCTTTTTGAAGATAGGTCACAAACCCATTTTTATGACTCAAAACCTTAGCATCGAGCATAAATTTTTTCATGAGAGAAGCTAAATCCTCTGCGTGGTCTTGGTAAACGGAAAAAATTTCTAATTGATAACGTCCCTTTTCAGGATCACGTACCGTTCCAGTCGCCAAAAAAGCGCCTCGTAAATAGGATCTTCCAGCTTCGTCATCTTCCATTACTGATGTTTCAATACCTGTTTCAAAGCCAAAGAAAGAATCTGCCAATTGTAAATCGGACAAAATATCATTGACATGGTCAGCGACAAAAACCGTGTAGACACGATTTTTCTTGAGATTGGTCTTGTTATGATGTCTCAATTCAGGATTACTCTGATAACGACTTTCCATTAATTGGTAGATATGTCGCGCAATCTTTGCATTTTCTGTTGAGATGGAAAGAGTCAAGCCTTGATTAGTCAATCCAACCGAACCAGACATCTTAATCAATGCTGACAATTCAGCCTTGTCTTTGCTTGAAGCAGCAATTATCTCTTCTTTAACCTTAATTGTGAAACTCATGACTTGTTCCTCACTAGATGCATGAGCTCATCCACTACCAAGTCACCATGGTGGAAGGCACCTCCATTTTCAAGTCGCAGAAAATTAGAAGACACAACTGTTTTAGCTTCACGACGTAAACCCTCAAAATCATGCTCAACCTGAACAAGGTATTCATCAAATTTATTACTAGCCATGTATTCCTTAGGCACTTTCTTGATGTTAACTAAGACATTGTCAATCACATCAGAGCCAAGATGACGATTAAGAACAGCCACATGGTCGGCATCTGAGAATTGCTCCGTTTCTCCGTACTGAGTCATAATATTACAAATGTAAGTCACATCAGCCTTGGTCTCGATAAGAGCCTGACGAATCTCTGGTATCACAAGGTTGGGCAAAATCGACGTATAAAGAGATCCAGGACCTAAAACAATCATATCACTATTCATAATAGCATCAACAACCTTACGACTGGCCTTAGGCTCTTCGTCATTATAGGTATTTGTCACATAAACGCGCTCAATCATGCCATCGTACTGGGCAATACTACTCTCCCCTGCTACTTCATGACCATCCTGAAAAACGGCATGAAGCGTCAAGGCTGTCTCACTAGCTGGATAAATCTTTCCTGTAACATGGAAGAACTTCGTCAGAAGCTGCATGGCATTATAGGTAGATCCCTGCATTTCTGAAATTCCAGCGATGATTAGGTTTCCGAGTGGATGACCAGCCAAAGCACCATCGGTTTTATCAAAACGATATTGGAAAACTCTTTCATAAAGTTTAGGCATATCACTCATAGCTACCAAAACATTACGCAAATCCCCTGGAGGTGTCAGTTGCATGATATCACGCAAATCTCCCGAAGAACCGCCATCATCAGCTACAGTTACCACAGCAGTGATATCAACATCCTTATGACGCAAACTACGAAGAATGACTGGGATACCAGTTCCCCCACCTATTACTGTAATTCTTGGTTTTTTCATGAACGATTCACTGTCTCCTTACGTCGATCCTTATCACGATGTGTTTCATTGACTGTCCAATCATTTTTTAGGTCTTGGGCCAGACGATGTGCAAAGGCTACACTACGGTGTTGACCACCTGTACAGCCAACAGCAATGGTAAGAACAGACTTACCTTCTTTCTTGTATCCAGGCAAGATTGGTTTGATAAGCTGTGTCAAATGATTGTAAAACTCTTCTGATTCCTTATGGTTCATGACGTAATCAAAAACCTCTTTATCCAAACCTGTGAGGTTACGAAGTGCAGGATCATAATAAGGGTTTGGCAAGAAACGGACATCAAAAACCAGGTCTGCATCCAATGGCAATCCATATTTAAAACCAAAACTCAAAACTTCAATACGGAAAGAAGATTGGTCTTGTTCAGATGAGAACTGTTCAGAAATAGCCTTACGCAACTGGCGTGGAGTTAATTCTGTCGTGTCAACCACGTTTTGACTCAAACTCTTAAGCGGAGACAAAAGCTCACGCTCTAGCTTGATACCATCCAAAACACGGCCATCTGCCGCCAATGGGTGGCTACGACGTGTCTCTTTATAACGAGAAACTAATTCACCATCCGTAGCATCCAAGAATAGAATCTTGAAATTAAGTTCCTCATTACTTTCCAATTTATCCAGAATATCGTTAATCTCATCGAAGAACAAGCGACTACGCATGTCAACAACAAGAGCAATCTTGTCTGTCTCTTCACTATGTTTTACCAATTCGATAACCTTAGGTACCAAAGAGGGGGGCATATTATCAATGGTGAAGTATCCAATATCCTCAAAGGATTGAATTGCTACAGTCTTACCTGCACCACTCATCCCTGTTACAACAACTAAATTAATTTTTTTCGTTCCCATGAGACTCCCTTTCTAATCTTTCTTCTTTCAAGACACGAATAACGTCTGACATCTTCTCAACTTGTTGGCTAACCCCCATAATCATTTCTGTCTGCAATTTTTGAATTGTCAGAAGATCTGATTGGTCTTGTTGAACCAAGTGGTCTATTTTTTCATGCAAAAGTCGGATTTCTTCCTTAGACTGGGTATTAACGTGATAGTCGTTACGCGCTTGTAAACGGTCGTAATCCGATGCTCGATTCTGACTCATCATTATCAATGGTGCCTGAACGGCCGCTAGAGTAGACAAAGCCAGATTCAACAGAATAAATGGATACTTATCAAAGGCAATCCCAAAGGGTTGAACAACATTCAGCCCCATCCAAATAGCCATAAAAGCAACGAATGACAAGATAAAAGTCCAAGATCCACCAAATCGGGCCACTTCATCCGCCACTTTTTGACCAAAAGTAATCCTACTATCCAACTGTTCCTGGATGTCTTGATCCTCGTACAATAAACTCTTGGTCACATCGTGAACGGTTTCCCGAACATGTTCGTTTTTCTCATTAGCATTTGCAATAACTTCATCAAGAAAAACCAACCTATAATCCAAAAGACTGATATTACTAATAAAATCATGTCCTTGTAAATCAGGGTAATCTTTTTTCAAAAGCACCTGCAAACGACTATTTAGACGTTCGAAATAGGAACCATCGGTTTCATCGAACCACTCTTTAGAGATATAATCCTGAACTCTCTTAACCTGCATATTTTCGCCTTCTTTCTAGGCTCTATTATACCATATTGAAAGCTTAAACGTTCAATAGATAAAGGAAAAGAGTCCAAGACTAACCTCAGACTCCTCTATTATTGGGACAATTAATTTAAACTCTTCTTATTGGTAATTTAAAGTCCAGTAGTAAGTACCGTCACCAGCGACAACACAAGCTACTGCTGCTTGAGTAGCATCTGGACTCATGAGAAGTTCACGAATACCACTACTCAACCATTTATTGGCTACAACTGAACCATCAGATTCACGACGGTAAACAATACCATCACTGTTGTAAGTGTGTGAAATATCTTTGGCATGTGGAAGGGTTGTGCTATTGTAAAGATCATCAGACCATGTAAGTGCTGGCAAACCAGCAGCTGTACGTTGCGCATTGATTTCATTAAAGGCAGCCTTAGCTGAGTCAACTTCAACATAATCAGAGTTTTCAGTTGGTTCTACATGATAAACAAATTTAACATAACCAAATTCAACATCACTATATTTTTTGTCGTCAACACCGCTCTTGAGATTAGCTGTAATCACATAATCACGTGCCCAAGCACTACCCTTAGAAGCATTGAAGTTATCAACATCTTCAATTTCCCAAGTGACATTACAATCCCAGCCAGCATTATCTAAGAATTTTGGAGCAAGATTCTTGATAACATAATCTTTGAATTCATCCACATTTTGGAATGGCAAAGCTTCACCTGCTTTACCAGTACCAACGACATTTTCAGAATACAATTTAACACTTGACGCGTTGTCATCGTACATGTATTCATCGTTTCCGGCTGGTTTGTGGAAGTCTGGGTCAAGCTCAGGGTCATCATTGGCAGTACCATTGTAGAGTTTCCACTTACCATCAACCCATTTGTAGTAACCATCGATACCACGCGCATTATCTTCATCTGTCAATGCCACTCGGTAGTAATAGGTACCGTTGTCATCTACAAATCGTGGATCTGAATACATGCGATAATCTGTTGGTGGCAATGTTGGTTTTGGCAACTTATCATAGTCAATGTTTGTTTCAGGCGCATATGGGGGTTTTTCAAGTTCAGGAGCTTCTGAACTTGTTTCTGATGTTGAACCTGTCTCTGAAGTTGCTGCTGAAGAAGATTCAGACGTTACAGCAGAACTTGAGTTACCATTCGATACTACTTCTGAAGTTGAATTACCTGTTGAAGCAGCATCTGAAATTGTGGCAGAAGTTGAATCAACGGTTGATGGTGCTTCTGAAGTTGCAGACGATGTTGAATCTACGGTTGATGGCGCTTCTGAACTTGCAGATGACGTTGAATCTACAGTTGAGGCTACTTCTGAACTTGCTGATGAAGTTGAATCTACAGTTGAAGCTACTTCTGAGCTTGCTGATGAAGTTGAATCTACAGTTGACGCTGCTTCTGAGCTAGCTGATGAAGTTGAGTCAACAGTTGATACTGCTTCTGAACTTGCAGACGATGTTGAATCTACGGTTGATGGTTCCTCTGAGGTTGCTGATGACGTTGAATCTACGGTTGAAGTTGTTGGAGCTTCAGAATCTGTGCTTGAAGCCTTAACAAGCACCCACTTACCATTTGAATAATAGTAATAATCGCCATTATCTTTCAAATAATAGTGAGTACCATTTTCATAACGGTAGTGAGGGTCATTTCTCAAAACATCATAACCTGTCGTTGGTGTATTGTTAGAACCACTATTGTTGTTATTATAGTCGCCACCACGAACCCAACGTCCGTTATAGTTTACATAGTAGCTACCATCACTCAAGATGTAGTACAAATAGCCATTGCTATAGCGATAAGTACCTGATTCATTGTAGTTGTTGTAACCAGGATTATAGTTGTTATAGCCGTAATTATAGTTATAATTATAGCCATAGTTATAGTTTGGATAGTAATTATTGTAACCGTAGTTATAGCCATAATTGTAATTATAGCCTGGATAATAGCCATTATATCCGTAGTTATAACCATAGTTTGGATAATAGTTGTTATAGTAACCTCGGCCATAATAACTATCAGCCTGTGCATGATTATTACCAACTACCGTTGGCGCTAATATGGCTGCCCCTAAAACAGCACACGAAAATAGACGTAAACTTTTTCTCATTGTCTTCATCCCCTTTTTAAAAACAAGTATACCTTTCATAAGCAATCGCTTACATTTCCATTTACACCTTAATTGTAAGAAATAAAACTTCTATTGTCAAATTATTTTAATAATAGAAGTTTCTAAGAACAGACCAATGAAAAACTAACAATACCCTTACTTTCAACTATAAAAAACAAATAAACAGGTTTCCTTTACGCCTTAAAGACAGGTGTCTAACCAAGAAAAAAGCCCATTATTTGCATAAGGACTTTTAGCTTGACATTAACGATTATCAATATTTTCTGGGTAAAGATCGTGATTAAAGAGACGTTGCTCTGCCATCTTTTCATACTTAGTTTCTGGACGACCGTAATTATAATAAGGGTCAATCGAGATACCACCACGAGGTGTAAATTTACCCCAAACTTCCAAGTAACGAGGGTTCAAAAGCTCCACCAAATCTTTACCAATGGTATTAATACAGTTTTCATGGAAGTCTCCGTGATTACGGTAACTAAATAGGTAAAGCTTTAGAGATTTAGACTCGACGCAAAGCTGGTCTGGAATATAAGAAATATAAATACTTGCAAAATCAGGTTGCCCAGTAATAGGACAAAGTGATGTAAATTCTGGACAGTTGAATTTGATAAAGTAATCATTATCAGTATGACGATTATCAAAAGACTCCAAAACTTGTGGAGAGTATTCAAAAATATAAGGTGTCTCCTTATTACCAAGGAGAGTGAGGTTTTTCATTTCTTCTTGTTGTGACATTTTTCTTCCTTTGTTGTTAATTTTTCTAGACCCTTATATGGTCAATTTTTAATCTAAATTTCTAATGTTAATCATTAAAAAAGTAAAAATACTATCAATTCTAAGCTTATTGAATGTGAAGATTAGACTCCGCGCTCATTATCATAGAGTAGGGTATGAAGCTGAGGGAGAACACGCACATTTCCCCACGAGTCGTCAGCGGCTACTGTCTCCCAGAGCTCTTTGAGGCGATCTAATTGATGTTGGACAATATTACCTTCTGCTTTTGGTTCAGGATTACCCGCTGAAAGAAACATGACATCTGGCTGATAACGTTCTTGAATCATTTTAGCAAAGGCTAAATCAGCATTGTCGAAAACAGGAACCTTAAAGGTAACTTTGTCAGGATCAAGTTGTGAAACAATAAAGTCAAGGGTTTCCATATTGACTTCCATCTTGGATGATGGTGGTTTAGGACTTAAGGTTACTTGATCAATATCCTTTAACCACTCCTGCCAGCGAGAACCCTGTGTCTCAACGGCCAAAGTTACTCCTCTAGCCTTGAGTTTTGAAACGAGTTCAGCCATATTTGCCGCTAAAAGAGCTGGGTTCCCTCCAGACAGAGTAACATAGTCGTAAGTTCCTAGCGCGTCCAAAGCTTCAATAACTTCATCAGCTGTCATACGCGTTGGCTTCTCTGACCCATCCCAAGTAAAGGCAGAGTCACACCAATCACAATGGTAATCACATCCTGCTGTCCTTACAAACATGGTCTTTTGACCGATAGCTCGACCTTCCCCTTGAAAGGTCGGTCCAAAAATTTCAAGCACTGGTAGTTTGAGTACACGTTCTCTAGTCATCCAACCACTCCCGTCTAAACTCTGCAAAGGCTGTTGGTGTTTCATAAAGACGCACATATTCCAAACGAAGTCCTCTCTCCTCAGGCAGATGTTGACTCGTCGTCTGGAAAATCCAGAAAACCATATTTTCCGCAGTTGTATTCATATAAGGCAAAGTCTCATTGAGATAACGGTGATCTAACTGTGGTTCCAAATGGTCCTTATAAATGCGCTTTAGATCACCAAAATCGAAGGTCATGCCACGCTCATCCAAGTATCCACTTACTGCAATCTGAAGATGGTAGGTATGACCATGAAGTGATTTGCATTTGCCTTCATAATTAAAGAGATGGTGGGCAGCATCAAAAGTAAACTCTTTAGAAACCATTGTACGGTGAGGATTGTAAACCAAAGACTCACCTGTTTCTTTTTTGATTTCTTTCGGTGCAAAGAACATTAAGCCTCTCCTCTTTCTGCTAGATATTTTTCAAGGCCTTTTTGACGCAAGTGACAGGCTGGGCATTCTCCACAACCAGTTCCAATGATTCCGTTATAGCAAGTTAGCGTTTTTTCACGAACATAGTCAAAAGCTCCTAGTTGGTCAGCCAAAGCCCAAGTCTCAGCCTTATCTAACCACATGAGTGGGGTTTGGATAACAAAATCATAGGCCATGGCAAGATTAAGCGTGACATTAAGCGATTTGACAAAAACATCACGACAGTCTGGATAACCAGAAAAGTCTGTCTCACAAACACCTGTAACAATGTCAGTGATACCACGTTGCTTAGCTAGAACAGCTGCAAAAGAAAGGAAAAGATGATTACGCCCGTCCACAAAGGTATTAGGAACTTCACCTTCTTCTGCCTCAATCTCAATATCAGATGTTAAGGCATTTTCAGTAATTTGACCAAGCAAAGACATATCCAAAACATGGTGTTTAAGCCCTTGTTCTTGCGAAATCTCTTTAGCTACTTCAATTTCCAGGCTATGACGTTGGCCATAAGCAAAAGTAACTAATTCAACTGTTTCATAATGTTTTAGAGCCCAAAATAGGCAAGTAGTAGAATCTTGACCGCCACTAAAGACGACCAAAGCTGATTGACGTTTCATAATATTCCTCTTTATTCGTGATGTCTGAGACACATAAAAAGGCCCCTTGGGGGAGCCAAAAAAACGCCAGTAATGGTTTTTTTT
>NZ_KV817343.1:18876-49361 GCF_001814615.1 Streptococcus sp. HMSC078H12 | reverse complement strand
TTTTTTTTAGCGATGGTGTCTCCCAAACATCGAAAATGATTTATCTTTAATAGTCTATCACAGTTAACAAAAAAAGAAAAGAGCCAAGGCTCTCTTCATTAATCAATCTCAGCAATAACTTCGATTTCGATTTTAACATCTTTTGGCAAGCGTGCCACTTCTACCGCAGAACGTGCTGGGAAATCAGATGTAAAGGCAGTTGCATACACTTCGTTAAATGGAACGAAATCGTTAATGTCACTTAGGAAGCAAGTTGTTTTGACAACGTGATCAAAGTCTGTACCTGCTTCTGCCAAAATAGCACCAACATTTTTAAGAACTTGTTCTGTTTGTTCTTGAATTGTTTCACCAATGATTTCACCTGTTTCTGGTGACAATGGCACTTGACCAGAAGCAAACAAAAGGTTGCCTACAATTTTACCTTGGACATAAGGTCCGATTGCTGCTGGTGCTTTATCAGTATGAATAGTTTTTGCCATGATAGTTCTCCTTTGACTAATATGTTGCTATTATAACAAAATATTCTGAAAATTGAAACATATAATTCCCAAAAGAAAAGAATCAGCGCTAGGCTAATCCTTCTCCTACTATTTCAGATACTTTTTAACATAGCTATAGTAGTCTGGTTTTTCTTTTTTATTAAGTGCAAAGAGCATTTGGCCTAAAGATTTCACACGACTCGATTCTTATTGTAAAGGATGTGCCTACTTTACCACAATTTTTAAAGATGATAAAACTCTCCCTGCACAGCAGAGAGAGTTCGTTCGGATTTTGTTAAGCAAGATGCTATTATCCAATGTAAACTTATGTAGACTAATAAAAGTCTGGAATATTAATCCATCTTTGTCCCTGTATTTATTATCTTGCCCATTTTCCACAATCCAATCAGTAAGAGAGGGAAAGAGAATAGCGTTACAAGGCCCAGAATGATAAAGACTACTACAAATCCATAACTATCGATGAACCAACCCGTCAGTGGGAAGATGACAATCATGGATAGACTAAACATCATCGAATTGATGCTCAGCATGGTTGCCCGTACACTGGATGGTAAATAGCCTTGTAAATCATTGTAGTAAATGGGTTGATAAACCGCATAAAGTGCATTGGTCAAGAGATAAACACTTAGATAGGCGAATGGAGTTCTCAACCATACCAACAGCAAGGCCAACCCTGTCAGCGCAACCAGAATTGGAAAGACTTGATTGCTATTCCATTTTTTCCCGATTTGACTAGCTAGATAAACAGCTAGAAGATTTAAGAGACTACCAACAAGCATGCTGAGCGATACTTGCCAACTGGATAGGTCACTGATTTTCTGTTGGTAGTAAAAATAAAACAAACACATGATGGTTCCTAGCAGTTGATAGGTGAGCATCCAGTAAAATAAGACCGGTTTCTCCTGCCATTCTTGTTTCACCACCACCAATATCCGTTTTAAGGTTAAGCAATCTCTTTCATCACTCTTAGTTTCTGGCTCCTTCATCAGAAAAATCAAGAGAATGGAAACTAATGAAAGGCCAATCGCAATATGATAGGTCCAGGCCAAGGCTCCGTGAACAAAGAAACCAGCAACAACTGTACCTAGAGTTCGGGTGACTTCTGCCACACCAGACAAAAAGCTAGAAATCTGAAGATAGCGGTCCTTTTGACCTGCTTCAACTGCTGAATCATATAAGAAAGCCGTACTGGTCCCCGAGTCAAAATTGTAAGACCAAGCATTGACCATCATGGCAATCGCATAGATCCAAAAATTTCCCTGACCAAGTAAGATCAAGACAGAGGATCCAATACTGGCCAAGCGAGCCAAATAGAGATTGGTCTTGTAGCTAAACCGATCGGCCAACATACCTGATGGAATCTCACACAAGAGACTTGTCCCATGAAAGATACTTTCTAGTAAACCGATTTGAAGTAAGGAAAGACCATTCTGAATGAAAAATAAAATCCAAAAACTGGTGATTCCAAAATAAGATGTGAATTCCAGTCCTGCTAGAAGTGGAATATTGCTTTTGTAAGTTCTTTTAAACATCGTTTTCTCACTTTCAATATGTAATTTGATTGTTTCTAAAAGACTTACTTAGAGTTGCCTACATTTTCCTCACCTCCTTAATTTAAAATAAAAACGCCAGTTGGCGTTTTTATTTCAGATACTTTTTGACATAGCTATAATAGTCTGGTTTGTCTTTTTTATTAAGTGCAAAGAGCATTTGACCCTTAAGGGGCTCTTTCTCATTATTTGGTTCTAAAAAGAGAGCAATCTCTTTGGATTTAGTTGGGAAAAATACTGTATAAGACGTTTCCTTTCCCTGATCTTTTACTTTAAGCGAATAATAGGTAAAGTCATCTTTAGACTTGGGACCATCCACTGTATAGTTATAATCCTGCTCACCAATCTTGACCTTATCTTTCTTGAAGAAAATCGTATAATCCTTCTTTAAGGCATCTTGTGCATGCCATTCACCCTCTAGTGAGGGAGCAGACTTGCTGCAAGCTACCATTGAAACCATACAAAGTAAGGCCAAAAGACCAAGTAACCATCTTTTCATACTTTTGCACTCCTAAAGAATTTTACTTATGGTTTAATACGGTGCAACATACGTGGGAATGGAATAGCTTCACGGATGTGTTTTGTTCCAGCTACGAAAGTAACCATACGTTCAATACCGATACCAAAACCACCGTGTGGTACTGAACCATATTTACGAAGGTCAAGGTAGAATTCGTATTCTGAACGGTCCATTCCGAGTTCATCCATTTTAGCTACAAGAGCATCGTAGTCATCTTCACGCATTGAACCACCGATGATTTCACCATAACCTTCTGGAGCCAAAAGGTCTGCACAAAGAACGCGCTCAGGATTACCAGGAACTGGTTTCATGTAGAAGGCCTTGAAGCTTGCTGGATAATTAACAACGAATGTTGGAACACCAAAATAGTTAGAAATCCAAGTTTCGTGTGGTGAACCGAAGTCATCCCCATGTTCGAGGTGCTCGTAATCAGTATCTTCATCATTTTCATGCGCTTGAAGAAGGTCGATAGCTTCATCATAAGACACGCGCTTGAATGGCTCAGCAATGTATTTTTTAAGAAGATCTACATCACGTTCAAGGATTTCAAGAGCTTGTGGCGCACGATCAATAACACCTTGAATAAGAGCCTTAACATAAGCTTCTTGCAAATCAAGTGACTCATCATGTGACAAGAATGAATACTCAGCATCCATCATCCAGAACTCAGTCAAGTGACGGCGTGTTTTAGATTTTTCGGCACGGAAAACAGGACCAAAGTCAAATACACGACCAAGAGCCATAGCACCAGCTTCAAGGTAAAGCTGACCAGATTGGCTTAGGTAAGCAGGTGTACCAAAGTAATCCGTTTCAAACAATTCCGTTGAATCTTCAGCTGCATTTCCTGACAAAATTGGACTATCAAATTTGATGAAACCATTTTTATCAAAGAATTCGTAAGTTGCGTAAATAATCGCATTACGAATTTGTTGGACAGCCATTTGTTTACGTGAACGCAACCAAAGGTGACGATTATCCATCAAGAAGTCAGTTCCGTGTTCTTTTGGTGTGATTGGGTAATCATGTGATTCACCGATAACTTCTACTGCTGTCACATCCAACTCGTAACCAAATTTTGAACGTTCATCTTCTTTGACCACACCAGTCACATAAACTGATGTTTCTTGGCTAAGGCGTTTAACAGTATCAAATTTTTCAGTACCTTCTTCTTCACCGTATTTCTCGATGAAGTTAGGTTTGAAAGCTACCGCTTGGAAGAAAGCAGTTCCATCACGCAATTGAAGAAAGGCCAATTTCCCTTTACCTGATTTGTTAGCTACCCATGCACCGATAGTGATTTCTTCGCCCACGTGTTTAGGTACATCAATAATTGAAACTAATTGTTTAGACATGTAATTACTTCTCTTTTCTTTTGATCTATATTAATTCTATTTTTCCATAAAGGCTTTGATTCGGCGGACTGCTTCTTTCAAAGTATCCAAGTCTGTTGCATAGCTAAGACGAATATTTTCAGGTGCGCCGAATCCTGCACCTGTTACCAAAGCGACTTCAGCCTCCTCAAGAATAGCGTTTGTAAAATCATTAACATTTGTGTAGCCTTTGATTTCCATCGCTTTTTTAACATTAGGAAAGAGGTAAAAGGCACCTTGAGGTTTGATGACTTCAAAACCAGGCACTTCAGCTAGGAGTGGATAAATCGTATTCAAACGTTCCTCAAAGGCCTGACGCATTTCTTCGATAGAAGACTGATCACCTGTTAAGGCTTCAATAGCAGCATATTGAGAAACTGCTGTAAGATTTGATGTCGTTTGACTGATAATCTTAGCCATACCTGAAATAATTTCTGGATCTCCAACAGCAAAACCAACACGCCAACCTGTCATAGCATAGGTCTTGGAAACACCATTAATCACGATTGTTTGCTTACGAATGGCATCTGAAAGACTTGAAATTGGAGTAAAGGTGTTGCCATTATAGACCAAACGGCCATAGATATCATCTGCTAAAATCAAGATATCGTGCTCAACCGCCCAGTCACCGATTGCTTGCAATTCTTCCTTACTATAAATCATTCCTGTTGGATTTGATGGAGAATTAAGCAAGACAACTTTAGTTTTTTCAGTACGGGCTGCTTCAAGTTGTTCAACCGTTGCTTTAAAGTGATTAGCTTCAGTCGTTTGGAAAGTGACCGGAACACCTTCAACCATTTTAACTTGGTCTACATAAGAAACCCAGCAAGGTGTTGGAATAATGACTTCATCACCAGGATTGATAACCGTAGCAAAGAAAGCATATAAGATAAACTTCGCACCAGTGCCGACAACAACCTCATTTGGTTTTACAGCATAGCCATAGAAGTTTTCCATGTAAGTGCTAATCGCATCCTTAAGTTCTGGAAGTCCAGAAGCCACGGTATAAAAACTTGCTTTACCATTTTCAATAGAGGCAATGGCAGCATCTTGAATGTTCTTAGGTGTTACAAAATCTGGTTCACCAAGTGTCAAACTCAAGATATCACGTCCTTGAGCTTTAAGAGCTTTAGCACGCGCACTGGCAGCTAAAGTAACACTTTCTTCCATTTGTAATACACGATTTGATAATTTTGTCATTTCATTATAGTCCTTCCACTTTAATAACCTGACCTGAGATAAAATCAACCAGATAATACTGGGTTCCTGACTTCACTTCCCAAATAGGAGTTTTGCCATACTTTCCTAGGTGGACATAGGATATATCCTTAGCACCATAGGCTTTAGCAGCTTTCTTAGCCACTGACTTACTAATACCATCCGATTGCTTGTAGATATCAACCTCACCTGAATCATGACTCACGATAACAGCCAGTTTCTCACCTTGACCAGACTTTCCAAGAAGTCCGTAATAGGTAGCCTCACCATGGTAGATATCAAATTCAGTAACAGTCTTAATATCTGCTTTGCTCTCTGCTATGGCAATAACCTTCTTTTCAGCGTCTACGTAAGGCTTAGTCGCTACAATAAGAATAGCAGTCAAAGAGGCAATTAAGGTCACAACGATTACAATTATTCCAAAAATGAACTGTTGCTTTTTGGTCCAGGGTGAACGTTGTTTACGCATAATGCCTCCTAAAAAAGTTTCTGAATTTATTATATCAGAAAATGATAAATCTTTACATAGCAATATAGCTAGTATTGAGCAATTAAGTCTATCTTTTTTATAAGTCAGTAAAATTTATAAAACCTGATTAATCTTAGAAAAGGTTAGTTTTAAAAAGTTAGCTTTCTTTTCCCAAGAAATCCTGAATATCCTCTTTGACTTCCTCGAACTTAGCGGGCTTAAGCGCAACTTCTTGTGTCACTTCTTTTAGAAATAGTTTTCCATAACTCTTAACGAGCGGGCGATTATCCATAAGAAGAATAGCCGAGCGCTGTTCTGGACGTCTTTGAGCACGTCCAATAGCTTGTTTAAAACGTAAAACCGTCATGGGAAGACTGTAACTATCAAAGGTGCTCTTTCCTTGCTTAGAAAACCAAGATTCAATCTTTTGATAGAATGGATCCTTAGGATTGTCAAACGGCAGACGTGCAATAACCTCGATTACCCTATCTTGTTGGGCAAAGTCAACACCTTCCCAGAATGACCCCATACCCAGAAGGAGATTGGTCTCACCTCTATCAAAACGTTTTTTGACATTAAAAGCAGTCCCATTTTTCTCTTGAGTTAGGTGACGAACTTCCCTATGATCCAATAAATCTGAAACAATCATCATACTCTTTCGAGATGTAAATAGTACTAAAATTGGGTATTCCATTTCAGATAGCTTCTGGAGACGCTTTGCAAGAGCAACTTCATACTCTTCCTCAGAAGCAATACCAATCATAGGCATGCTTTGATCAATCCAAATAGCTTGATTGGGTAAAGTATCCATTGGGAGGCTAACCTTGCGTACTTGATCTAAGCCCAACAAATCAGCCACATCTACATCAGGTCCCACATCAATAGTTGCTGAAACAATTATCACTTTTTGAGCACTTGGTAGATAAGCAGAAAGCTCTAAGAGCTCTTGGCGTGACGCCTTTAAATAAGTCACACGATGTTCCTGATAATAGTCTGTTTCAAGCCAAAAATGGCTGTAAAGGGGTGTCTTCAGCGGAGACAACATCTCCATCAAATCACTTTCACCTTCCAGTTCAGAAATGGTTTGTAGCAAACGATCTAATTGCTGGCGATTATACTGCTTCTGAGGAAATTGTTGATGTTCTTGGATTAGATGGCTAACTTCAAACTGCAAATTTTCGAGCAAGCGTTGTTGAAGTAAGGTTTGACTACCACTATCAAGAATTCGATGAATATGTTGCAAAAGGACCGTAAGATTGACTTGATGACGTGAAAATTGTTCCAAAGCCAGAACCATCTTTTGCCCCTCATCAATCACAAGAGTCTTTCCTCGAACAAAATCATGATCATCTTCCATACGCGTCAACAGATAAGCATGGTTGGTTACAACTACCCTAGCTTCCTGAGCTTTTTGGTAGGACTGTTGCCAAAAATCATATTCAGCAAAAAGACTGTCCACCTTTAACTTACCATCGTGCTTAATCTCATCGAAATAAGCCATATAGCGCTGCTTTTGTCTGATTTCGTCAAGATCCCCTGTCTCTGTTTCAGTCAACCAAACCAAGAGTTGCATTTTATAACGATTAACCAAACGGTTACTATCCTGACGAAGTAAGCTTTGGTAGAAGGCATCTAACTTGATATAATTCTGGGGTCCTTTGAGACTATGAAAGTTAATATTAAAGACATCCGACAATGCTTTAGCTTCCTGATTCATAATCTGATTTTGAAGGAGCTTGGTCGGAACAGCAACCACCACTTTATCTACATCAGACTGTGCCAACAAAGGAAGCAAATAGCCATAAGTTTTCCCGATTCCAGTCTGAGCCTGAATCATGGAAATATCAGTATTATCAAGCTCTCTTCTTACTGCCTCAGCAAACTCTCTTTGTTTAGGCCTTGATTCCAAATCTAAGAGTGCAATATTGGTATCAAAATCTTGAGATAGTTTTCGTTCAGACTTATAAGTCAAAGGTCTACGAAGAACAATTCCAGATTCTTCAAGCATGACATATTCTTTTGATAGACCTAAATTTTGACCTCTTATAGCATCACGAATAACCAACTCAGTTTCAAAAAGAAGATTATCTGAAAAGGTCAAAAGCATCTCAATTGTCTGTCTAGGTAAGCTAGCAATCTTATCCATCAAATGAAACAAAAGCTGTCCGGTCGCTCTCGCATCTTCAATAGCGGTATGGGCCTGAGCTAGGTCAAGATTAAGAACCTTGGATAAATGAGATAGCTTATATTGTTCTAACGTCGGATAAAAGACTTGAGCCAATTCGACAGTATCCACACGAGGAGTCCTTAGTTCGAAGCCCTCCATGAAAAGAGCCTCTGCAAGCAAATTGGCATCAAATTTAACATTATGGGCAACAAAAATACAGTCCTCAATCAGTTCATAAATGGTTCTAGCAATTTCTGAGAAATCTGGGGCTTGAGCTAACTGCTGATCGGTAATCCCTGTTAAATGAATAATGTGATCATCGAGTTCTTGGTGTGGGTTGACATCGCTCGCAAATTCGTCAATCACCTGACCATTTTGCATGATGACAATTCCCACCTGTATAATACTAGCCGTTGACGAAGCGGAGGTTGCTTCCAAGTCAACAATGGCATATTTATTCGTGTTTTTTTCACTCATAGTGACCTTATTATAGCATATCCAAAGCCCCAAAAAAAGACAAAGCCATCATTCTGATATTGGAAAAAGCCTGAAATTCGTGCTACACTAGAGCTATGAAAATAAGACGAATTTTAAATCCTGTTGCTCAGGAAAACACCTATATTTTAGAAAACGATACAGCCTGTCTAGTCATTGATCCAGGAAGTGATACTTCTAGTATCTTAACTGAACTTAAAGCAATTGACAAACCAGTTGCTGCTATCCTTTTGACACATACACACTACGACCACATTATGAGTGTTGAGGCAGTCCGTCAGGCATACAATCATCCTCCTGTTTACGTTGCTGAAGCTGAAAAAGACTGGTTGCTGAACCCTATCGATAATTTATCTGGACTACCACGTCATGACGATATGGAAGACGTTATTGTCAATCCGGCAGAATACTACTTCGATTTCACTCAGGATTATAACATCGAGGATTTCCAGTTTAAAGTTGTTCCAACCCCAGGACACTCTATTGGAGGTGTTTCTTTTATCTTTGATAAAGAAGAAACTGTATTTTCTGGTGATGCCCTCTTTAAAGAAACAATTGGACGCTGGGACCTTGCAACAGGGAACCACGAACAATTACTCACTAGTATTAAAGAGCAACTCTTTACACTTCCTAACCACTACAGAGTTTTCCCAGGTCATGGATGGGACACCACTATTGGTCATGAGAAGGTCTTTAACCCACATTTTTTATTCGAGAAAAAAAGCTTGTCGACACCTACTTTAGTAAGTACTGACAAGCTTTTTTTCTCGAATAAAAAAGAAGGCCGATAGACCTTCTTATCTGAAACACTGTAGTGTGTTTATTTAGATTTGATATAGTTAACACCATCAGCTTTTGGTGCTACTGCTTTACCGAAGAATGCAGCCAAGACAATAATTGTCAAGATATATGGTGCAATTTGCAAGTAGACGTTTGGTACATGTGAAATAAGCGGAAGTTGTTTCCCGATAATTGCCAATGATTGTGACAATCCAAAGAACAAACTTGAAAGCATAGCCCCGATTGGACTCCAACGACCAAAAATCATAGCAGCCAAGGCGATGAAACCAGGACCTGCAATTGTTGTAACAGCAAAGTTGTTAGAGATGGATTGAGCATATACCGCACCACCAACACCACCAAGGAAACCTGAAATCATAACGCCATAGTAACGCATACGATAAACGTTAATCCCAAGTGTATCGGCTGCCTGTGGGTGTTCACCAACTGAACGAAGTCGCAAACCAAAGCGTGTCTTGAAGATAAGCCACCATGATGCTACTGAAACCAAGATAGCAACATACGCTACCAAAGAAACATTAGTGAAGAAAACTTTACCCAAGAAAGGGATATGATCCAAGATCGGGAATGATACAGTCTTAAAGTTATGACTGATAGCAGGTGTTTGACCAGCACCATAGATAACACGTGTTAAGAATACTGCCAAAGATGGTGCGATAAGGTTCAAAACTGTACCAGAGACAACATGGTCAGCACGGAAGTTAATTGTCGCAACCGCATGGAGCAATGAATAGAGAACACCAATCAGACCTGCTACAATCGCAGCAATCCAAGGTGTCGCATTTCCAAAACTTTCTGCAAAAGTCAAGTTAAAGAGAACACCTGCGAAAGCACCAATTACCATAATTCCTTCAAGGCCGACATTTACGATACCGCCTCGTTCAGAGAAAGTTCCACCGATACTTGTAAAAATCAATGGTGCTGAGTATTTCAACATAGAGGCAACAATCAAGGCTATAATTGTAATAAAGTCCATATTAGTTCTGTCCTCCTTTAGCTTTCACTGATTTATGACGAGGGCGAACCCAATATCTAATGATGTAGTTAGCACCAACAAAGAAGATAATCAAGGCTGAAACAACATCAATGATTTCAGGTGGCACGCCAATCATACCACTCTTACCAATAGACAAGATACCATAAAGAAGGGCGGCAAATGGAATACCGATAGGGGAGTTAGATGCTAACAGCGCAACCGCCATACCGTTCCAACCGATAGCCAATGAAGCGTTTTGAACGAAGACATTTTGGAATGTACCAAGTCCTTCTACTGTTCCTCCAAGACCACATAGAGCACCTGAGATAATCATTGACATGATAATAACACGTTTAGATGACATCCCTGCATACTCTGATGCATGAGGATTAAGACCTACAGATGTAATTTCAAAACCAGTTGTTGTTTTCTTAAGCAAGAACCAAACTAAGAAGGCAGCTGCAAGAGCCAGGAAGAAACCAATATTGAAACGCGAACCACCAGTTATTTGAGATAAGAACTCTGTTTGATAACTAGCTGAGGCTACAACCTTGTTAGATGCTTCTGAAGAACGCAACATATCAGCTGTAAACCCAAAGCGAATAATATTGTTTGCCACATACAAAATGATGTAGTTCATCATGATGGTTACAATGACCTCACTTGTTCCCAAGTAAGCACGGAGAACACCTGGAATAGCCCCAGCGATACCACCTGCAACCAAACCAATAATGACTGTACAGATAACTGAAACCACCTTTGGCAAATCAGGGAATGACAAGGCAAACCATACAGCAGAAACCCATCCTGCCAAGGCCTGTCCTGGCAAACCAACGTTAAAGAAACCTGCCTTAGATGCAACAGCGAATCCAAGTGCAATCAGAATCAGCGGACTCATGGCACGAAGAATTTCACCAATATTTTTCAATGAACCAAAGGCCGTTGTAAAGAGATCGTAGTAAGCCCAGAATGGATCGTAACCGAAGATTAACATCAAAACGGCTCCAATCAGCATTCCCAAGAGGACAGCAATTAAAGGAACTGCCCAATTTTGTACTTTTTTAGACATTTGCTTCCTCCTTATTCAATTGTCCACCAGCCATAAGAATACCAAGATCTTGCTTATTCGTTTCAGCAGGATCTAGAATTCCCTGAATTGCGCCATCATAGATAACCGCAATTCTGTCTGACATATCAAGAATTTCATCCAATTCAAAGCTGACAACAATAACAGCCTTACCTTTATCACGTTCAGCAATAATACGTTTACGGATGTACTCAATAGCACCAACGTCAAGACCACGAGTTGGTTGACTTACAATAAGAAGTTCTGGGTCACGGTCAATCTCACGAGCGATAACAGCTTTTTGTTGGTTACCACCTGATAATTCACCACCAGCAATTAACTCTCCTGCACCACGAACATCAAATTCTTTCATCAATTCACGCGCTTTAGCATTGATGACATTATAGTTTAAGATACCATTCTTAGAATTTGGCTCTTTGTAGTAAGTTTGAAGAGCGATATTTTCAGCAACTGTCATTTCAAGGACCATACCATCACGGTGACGATCTTCAGGAATATGACCAACACTCATTTCAGTAATCTGACGAGTTGTCTTATGGATAATCGATTCACCCTTGATGGTAATATCACCTGACTTAACTTTACGAAGTCCTGTAATCGCTTGGACAAGTTCTGTCTGGCCATTACCATCGATACCGGCAATACCGATGATCTCACCAGCTCGAACATCCAATGACAAGTTTTTAACAGCAGGAACTCCACGGTTCTCGTTAACCACCAAATCTTTAATAGAAAGAACAACTTCTTTTGGATTTGAAGGAATTTTCTCTGTTTTGAAGGAAACCTGATGGCCAACCATCATTTCAGCCAAGTCAGCATTTGTTGACCCTTCAATCGTTACTGTATCAATTGATTTACCACGTCTAATGACAGTGACACGATCAGATACTGCACGGATTTCATCCAACTTATGGGTAATAAGGATAATCGACTTACCTTCCTTAACCAAGGTCTTCATAATGTTTAGAAGTTCAGTAATTTCAGACGGAGTCAATACCGCAGTCGGTTCATCGAAGATCAAGATATCAGCCCCACGATAGAGAGTCTTAAGGATTTCAACACGTTGTTGAGCACCAACAGAGATATCTGCTACTTTGGCAGTTGGATCTACTGCAAGACCATATCTTTCGGAGAGTTCGGTAATTTCCTTAATAGCCTTCTTCATATCAAGGACTCCACCAGCTTTGGTTACCTCACTACCCAAAATGATATTCTCAGCAACTGTAAAAGCTTCAACCAACATAAAGTGTTGGTGAACCATCCCAATCCCCAGTTTCGTTGCTTTAGATGGTGAATCAATCGTCACCTCTTGTCCTTTAACCTTAATGGTTCCGCTCGTAGGTTGCAAAAGACCTGAAAGCATATTCATTAAAGTCGACTTACCTGCACCATTTTCACCGAGGAGGGCGTGGATTTCTCCTTGTCTCACATCAAGATTGATATGATCATTTGCCACGAATTCACCAAATTTTTTGGTAATATCGTGCATCTCAATGACATTTGGCTTCGTCATACAATCTCCTTTCAGAATAATTTTTATTTCAGCAAAGGGGATCATTGACTGCTTCCCTTTGCTGAGACAAAAATTGTCTCAGTTTAAGCTCTATAAAGACTTATGCTTAACTATTATTTGCTAAGACCATCAGTTGGTTTCAATTCACCATTCTTGATTTGTTCTTTAGCTTTTTCTACTGCATCCTTGATATCTGAAGGAAGATTAGACGTTACAATGTCAACACCACCGTCTTTGATACCGTAAGTTTTAGTTTTACCACCTTCGAATTTATCGCCTTTGACTTGTCCGTTAGCGATATCTTTAACAACTGTACCAACTTGTTTGATTGTTGAAGTCAAAACAAAGTTAGATTTTTTCTTGTCTGAAGATGTGTAATCACCTTCTGCTGTTTGGTCACGGTCAACACCGATTACCCATACTTTCTTATCGCTGTCAGCATCAAGTTTTTCGTTAACATCTTTAGCAGCTGTGAAGACACCAGTACCAGTACCACCAGCAGCTTGGTAGATTACGTCAACGCCTGAAGCGTACATTGTTGAAGCGATTGTTGTACCTTTAGCCGCATCAGAGAATGATTCAGCATATTGAACTTGTACATCGATGTCAGGTTTTACTGACTTGGCACCGGCTGTGAAACCAGCTTCAAAACGTGTAATTGTATCTGATGTTTGACCACCGATGAAACCAACTTTATTTGTTTTTGATTGCATTGCTGCTGCGATACCAGCAAGGTAAGCACCTTCGTTATCAGCAAACAAGACACTCTCAACGTTCTTTTGGTCTTTAATAACATCGTCAATGATTACATAGTTAACATCTTCGTGTTCTTTAGCTGCATCTGCAACAGCATCATGAAGAGCGAAACCAACACCAAAGATGAGGTTGTAACCTTGACTTTGTGCTGAAGACATGTTTGTTGCAAAGTCAGACTCTGAACCAGATTGGAAGTATGTGAAGCCAGAATCTTTTTTAAGATTGTTAGCTTTACCCCACGCTTGGAGCCCTTCCCATGCTGATTGGTTAAATGATTTATCATCTACCCCACCAGTATCTGTTACGATAGCAGCTTTAACTTTTGAATCAGCTGATGATCCGCCGCGTCCGCCACGTGCACATGCTGCAAGACCAAATGCTGCAACAGCAACAAGGCCAAGACCGATAATTTTCTTGTTCAATTTCATCTTGAACACTCCTCCTATAACTTGCAAGAAAACTTGCTTAATAAAGAATAAAACAACTAGACTATTGTAAGTCCGTAAAAGAGTATGGTAACAACTCTCCGACTGTCATCTCGACTGTCGATTTATCTTCAGCGATAAGAATCACTTTAGAATCTGATTTTAAAAATTCGACCATCACTTGGCGACAAGCACCACACGGTGAGATAGGCTCTTTGGTGTCTCCGTATACTGCGAGACATTCAAAGTCTCTATACCCTTCAGATACAGCCTTAAAAATGGCTGTTCTTTCTGCACAATTGGTCAATCCGAATGAGGCATTTTCAATGTTACATCCTTGAAAAATGTGCCCATCCTTTGTAAGCAATGCAGCTCCAACTCTAAACTGAGAATAAGGAACATAGGCATTTTCAGCTGCTTCTTGCGCCACTTTTATTACTTTCTCTTTTTTAGTAGCTATCATGACTTTCTTGCCCTTTCATAATGGCCACTCCTGACGAAGTACCAATACGGGTTGCACCAGCTTTGATAAAGGCTTTAGCCGCCTCAAGTGTACGTGCTCCACCAGATGCCTTGACTCCCATAATAGGACCAACAGCTTCTCGCATAAGTTCAATATCTTCAATGGTAGCACCACCAGTAGAAAACCCTGTAGATGTCTTCACAAAATCTGCACCTGCCAGTTTTGCTAATTGGCAAGCTTCGACCTTTTCTTCATCAGTCAATAGACAAGTTTCAATGATAACCTTTACAAGTTTACTTCCACTAGCTTCAACAACAGCTTTAATATCGTCTTCAACTAATTTAAGATTTCTAGATTTAAGAGCACCGATATTGATTACCATATCAATTTCATCCGCTCCATTGGCAATAGCATCCTTGGCTTCAAAAGCCTTAACTGCAGAGGTCGATGCTCCCAAAGGAAAACCAATAACCGTACAAACTTTAACAGAACTATCATTTAGCAATTCAGCTGCCGTTTTAACCCAAGTTGGATTAACACAGACACTGGCAAACTCATACTTCTTAGCCTGATCAATTAAGGAAAGAATCTGTTCTTTATTAGCATCAGCTTTTAGTAAGGTATGGTCAATATAGCTATTAACAGACATAAACAAACTCCTTGATTAGGATTAAATTAAGTGTTAGCGAATTATTTTTAATATTTCTGTCGTTTCTTTACATTCACTACCCATAATAACATTTTTTTCGAATTCAGTCAGCATTTTTTCAGATAAAATTTCTTGGCTATAGACCTTGGCAATAAGGTCTCCCTGAGTCACAGAATCGCCAACTTTCTTTTCAAATACAACTCCTGTTTCATAATTAAGACTATCTGACTTCGTAGCTCGACCTGCTCCTAATTGCATAGCAAATTTTCCAAATGCCATAGCAGGTAACTCTTTAATGTAACCTGTTTCATGAGCATGAATATCTGTCACGACAGGCGCACTGCTATAACGATAAAGATCGGTCAAATCACCACCTTGAGCTTGAATGAGTTCTTCAAACTTAGCAAGGGCTTTTCCACCCACTAAGTGCTGACGAATCTCTTCCTGGCTAGCTTCAACCTGAGCTAAATCTAATAGAATCTCAGCCAACTCACAGATAAAGTCAGTGATATCTTCACGTCCCTTACCTTGCATAATTTCAATAGCCTCTGTGATTTCTAAACGGTTACCAATAGCCTTACCTAGTGGCTGACTCATATCTGTAATAACTGCAATGGTTTCACGATTGACCTCATGACCTAGTGCAACCATGGTCTCAGACAACTTCTCAGCGTCAGACATATTTTTCATGAAAGCGCCTTGACCAACAGTAACATCCAGTAAAATCTTATCAGCGCCTGCTGCTATCTTTTTGGACATAACAGAGCTTGCGATTAGAGGAATGGAATCTACTGTTGCAGTGACATCACGCAAGGCATAAAGAAGTTTATCAGCCTTAACCAAATGCTCAGACTGACCAATAAGGGAAATCCCAATGTCTTTAACTTGCTGAATGAATTCTTCCTTACTACGCTCAACCTGATAGCCTTTGATAGACTCTAATTTGTCAATCGTTCCACCTGTGTGTCCGAGACCACGACCACTCATCTTAGCCACTGGAACACCAAAGCTAGCTACAAGCGGCATCAGAATGATGGTTACCTTATCACCAACGCCTCCGGTCGAATGTTTATCTACCTTAACACCTGGAATTTCTGACAAATCATATTGTTCGCCTGAAGCAACCATATCAGTGGTCAAATCATGGATTTCACGAATAGACATACCTTGATAATAAATCGCCATCGCCAGAGCAGCTATCTGATAGTCAGGTATTTCCCCAGACACATAGCCATTAATGAGATATGAAATTTCCGCTGTGCTTAACTCCCCACCATCTCTTTTCTTTTCAATTAAATCAACTGTTCTCATATTTTCTCACTTCTAAGGATATAATATCCTTTATCCTTTTTAACGACTTCAGCATTACCAAACACATCCTCCATCTTAGCCTTAGCTGACGGAGCACCTTGTTTTTTCTGAATAACAATAGTTAGGTTACCACCTTGATTGAGATAATCATATGCCTCCGCGATCACTTGATGAACCACCTTCTTGCCCGCACGGATAGGTGGATTAGAAATAATATAGTCAAAACTTCCAGTGACATTTTCATAGATATTTGATTGGAAGATAGTAGCTTCAACCTTATTTCGTTGAGCATTTTGTCTAGCTAAATCAATCGCCCTACTATTGATGTCAATCATAGTGACTTTAACTCCTTGGACCTTGGCTAAACTGATACCGAGAGGACCATAGCCACAACCCACATCTAAAAGCGTTTTGCCAGCTTCCAAATCTAATGCACTCAAAAGCACTTGACTCCCAAAATCAATCATTTTTTTAGAGAAAACCCCAGCATCTGTATAAAACTGAAAACTTTCTCCTAATAAATTAACCTTTAAATCATGAATATCATGAGCCGCATCTGGCGTCTCAGCATAATACATTTTTGACATTATTTTTTCCTTCTAGATAGTACTTTTTCTTTATCGTATCATAAATACTAAAGTAAGGCTAGTGAAATGACAAGGCTTACATTCGACCTTTTTTTCTGCTATAATGTTATTTATGCTAAATGAATTTATCAATTTCGAAACGATATCACGCAAGGAATGGCAACGCCTTCATAAAGAGGACAATGCCCCATTGACTGCAGAAGAACTGGATTCCATTCGAAGCCTTAATGATAAGATTGATGTGCAAGAAGTTAGTGACATTTATCTTCCCCTTATCAATCTCATTCGTATCTATCAGAAAACTGCCAACGATCTAACCTTTTCTAAGAGTATCTTTTTACAAAAATCACAGACTAACCGTCCATTTATTATTGGGGTATCTGGTTCAGTTGCTGTTGGCAAATCCACTACCAGTCGTTTGCTTCAACTCTTGTTGCAGCGTACCTTTCCCCAATCTAATGTTGAACTTGTGACAACTGATGGCTTTCTCTATCCTAACCAAACCTTGAAAGAAAAAGGCATCCTTAATCGTAAGGGCTTCCCTGAGTCCTACGATATGCCACTTCTTCTCAACTTTTTAGATACTATAAAAAATGGTGGTGATGTCAATATTCCTGTTTACTCTCATGAAATTTATGATATTGTACCAGGACTTACCCAAGAAATCAGACAGCCCAATTTTCTAATTGTCGAAGGGATTAATGTTTTCCAGAACCCTATTAACCAACGACTTTACATGAGTGACTATTTTGATTTTTCTCTCTACATTGACGCTGAAGTTAATAATATCGAATCCTGGTATCTCGAACGTTTTCAAACCCTTCTTGAGCTCGCCAAAAAAGATGAAAATAACTACTACCATCGTTTCACTAAATTTAGTAAGGATGAAGCTTTATCTTTAGCACAAAAAACCTGGCGTGATATCAATTTGGTTAACCTGGAAAATTATATCGAACCTACACGAAGTCGAGCTGAACTGATTCTTCACAAGGGAGACAATCATAAAATCGACTTCATCCACTTAAAAAAATAGAAAAAGCTTGCCAAGGGGCCTAAAATAACGTATAATGACATAGTTAGATAAATTTTGGAGGTGAAAACATTGGCAAATATTAAATCAGCTATCAAACGCGCTGAACTTAACGTTAAACAAAACGAAAAAAACTCAGCTCAAAAATCA
Source organism: Streptococcus sp. HMSC078H12 (assembly GCF_001814615.1). NCBI lineage: Bacteria > Bacillati > Bacillota > Bacilli > Lactobacillales > Streptococcaceae > Streptococcus > Streptococcus sp. HMSC078H12. Next base: position 31,324 of record NZ_KV817343.1, on the reverse strand, counting down.
GCTTTGCGTACTGCTATTAAAGCATTCAACGCTAACCCAACTGAAGAAGCTTACCGTGCTGCATCAGCTAGCATCGATAAAGCCGCTTCTAAAGGTTTGATTCATAAAAACAAAGCAAGCCGCGATAAATCACGTCTTGCAGCTAAATTGGCTAACTAATTGAAAGCTCCATTTAGGAGTTTTTTTATTACCTAAAAAACCTGCTAGCTTATCGCCTAGCAGGTTTTCTTTATTGATTAAACTCCGGTAATCTTAACTTCAAAAATCGTTCCCTTTGGTTGATTATCTTTAACAACAATTGTTCCTTTAAGAGCTAAAACAATTTGTTGCGCTAGGGATAAGCCAAGTCCAAACCCACCTTTTTGTCTGGTTCTAGCCTTATCTACGCGATAAAATCGATCAAAGATTTTTTTCTTATCACTATCTGATATCCCAGGACCATTATCAGCTACAGAAATATAAAGATGGCGGTCATTAGTGCGAACAGTAAAGGTAACATGTCCGTCATCTTCCGTATATTTAATAGCATTATCAAATAAGATGGTCATTAACTGTTTCAATAACGTTTTATCAGTCTGGATTGGACGACCAACTTGGTTTTGAGCCGTGAAACCTTTCTCATTTTCTTCTGCAATCATGGCATAGTTGGTAAATACTGTATCAAAGAAAGCAGGTTCTAAGGTTTCGATTTCTGGTTTAATACCATCGTCACGACGAGCCAAGTTCAAGAGATTAGTCGTCAACAGACGCATATTACGTACTTCATCAAGACTTGATGCAATATTCTCTGAATTATCTAAAATAGTACTCTCAGGCTTGCGGAAAAGAACTTCTAACCTGTTTTGAATCACAGCAAGCGGTGTCCGTAACTCATGACTAGCATTTTCAACAAAAGCCTTCTGCTTCTCCAAGCTTTCCTGGATAGGACGTCTTGACCACTTAGCCAAATACATACTAGCCGCAACAGATAAGAGCCAGAAGAAACTCATCATGATGACAATGAGCTTAACATAACGTTCAGTAGCTTCTTCCAATTGAGTTGTATTAATCGCAATAACAAGGTACTTAGCATCAGGATAGAGGCTATTGTCTACTTTCTCAGTAATCAGACGGTACTTTTCCGTTTGATCGAAATAATTCTGAGCACTTCCCTTGCTGATAACATCAATGTTATTTTTATCTATTGGTAAATTGGATAAGCTAGAAAATTTGTCAACGACATTGAGGACTTTTCCATTCTTATCAAGCACTAAGACACTGGTATTCGCCGCAACAGATAAATCGTGAGGGGCATCTTCCATCTTTGATTTCTTCTTAGATTCTTTTTTAGAGCCACTCGAGTCAGGTGTTTCATCTGTCGATCCTTTAGTATCATAGGCTTGGTAGATGGTTGTCGTATTATTTTGATCTACCTCAGAAGTCAGAAAAAGTTCCCGTTTTAGCATTTCCATTTCTAAATAAGAATTGGTCTTAGTTGCTGCCATTTTCAGACTAGAATCCACATTTGAATAAACGCCGTAACTCAGAATCTGCAAAATCATGACAGTCATGATAAGGAAAATACCAGAAAAAGTAGCAAAGAAATGAATGAACGACTTAAACCCGTCTGACTTGATTCTCCTAAAGAGATAATTGAAAAATTTAGTCAGCATTCTTCAAAATGTACCCCACACTTCTCAAGGTTTGGAGGTTGGCAGCAAAGTCTGTTCCTTTAAGTTTCTTACGAATTTTAGAAACGTATACTTCAACAACTGATACCGTGGTATCACTATCAAATCCCCAAAGACGGTCAAAAATTTGTGACTTAGGCAAGATCACATTCTGATTTTGTAAGAAATAAACTAATAAATCAAACTCTTTACCAAGAAGTTCTACTTCTTTATCACCCACAAAGGTTGAATTTGTAGCAAGATTGACACGAACATCACCGAAAGAAAGTGTGTTTTGGTCAAATTTACCAGAGCGTTTCAAAAGTGCTTGAATACGCATCTTCAACTCTTCTAAGTAGAAAGGTTTGGTTAGATAGTCATCCGCACCAAGTTCAAAACCATGTCCCTTATCGTCTAGACTTTCCTTGGCAGTCATGATAAGTACAGGAGTTGTTACACCTTTATCACGTAATTCTCTAAGAACAGTGAAACCATCTTTTTCAGGTAACATTAAGTCTAAAAGAATCAAATCATAGACGCCACTTTCAGCTTCGTAGAGGCCTTCATCACCATCAAAGACCTGCATAACATCAGCAAAGTCATCTAAAAAATCAAAAACTGAGTTGGACAAACTCAAATCATCTTCTACTAGTAGTATTTTAATCATAGTTATCCCCCTTGTTAGGTGTCAAAGATACAAAGAACACTTTGACTAAGTTTTATCATTATATCTAAAATACACATAATCATCTAGTGCTTTGATCTTCTTTTATTTAGATTCAGTCTACTATACTTTCCTTAAGTTTTTCATAACTGAAACGAAAAAACAGCACCAATAGGTACTGTTTTATATCGATATTTCTTCTTAGAACAAACCAACAGCTGTTCCGTCTTCAGAAACGTCCATTTTAAGGGCTGCTGGAGCTTTTGGAAGACCTGGCATGGTCATAACATCACCTGTAAGAGCCACGATAAATCCAGCACCTGTTTTAGGAACAAACTCACGAATAGTGATATCAAAACCTTCTGGTGCTCCAAGCAAGAATTGGTTATCTGAGAAACTATATTGTGTTTTAGCCATACATACTGGCAATTTATCCCAACCAAATTCGGCAAATTGTTTAAGTTGGTTCTTAGCTTTTTTCTCGAAGACAACTGATTTACCACCATATATTTCAGTAACAATCTTAGTGATTTTTTCTTCCAAGCTATCATCATCAGAATAAAGACGTTTATAGTCAGCATTCCCATTTTCAACAGCATCAACTACCGCGTTGGCAAGGTCAATACCACCATCAGCACCATTAGCCCAAACGCTAGCCAATTCAACAGGAACATCGATTTCTGCACAAAGTTCTTTAAGGGCTGCAATTTCAGCTTCTGTATCAGCAACAAACTCGTTAATAGCAACGACTGCAGGAAGACCGAATTTACGAACATTTTCCACATGACGTTTCAAGTTAGCGAAGCCATCACGAACGGCCTGAACATTTTCTTCAGAGAGGTCAGTTTTGGCTACCCCACCGTGCATTTTAAGGGCACGAAGTGTCGCAACAATAACAACAGCATCAGGAGTTGTTGGGAGGTTTGGTGTCTTGATATCAAGGAATTTTTCAGCACCAAGGTCAGCACCAAAACCTGCTTCAGTAATCGTATAATCAGCCAAACGAAGAGCTGTAGCTGTAGCTAGAACTGAGTTACATCCGTGAGCGATGTTGGCAAATGGACCACCGTGTACCAAGGCTGGTGTCCCATAAATTGTCTGTACCAAGTTAGGTTTGATGGCATCTTTAAGAATAAGGGTAAGCGCACCTTCTATTTCAAGATCACGTACATAAACTGGTGTACGGTCATAACGGTAGGCAACTACAATGTTAGCCAAACGTTCTTTAAGGTCATTAATATCAGTAGCCAAGCAAAGAATCGCCATGATTTCAGACGCAACAGTAATATCAAAACCATCTTCACGTGGAATACCATTAAGTGGTCCGCCAAGACCAACGTTTACATGACGAAGCGCACGGTCATTAAGGTCAACCACACGTTTCCAAATGATACGACGTTGGTCAATGCCGAGAGCATTTCCTTGATGAATATGGTTGTCAAGAAGGGCTGACAAAGCATTATTTGCTGTAGTAATAGCGTGCATATCCCCTGTGAAGTGGAGGTTGATATCTTCCATCGGGAGCACTTGAGCGTAGCCACCACCTGCAGCACCACCTTTGATTCCCATAACCGGACCAAGTGATGGTTCACGAAGGGCAATCATTGTTTTCTTACCAATTTTGTTAAGAGCGTCTGCAAGGCCGATTGACATGGTTGATTTACCTTCACCTGCTGGTGTTGGGTTGATGGCTGTTACCAAAATCAATTTTCCTGGCTTATTGTCTTTGACTGCATTGATTTTATCAAATGACAATTTTGCCTTATATTTTCCGTAGAGTTCCAAATCGTCAAAGCCGATTCCAACTTTTTCAACTACTTCTGTGATTGGTTTTAATTCTACACTTTGAGCAATTTCGATATCTGTTTTCATGAGACACTCCTCTATATTTTTCTAAAGTCTATTATATCAGAGTTTGATAAAAAACGCATTATTTTTGGTTAATTACTTTTCAATGTTCGGTTTTTGTTTTGTTATAAATCGTTATAACTTTAATTTATAGGGGTACGCCTCAAAAATACTTACTTTTTATTTACTAAAGACCCAATTTTTAGTACAATACTACTATGAAAATTTTGATTACATCGGGTGGTACCACTGAAAAGATTGATGCTGTACGTGGAATCACAAACCATTCAACAGGTTATCTAGGAAAGGAAATCGCTGAACTTTTCTTGGCTAAGGGTCACCAAGTAACCTTAGTAACGACCAAGACAGCGGTTAAACCAGAACCGAAAGAAAATCTAAAGATTACAGAAATTACGAACGTAGAAAGTCTTCTCAAAAAGATGGAGCCACTCGTCAAAGAGCACGATGTTCTTATACATAGTATGGCAGTCTCTGATTATACTCCTATTTATATGACGGATTTTGCTGAACTGGAGGACACCGAAGATCTCGCTCAATTCTTGCATAAATCTAACACTGAAAGCAAGATATCATCGGCTTCTGATTATCAGGTTCTTTTTCTTAAAAAAACACCGAAGGTCATTAGCCTCGTCAAACAATGGAATCCTGATATTCAATTGATTGGCTTCAAACTTTTGGTTAATGTAAGTAAAGAAGAGCTTTTTGAGGTTGCTCGTGCAAGTCTGAAACACAACAAAGCTGATATTATTGTTGCCAACGACTTGAGTGACATTACTCCAAATCAGCATATTGCCTATCTTGTTGACGAAAAAAACGAGGAGAAAGTTACGACTAAATCTGCGATTGCTCGAGCCTTATTTGAAAGGATATGCCATGACTAAACGTATCATCCTTGCTGTTTCAGGATCAATATCTGCCTATAAAGCAGCTGATCTAACAAGTAGGTTAAAGAAAAAAGGTTATGACGTTCACGTCATTATGACTGAAGCTGCTCAAGCCTTTATCACCCCTCTGACACTTCAAGTCCTTTCGAAGAACCCTGTTCACACTGATGTCATGGAAGAAAAATTGGCTGAACGTATTAATCATATTGACTTAGGTAAAGAAGCTGACCTCTTTGTTGTAGCTCCAGCTTCAGCAAATACCATTGCCAAATTAGCATATGGTCTAGCCGATAATATGCTTACTGCTACTGCTTTAGCTTTACCTAGCACCACCCCAAAACTAATTGCCCCTGCAATGAATACGAAAATGTATGAAAATCCACTGACTAAGAAGAATCTAAATACTTTGCATGACCTTGGCTACCAAGAAATTCTTCCAAAATCAGGTTTACTGGCTTGTGGAGATACAGGACGTGGTGCCTTAGCTGATATTGATGACATTATTGAATCCATTGACAATGCTTTAACAAAATAGCCTTGCAGAGAATAAAAAGGAGTTTATGATGAATAAGAAAAATAAAGCAAACCAAACGGCTCAGTTATCCCTCTTGATAGCTACAATGGTTGTAATCGAAGTACTCAGTCAAACCATCTTTGCTGCTTTTGTACTTCCAATCAAACCAACCCTAACCCATATCCCAGTTATTATCGCTAGCATCGTCTACGGTCCTAAAATTGGAGCTTATTTGGGTGGCTTCATGGGAATTATGAGTATTATTCGAAACACTGTTATCTATACGGTTAGTAGCTATCTCTTTAGTCCTTTTGTTGAAGGGGGAACTTGGGCATCTGCAGTCATTGCCATCGTTCCTCGTATCCTGATCGGTATTTTCCCTTACTTTGTCTACAAATTACTTCAAAACCGTCTAGGTCTGATGCTATCTGGGGTTTTAGGTGCTTTCACAAATACATTTTTCGTACTTCTCGGCATCTATTTCCTAATCCCTAACTTCTACACAGCAGGTGGCAAAACACTGATGGCAACCATTTTCACAACAAATTCGATTGCTGAAATGATTATCGCCGGTCTGTTAACTCTAAGTATCACACCAGTGTTACTGCGATTGAAAAAATAAATCATTTAATCTATGGATAGTGCCGAAAATCAGATACTATTCTATAAACCGTTAAGGAGAATTTTTATGAAAAAATCAACCGCTATTGCAAGAATTGCCATCTTTTTTGCAGTAATGCTCACCATTCATTTTGTAACTTCCTTCATTCTCGAATTTGTTCCGTCTGGTATTCAACCGACCTTAGTTCATATTCCTGTTGTTATCGCTTCCGTCATTTATGGACCTAGAATCGGAGCTGTTTTGGGACTCCTCATGGGCCTCTTTAGTGTGACCATGAATACATTGGTTTTGACGCCAGCAAGTTTCCTCTTTAGTCCCTTTGTCTCACATGGAAATCTCTATTCTCTCATTATTGCACTGTTTCCACGTATTTTAATCGGAGTGACTCCTTACTTCGTCTATCGATGGCTACACAATCGTACTGGTTTAGTGACAGCTGCTATTGTCGGGTCTATGACCAATACCATTTTTGTTCTATTGGGAATTTATATCTTCTTCGGTAACATCTATGGTGGTAGTTTTCAACATTTTCTTGCTTTAATTTTGACAACAAACTCTCTTATTGAAGTTATTGCTACAGTTCTTGTCACAACTGCAGCCGTTCCGACACTTGAAAGATTAAAATAATTAGTTAGGTCGAGACTGATATGTCTTGGCTCTTTTATTTTCATTTACATTTTAGATACCATTTTCTTTTTAAAAAGATTTACAATTATCGCTAGAATTTTCTGAAAAAATTTGTTATAATGTAAGCGGTTAAAAATATAAAGGAGATTGCTATGTCTTACACTGAAAATTATCAAAAATGGCTCGACTTCGCTGAATTGCCTGCTTACCTTCGTGATGAGTTGGTCGCAATGGATGAAAAAACGAAAGAAGATGCCTTCTATACCAACCTTGAATTCGGTACAGCTGGTATGCGTGGATTGATTGGTGCTGGTACTAACCGCATTAACATTTACGTTGTTCGCCAAGCAACTGAAGGTTTGGCCCAATTGATTGACTCAAAAGGGGAAGAAGCTAAAAAACGTGGTGTTGCTATTGCTTACGATAGCCGTCACTTCTCTCCTGAGTTTGCTTTTGAATCTGCTCAAGTTTTGGCTGCACACGGTATCAAATCTTATGTATTTGAAAGCCTACGTCCAACACCTGAATTGTCATTTGCTGTTCGTCATCTCCACACATTTGCTGGTATCATGGTAACAGCTAGCCACAACCCTGCTCCATTTAATGGATACAAGGTTTATGGTGAAGACGGTGGACAAATGCCACCTGCAGATGCCGATGCTTTGACAGATTACATCCGTGCTATCGAAAATCCTTTCACTGTGCAATTGGCTGATCTTGAAGAAAGCAAAGCTAGCGGCTTGATTGAAGTTATCGGTGAAAACGTCGACGCTGAATACTTGAAAGAAGTGAAAGGCGTTAACATCAACCAAGACTTGATCAATGAATACGGTCGCGACATGAAGATTGTCTACACTCCACTTCATGGTACTGGTGAAATGTTGGCTCGTCGTGCTCTTGCCCAAGCTGGATTTGAAGCTGTTCAAGTTGTTGAAGCTCAAGCTGTTCCTGATGCTGACTTCTCAACTGTTAAATCTCCAAACCCTGAAAACCAAGCTGCCTTTGCTCTTGCTGAAGAACTTGGTCGCAAAGTAGACGCTGATGTATTGGTTGCAACTGACCCAGATGCTGACCGCCTTGGTGTTGAAATCCGCCAACCAGACGGTTCTTACCTCAACCTTTCTGGTAACCAAATCGGAGCTATCATTGCTAAATACATTCTTGAAGCTCACAAAACAGCTGGTACACTTCCTGCAAATGCTGCCCTCTGTAAATCAATCGTATCAACTGAGTTGGTGACTAAGATTGCAGAAAGCTACGGCGCAACTATGTTTAACGTCTTGACTGGTTTCAAATTTATCGGTGAAAAAATCCATGAATTTGAAACACAACACAACCACACTTACATGCTTGGTTTCGAAGAAAGCTTCGGTTACCTCATCAAACCATTCGTACGTGACAAAGATGCTATCCAAGCCGTTCTTATCGTTGCTGAAATCGCAGCTTACTACCGCTCACGTGGTATGACTTTGGCAGATGGTATCGAAGAAATCTACAAACAATATGGTTACTTCGCAGAAAAAACTATCTCTGTTACCCTTTCAGGTGTTGACGGAGCTGCTGAAATCAAGAAAATCATGGATAAATTCCGTGGCAATGCTCCTAAACAATTCAACAACACAGACATTGCTAAGACAGAAGACTTCTTGGAACAAACAGCTACTACTGCTGACGGCGTTGAAAAATTGACAACTCCTCCAAGTAACGTACTTAAATACATCTTGGCTGATGATTCATGGTTTGCCGTTCGTCCTTCAGGTACAGAACCAAAAATCAAATTCTACATCGCTACAGTTGGTGAATCTGAAGCAGATGCCAAAGAAAAAATTGCAAATATCGAAGCAGAAATCAATGCTTTCGTAGGCGAATAATATTTAAGACTTAGAGCTAAGCTCTAAGTCTTTTTTATACCGACAAAACTTGGATTACGGAAGCAAGCTATCTTTTTTACTACTAGAACCAATAAACCACCTATAGATTAAACTATAGGTGGTAATTTTATGATTCAATTATAGAGCGCTAACTTGTGAATGATGCTTAAACAAGGAATGAGTAGCTTCGTGAATATGACGAGCAGTTTCTGCATTATTCATGGTGTAGAGGTGAACACCTGCAACATCCTGCGTAACAAGGTCGACAATCTGGTCAATCGCATAAGCAAGACCGGCTGCTCTAAGTGACTCAGGATCATGCTCATACTTATCCAAAATGGCACGGAACTTACGTGGCAAATGGATATTTTCACAAGTCTTAAGCAAACGTAGTGCTTGGTTACGATTCAAGATAGGCATAATACCCGCATGAATTGGTACGTCAATTCCAGCCAAGGTGCATTTATCTTGAAAATCATAGAAACGTTCATTGTCAAAGAAGAGTTGAGTTACAAGGCTAGAACAACCTGCATCAACCTTTTTCTTAAGGTTTTGGATATCAGAGATTTGATTTGGCGAATCTGGATGCCCTTCAGGATAGCAGGCACCGATGATATCAAATTGAGGAGCTTCTTCCTTAATAAACTCAATCAAATCAGTGGCATATCTAAAGTCTTTAAGAGGTTCCACACCTGGAATAATATCGCCACGTAGGGCTAAGATACGGTGTACACCAACAGCATCCAAGTCACGTAAGGTATCAGCAACCTTTTCTTTACTCAAATAGATAGCTGGAAGGTGAGCAATCGTTGGGATGGCTAGGTCATTTTGAATATGATCTGCCAAAGGAACCGTTGTCTCTTTGATATTATATTTGTTATTACTAGCTGTCACACTGATAAAGTGTGGAGCCAATCCTTGCATATCCTCAAGGGCACGTAGGATTTTTTCGTTACCTACTGCTGGGTTAGGTGGAAAGACTTCAAAAGAGAGTGATGGTGTTTGGCTTGTCATATTTTATACCTTCTTCTTTTTAGATTTTTGTTAAGACGAAAGCTGTCTTAAGTGCCTACTGACTTCATAAGTAGAGTACACTTGTCAATCATAGCCTGCTTGCAAAAATCTTTAGAACATTATTCGCTATTGAAAACCTTCTACACTTAAGGAAGAAGGTCTTCAACATATGATAACTTCTGCTTACAAGTTTTCGCGAGCTGCTTTTGCAGCTTCTACAAGCTTGATCAAGCTTTCTTTAGTTTCTTTGATTCCGCGAGTCTTCAAACCACAGTCAGGGTTGATCCATACTTTACCGCTTGGTACTTTAGCCAAGATTGCTTCGATAGTGTGGTCAATTTCACCGTCTTGTGGAACACGTGGTGAGTGGATATCGTAAACCCCAGGTCCAACTTCTGTTTGGAAGTTTTGAGCTTTAAGTTCGTCCAAGATTTCAAGATTTGAACGACTAGCTTCAAATGAGATAACGTCTGCATCCAAGTTGTCAATGGCTGGGATGATATCTGTAAATTCTGAGTAACACATGTGAGTGTGGATTTGTGTGTCTGGTGCTACAGTTGAGTGTACCAAACGGAAGGCTGGAATTGCCCAGTCGAGGTAGTCTTCATACCAGTCACTACGACGGAGCGGCAATTTTTCGCGAAGAGCAGCTTCGTCAATTTGGATAATTTTCACGCCTGCAGCTTCAAGGTCAAGAACTTCATCTTTGATTGCAAGAGCAATTTGAAGAGTTGAATCCTTGATAGAGATATCTTCACGTGGGAATGACCAGTTAAGGATAGTAACAGGTCCAGTCAACATACCTTTAACAGGTTTGTCTGTACGGCTTTGTGCGTAGCTAGACCATTTCACAGTAATTGGGTTAAGACGAGTCACATCACCCCAGATGATTGGTGGTTTAACTCCACGCATACCGTATGATTGAACCCAACCATTTTTAGAGAAGAGGTAACCTGACAAGTTTTGACCGAAGTATTCAACCATGTCATTACGTTCGAATTCACCGTGAACAAGCACGTCAAATCCAACTTCTTCTTGCCATTTAATCCATTCATCAGTGATTTCAGCAAGGAAAGCATCGTATTCTTCTTGTGACAATTCATTCTTACGGAAAGCCAAACGTTTCGCACGAACTTCCTTAGTTTGAGGGAATGAACCGATAGTTGTTGTTGGAAGCAATGGAAGTTTGAAAGCATCTTTTTGAATCGCTTCACGTTCTGCGAATGCTGGCAAACGAGTGTAATCAGCTTCAGTCAAGCCTGCAATACGGGCACGAAGTTCAGCATTTTCACCAACACGCTCAGTCGCAAAGAGTTCTTTGTTAGCAGCAAGGGCTTCTTCTCCTTGACCATTGCGGATAGCATCCAAATCACGCAATTCGTCCAATTTTTCAACCGCAAAAGCAAAGTGGTTCAAGATAGCTGGTTCAAATTCTTCATTAGCAGTTGTAAATGGCACATGAAGAAGTGAGCAAGATGTTGTCAAAACAACATTTTCAGCTGGCACTTGTTCAAGAATTGCAAGACTCTTCTCGTAGTTGTTACGCCAGATGTTTTTACCATTGACGATACCGGCATAGAGAGTCTTATCAGCTGGGAAACCACCTTTAACCAATTCAAGTGTTTTCTTACCTTCAACAAAGTCAAGACCAATACCATCAACTGGCAAGTTCACAAGATCATTGTAGACATCACGAACATCACCAAAGTAAGTTTGGATCAAGACTTCAAGACCTTTTTTATCAGCCAAGAGTTTGTTGTAGAGATTCAAGAAGAGAGCTTTTTCTTCAGCTGTCAAATCTTTAACAAGGGCTGGCTCATCGAGTTGGATACGAGTCGCACCAAGCTCTGCCAATTTTGCAAAGACTTCTTGGTAAGCTGCCACAAAGCTGTCTACAAAGTCTTCTGCTTTCACACCGTCCTCAAAGTCAGATAATTGAAGGAAAGTGAATGGTCCAACGACAACTGGACGTGTGTTAAGTCCCAATTCTTTAGCTTCTTGGTACTCATCAAAAATCTTGTGACCAGCAAGTTTAACTTCTGTTGTTTTTTCAAATTTAGGAACGATGTAATGGTAGTTAGTGTTAAACCATTTTTTCATAGGAAGGGCACGTACATCCCCTTTTTCACCTTGGTAACCACGCGCCAAAGCAAAGTAACGTTCAAGATCTGTCAAATTCAAGTTCTGAACAGATTCAGGTACGACGTTGAAAAGGAAAGCTGCATCAAGGAAGTTATCGTAATGTGAAAAATCATTTGAAGGAATTTCACTAATACCTTTCTCTTTAACAATATTCCAGTGTTTTGCACGCAAGTCTTTGGCTGCTGTTAAAAGTTCATCTGCAGTAATTTCATTTCTAAAGTATTTTTCTGTTGTAAATTTTAATTCGCGGAATTCACCCAAACGTGGGAAACCAATGATAGTAGTTGACATCTTGTGTCCTCCTCTTTGTTGTTGAACTTATCTTACCAAAGAAATGGGTGGCTGTATAATTGCTATTAGTTTTCTCTATATATAGTTTTAGACTATAACCTATAAAACAAAGGGTTTCCAGCTCCCGTTATCTCCTTTTGTTTAGATATTGTTATAGCTAATAACTATATATAAACCTGATAAATCCTTTTTTATAACAAAAAATCCCTAGACTTTTGTCTAGAGACTCTATTATTTACTAGGATTAGTATACTAAGCTCTATAGGTGCTCAGTACTTGCTCTTGAAGCCAAGATGATGTA
>NZ_KV817343.1:0-18776 GCF_001814615.1 Streptococcus sp. HMSC078H12 | reverse complement strand
ACAAAAGTCTAGGGATTTTTTGTTATAAAAAACTACCAATACTAATAAGAAACAAATTCCTAATACGGCTAACCAAATGATTTGTTTCTTTAAGCTATCATACTCACTCATATAGCCATTATGGATTTTAATGAGTTCATTTCTTCTTTTGTTACTTGACTCTTTAGCAATGGCAATTTCTAGCTCATACATTTGATGCTTCCATGAATTCTTAGAAGTGCCTTTTTTCATTTTATGGTTTGAAAGACTGCTGTTGCCTTTCTCAAAGTTATTTTTTTCAGTCATATTTCCCTCTAAAATCTTCTTTTAGTCCCTATCATTATAACATATGTAAAACTATCTGAAAAGTTCATTTTTGGTTAGAATTTTGAGAAAGAGAATTAAAACATGAAAAAGAACCAGAGGGAAACTTCTTATGTTATACTCTAAGTATGCATAAGAAAACTGTTATTGATTTTAAAGAACTTGGTGTCAGACAAATTTTTACAGACGCCATTAAAGAACTAAAAACAAAGAACATTAAGGAAGTTAAGCATCTCTTAGCTGAAGTCGAAGCCTATCAAAATAAGGGCTATTATGCAGTAGGTTATGTTTCCTATGAAGCTGCCCCTGCCTTCGAGACAAAATTTCAGGTTATTGATGGTCCATTAATGTCAGAGTATCTCCTCTACTTCACTATTCATGAAACTGTTCAAACAGAGCCTATTCCACTTACTTATGAGCCAATTTCCCTACCAGAATCTTGGCAAGAGCTAACTTCTGCAGAGGAATACAAGGCTGCTATTGAGCAAATACACCACCATATTCGACAAGGTGATACTTATCAGGTTAATTATACTGTTCAACTTCAACAGAAGCTGACAGCTGATCCCTTTGCCATCTATAACCGATTGGTTGTTGAGCAAAATGCACATTACAATGCCTTTATTCAGCACGATGATGTTTCTATCATTTCCATAAGCCCAGAACTCTTCTTTAAAAAAGATGGTGATAGACTGACCACTCGTCCAATGAAAGGTACCACCAATCGTGGTTTGACAACTGAAACTGACCTCAAACAAGCCCAATGGCTAGCTCAGGATCAGAAAAATCGCTCTGAAAATATGATGATTGTCGATCTTCTTAGAAATGACATGAATCGTATTTCAAAAATAGGAAGTGAAGATGTCAAGAGCCTTTGCCAAGTTGAACAATACTCTACGGTTTGGCAAATGACTTCGACTATTGAGACGCAACTCCTACCAAATAGTAGTTTAAGCCATGTCTTCCAAGCCCTTTTCCATGCGGATCGATTACAGGTGCCCCAAAAATAGCAACCATGGAGATTATTAAGAAGGTGGAAAAACAGCCTCGAGGTGTCTATTGTGGAGCTATTGGTATCTTGGTGCCACAGGGACCTAGTATTTTCAACGTGGCCATTCGGACACTACAATTGGAAGGAACCAAGGCTATCTACGGTGTCGGAGGAGGTATTACCTGGGACAGCAACTGGGAAGCTGAATATGAAGAAACCAAGCAAAAAGCTGCTGTTCTATACCGTCAGAACCCCAAATTCGATCTCATTTCAACTGGTCGTGTCCATCAAGGAAAACTGCTATTTCTTGAGGAGCATATGAAACGCTTGCAAGAGAGCAGTCGCTACTTTGACTATCCTTTCAATGCAGAAAAAGCTCACTATCAAGTCGAAGCTCTGTGCCAATCACTAGACCTTGACAAAGACTACCGTCTTAAAATGTCACTTGCAAAAGATGGTGAACTGAAGTTTGAACATACCCAATTAACAAACTTATCCAAAGACTTCTGCCAAGCAAGGTTAGTTGAGCAAAGTCATCCGTTGGATAGCCCCTATACCTTTTTCAAAACAAGTTACCGTCCTCACCTTAGTATCGAACCTCACGAACAAATCTATTATAATCATGAAGGGAAACTCCTAGAAACATCTATCGGTAACATTGTGCTTAAAATCGAGGACCAACTCTACACACCACCCGTTCACCTCGGCCTCTTAAATGGCATCTACAGACTAAGCCTTATTGCTGATAATAAGCTTAAAGAAAAAGTCTTGACCGTAAAAGATATGGAACAGGCTCAGGCCATCTACGGATGCAATGCGGTGAGAGGCTTGTATGAATTGAAGGTGGAAGGATAAACCAACAAAACCGTACAATTTTTACTATTCTTTATGTAAACTAATGAACCATTACATAGAAAGGTATTGATATGACCTATCAATTAAAACTAAATGATTTTGTAAAAGTAATCGAAAATAAATCAAGCTTTAATCCAGATGATTTGATACATATCTGTAAGCGATACAAGAATCCTAAAAGAGACTATCTCTTTGTTAATAAATATCAAGCCAAACATTTTCCTAGCCAAGCCAATACAACAATTCAGCTTTTTAAAGAACTTTACGAACAAATTAAAGACCATTTAAGTTCACAAGAACGCATTCTCATCATCGCCTTTGCCGAGACTGCTACTGCCATCGGTCAGGCCATCATGCATTTTTGTTTGGAAAATGATGACATAAACGCTGTTTTCTACCTACAAACAACTCGAGAAGATTTGGATACAACTATTCAAACACTTTCCTTTGAGGAAGAACATTCTCACGCAACCAATCAGAAATTGTATTACCGTGAGGACATTCCTGACTATGACACTATTTTGTTTATTGAAGATGAAATTACGACAGGAAACACTATTCTTAACTTCATTACTGAATTTAAAAAATTGAATAAAAAGACCAAGTATGCAGTGGCTTCCATCCTTAACTGGCAAAATAAATCTCATACTTCTATCTATAAAGAAGAAAATATCGACACTATCTACTTGATTAAGGGACAGCTTAAGGATGATGTTCCATCCATTTCTATCGATTATCAGAATCTTCCCGAGAATAACTTGCATCAAAATGAAAAGGTAACCTTATCTTCTAAAAATAATCCACGTCTTGGATTAACTCAAACTGAATTCAGAAATTACAGCAAGTCTCTTGAAACTCTCATTTCTAAGTTAGATGATTCCCCACTAGATTATGACTCGTATGAAGTAAGGGTAATCGGAACTGAAGAAAATATGTGGCTTCCAATTCTCCTTGCACAACACATTGGTGCAAAAGTTCGATCAACGACACGTAGTCCTATAGCTATCTCACCTGAGGATAATTACCTCATCAAAAATGCTATCCATCTCCCTAGCGCATACAATAGCCAACGATCGACATACCTTTACAATGTCACTGAAGAGGTTGACCGCTACATCATCGTCTATGAAGAAATGACAAAAGCATTTGAAGAATCTATACGAGAACAGTTACAGCCTTACTCAAGACAAGAAATTATTTTTATCCAACAATAAAACAATTATAATAGGAGGAAACGCATGCGTTTTGTTCGCACCAGTTACCCAGCAGAAAGTGTAACTTTCTTACTACAAGATGTTAAAGGAAGAGTCCCCATCTTAGATACTGCAGAACGTGAAAAATTAAACCAGCAAGGTGTCCATTATTCTGAAATGCTTCCTTTAGAGTACGCACCTACAAAAACTTACATGGACCTTTACTTTAATAGCTTAGACCAACTTTCTTTTGAGACAGCTTCTGCCACAGTCGCTCTTGCTGAAAAATTATGGCGTTCAAAAGGACCTGAACTTGTCTTAGTTTCACTTGCCAGAGCAGGAACACCAATCGGAATTCTCGTTCAACGTTATCTCAAAACTAGATACGGAGTAACGCCACCACACTACAGTATCTCAATCATACGTGGAAAGGGGATCGACTCAGCAGCTATGCATTATATTGTTGACCGTCATGCTGCTGAAAAAATTCAATTTATCGATGGTTGGGTCGGTAAAGGAGCCATCAATACAGTTTTAGATGAAGCCTGTCAAAAACTTCGAGCTCAAGAAAAATTTCAAAAACTAGATAGTGAACTCGCCGTATTGAGTGATCCGGCATCAGTAACAAAACTTTATGGAACTAGACAAGATTTCCTTATCCCAAGTGCATGTCTTAATGCAACTGTTAGTGGTCTTGTTAGTCGAACAGTTAAATTACCAACTATGACTGAAGACGAATTTCATGGTGCTATTTTTTATGAAGAGGACTTAGCTATTGACCAGTCAAACGCGTTTTTAGAAACCGTTGAAAAGCACTTTAATGATTGTGACCCCAACTATTTCTCCCCTTCTTCAGAAGAATTAAATGAAGATTTTAAGGGTATAGATGAAGTAAAACGTATCGCGAAAGACTTTAAAATTAAGGATATTAATAAAATCAAGCCTGGTGTAGGTGAAACAACGCGTGTTCTACTTAGACGCGTACCTGATCGGATTCTCATTCGCAAGGATGCTAACCCCAAATATCTCCAACATATTTTACAACTCGCAGAAGAAAAACAAGTTCCGGTTGAGTACTATCCTCTTGAAAAGTACAATGTTTGTGGCATCATCAAAGAGCTAGCAGATCTATAATCCATCAACAATTATGAAAATCATTATAGTTCGTGTTTTATCTTGACACCGCTTTAATGAATACATAGAATAGTAGTATCTTGAATAAGTTCTATATAAAGGTATAGCTTATTTAGGAAAAGACTCATTGTGCCGGAAGGGGGTGACTAAATGAGTCTAAGCCTCCAACAGATTCCATTTGAACTTTGGAGAAGAAAATCCGAAAGAAAGGGCATTCGTCCACAATTCAAACCTGTCTTCACTTCCTACATTGGTGTGGAAAATCAAGTGAAGTATAACGATGTCCTTGCAACGATTCATTCAAAAATTCAGGATGATCCTCGCCATACTATTTTTTTTGATGGAGAGATTCTCCTAGATGCAGATTTCAACTTCATAAATGCGATAAAAAACGAGCTTGCCAATATGGATGTGACACATCTCTCAAAGCAAGATATAACTCTTTTTGAAAACTCTGATTTGAATCACGTTTTTTTAAATGCATTTGAATATGTAGTCAATCTTGCTATAAGACAAGAAAATTTTTTAAACGATAGTGTTAGAAATAACTTTATCTGTAAACTATTACTTTATGCTCACTTATATATACAGAACTTAGATTATTCTGAATTAGATTTTCATGCAAACCATTGTTTCTACTATGGTGACATATCGCGTCATGATATTTATTTTCTAATACTCCTTTATATAATGGGTTTTGATGTTGTTTATATTAATCCATTGAGAGAATGCGACTATTGGAAAGAAATCGATTCGGATAAACTCTGTAAAAAGCATAAGAATTCACAAATATTACCCATTCAAAGTTTTCTTCAACGAGCCTCTCAAGGCCATATTATTGAAGAAAATCGCTCGATTACTTTAGAATTGGAAGAGCAAATTGAAAAAGAGCTATTCTCAAATTCAGGTATTTATCGTCCTTGGCAATTTCATAATGGTACGACTTCTCCAATTTTTTTCAATGGTACATTAATCGATCTAGAACAAAACTGGAAAGTCCCAGCAAAACTTAGACAGGGCTTTAAAACACAAGGAAAAACCGTCTATGTTCCTACTTTCTTCTTTGAAATTGAAGGGGAATATAAGAATTCAGACGAATATGCTCACCTCATTAAGACTTGTATAGAACATCCAAATAGTCTATTTCTATCTTCAACAGCCAACTTTAATCTCATTAGTCCAGGTGTTGAAGAATCAGATAAGTTTCAATTAACATTTTGCCAACTAAGCAATGGTAAATTTGATATAGAAGAAATCATGAAGTTGCCTTTCTATCGTTATTCTTCCTATAATGATGAAACTGAAAAATTCATCCTTTCAAAAATCAATGAGACCATTGATGACCAGCGTTTCTTCAAAAAACCGATTTGTTCCAAAGAAGAAATTTTGGACTTTGCTATGATGATATTGATGTTAGATAAAAAAATCATCAGAACTATAGACAGTTTCGATTTTACTAACGATATTCCCAAACTAGTTATTTTTCTAGAAGAGGAAGAGCAAATTTCAAAACGTCAGGCTTATTTAATTGCTTACCTTAATAAAATTGGATTTGATATTGTCATCTTCTCGCCTGCCGGTTTATCTAACTTAAACACTTATATTCAAAGTGATTATTTTAATTCTATCCGTTTAGATAAGATAAACTATGAGCGACGACTATCAGATTTAAAATACAAACAAAGGAAGCAAAACTTTTTTAGTAAATTTTTTAGTTAAGGAGAATATCAATGGCTATTAATACCGGAGAATTCGGTGCTACTACGACCGGATCACCTACAAATGAGATGCAGATGACTCAACCAGAAGTCTTAACAGACAATGCTGCTTATAAGCAACGTCTACGAGCTCTTCCAGAGGTTCAGAATCTAACTAATGAAATAGATATCACAAATGTTAATTCCATCCTTGCATTTGGTCAAAAACCTAGCGAGGGAATCTCTCAAACTTCAGATATGCTACTGTCTTCAATGCAACGTGTTAATACTGAAGAAGCCTCTCGTATGCTGACACAACTTACAAAGATTATGGATAAGTTCGACATCAAAGAGCTAGAAAATCCAGAAAACGCTTCTATGCTTCAAAAATTATTTGGCAAGATTAAAAATTCCATTGATAAATTATTTGCCAAATATGAAGATATGGGAAAAGAAGTTGACAAGATTTATGTAATCTTAAAACAATATGAATCTCAAATTCATCAAACTCAAGAAGATCTTGAAAAGCAATATCGTACTAACGTTGCATATTATGAAGAACTCGAGAAGTATATTGTAGCTGGAGAGCTCGCTCAAGAAGAAATCGAAGCTTATCAAGCACAAATGATGCAACGAACCGATCTGACTGAACAAGAAAAGCAGACTCAACAACAGAAACTACAAATGATTAAGGATATGCTTAACCAACGTACTTATGACTTACAGATTGCTGAGAATGTTGCAATGCAAACTTGTCCAATGATCCAGACAATGCAAATGGCAAACTTTAATCTTATGCGTAAGATTAATTCATCATTCATTATCACCTTGCCAATTTTCAAGCAATGTTTAGTACAAGCTATTCAGCTAAAACGACAAGAAATCCAAGCGAAATCAATCAGTCAATTGGATGAAAAAACAAATGAGCTACTTCTACGTAATGCTCAAAATACAGCAACTCAGTCGGTAAATATTGCTCGAATGGCTGGTGGCAGTGCTGTGCAAATTGAAACCCTTCGCTCAACCTATGAAACTATCAAAAAGGGTATCGACGAGACCAAACAAATCAGTCAACAAATTGCTGAAAAACGCAAGACTGATTCCGTTGAATTGGAAAATATGAAGGCGGATATGGCTGAAAAAGGGTTCATTAGCGCGCATTAATTTAACTGGAGGGAAATTATTATGGATTTCACTAGACTTAATAATGGTTCACAACCATCACTTAATTTATCAAAAGGTAATGTACTTGACCTTACCAAACAAGCACCAGCACTTAAGAACTGTGTGCTAGGTGGTGGTTGGGATATGGCCGTTGCTGGACCTACTGCAGACCTTGATTTAGCAGCTTTTCTTATCGAAGATAGTGGACGTGTGACACAAGTTCCACAAGACGTCATCTTCTTTAACAACATGTCAGCTCCTGGAATTCGACTCGAAGGAGATAACCGTACTGGTGAAGGTGACGGTGATGATGAACGTATCCAAATTAATTTAGATGCCATCGAACCACGCATCACTCGTATTATCTTCTTCATGACAATTTTTGAAGCCGTAAGCAAAAAGCAAACTTTTGGTATGATAAAAAATGCTTTTGTTCGCTTGCTTGATGCAGATAATAACGATGCTGAAATTTGTCGCTATCAGTTAACCGATAATTATTCTGCCGATACTGCTGTTACAGCCTGTTCTTTAAACCGTGGACCAAACGGTTGGCAGTTTGAAGCAATTGGTGAGGGAACGATTGCAGACCTCAATGGACTTTTGTCTCGCTATATGTAATACACTTAGGAAAGGAAACTATTATGGGACTTTTTGATAAACTACTTGGAAACAACTCAAACACACCAGCAAACAATGGGCCTGAAGCGCCAGCACCAACTTTTGAGACTCTTTCTCAATCTTCACAAAATCAAGGACGTGAAGTAAGTCTTGACCTTAATAAACCAGGTATCCTTAACCTCCAAAAAAATGATTTCTTGAATCTTTCTAAGACTCAGTCTACTTTGGAAAACATTCGAGTTTCTGCTGGTTGGGATGTACAAACAAAATTATTTGGTTCAGATTTTGACCTTGACCTAGTTGCTTTTCTATTAGATGATTCAGGCCGTCTAACTCAGAAAGCTACAAATGTTGTCTACTATGGCGACAAATCTTCTCAAGGTATCCACTTGGATCACGATAACCTTACTGGAGCAGGTGATGGCGACGATGAAAATATGTTCGTAAACTTTAATCAAGTCTCATCAGATGTCAAACAAATTGTTGTTGCAGTTGTCATTTACTCTGGTAAAGAACGTAAACAAAACTTTGGTCAAGTACGTAATGCATATGTTCGTTTAGTTGATGAATCACAACGTCCAGAACGTGAATTGGTTCGTTTCAACCTTACAGAAGACGGTGGTAATGCAACTGCAGTTAAATTTGCTGAGTTGAACCGTACGGATAATGGTTGGACATTTAAAGCTGTAGGTGATTACTTCAAAGCATCTATTGCTGATATCGCTAAAGCATATAAATAATTTAATGTAAAGGAAGAAGAAAAATGGCTATTAATTTTACTAGTTTAGGTGGCGAAGTTTCAACACCAACTGAAGTCACACCTACACAATCTGGAATTTCACTAAATCTTGAAAAAAATACTGTCCTAGACCTTGCAAAAGCTGCACCTAGCCTCAATAATGTCGATCTATGTGCTGGTTGGGATATTGCTGCAAGTGGTGTCGACTTCGATTTAGATATTTCTGTTTTCTTATTGAATGAAGCAGGTAAAATCACTTCTGCTTCTGACGTTGTTTTCTACAATAATCCAGTAGCAAATGGTATTCAATTAAACGGAGATAATCGTACTGGTGCTGGTGAAGGTGACGACGAAACCATCACTCTAAATCTCCAAGCTGTCTCTCCAACAGTTAGTAAGATTGTTTGTGCTGTAACCATTGACCAAGCAGTCGCACGTCGTCAAACATTTGGTATGGTAAATAACTCATACGTACGACTTGTGAATAAGGATAATGGCTCTGAACTATGTAAATTCCAATTAAAAGATGATTACTCTACTGATACAGCTGTTGTCTTTGCAGAATTAGTTCGTAATGGCGCTAGCTGGGCATTTCATGCTATTGGCCAAGGAAAACAAGCTGACCTTAATGGAATCGCAGCACTCTTTAGTTAATAATAGAATTCTTTAGTTATTAGGATACTTATTTTTAGAAGGGTATACCTCAGAAAGTATTAATTCTCTAAAGACTATTTCTAGAAAGGATACAAACCTTAAATGAAAAAATTTAAAGGCTTGACTTCTGCTGAAGTTCAAGCAAGTAAAAATGCCCATGGCGATAATAGGCTATCTAGTAAAGAGGCTAACTCGCTCCTCTCAATCTTTATCGAAGCCTTCCAAGATCAATGGATTCTTATCCTCTTGGCTGCCTTAGGATTAAAAATCATCTTCAACTTTGTTGGAATGATTTTCCCTGCTATTGGTGAAGCCAATTGGTATGAGGCTATCTCACTAATTTTTGCCATTTTGATATCTACAGGATTCTCAGCAGTCTCACAATACAGAAATGAGCAAAAATTCAACACTCTTCAAGAAGAGGCTTCAAAAACTAATGCTAAGGTTTATCGTGATGGTAAACTTAAAGAAGTTCTTGTTGATGATATTGTAAAAGGTGATCAAATTCTCCTTCAATCAGGGGACAAGATTCCAGTTGACGGTATCATCTTGGAAGGTGAGTTAAAAGTAAACCAAGCTGTCCTTAATGGTGAAAGTGAAGATGCTAAAAAACTTCCTCTTGGTGATCAAGCAGAGCCAGACTCTTCCGACCTCTTTACAGAGCTCAAAGTCTTCCGTGGTACAGTTGTTACTTCAGGCGAAGCCGTTATGGAAGCTACACAAATTGGTGATAATACCGTTCTAGGAAGCATCAATACTTCTCTTCAAGAAGATAGTAAAGATTCACCATCCAAAGAAAAACTCAACAAGCTTGCTGGTAATATCGGTGTCCTCGGTTATAGTGCGGGTGCTGCATATTCAGTGATCAACCTTGTATTAGGCTTTATTGCCCTTAATAAGGCTAATAACCTCAATGGTGGTTCAATCTTCCTTCTTATCATTGAAACGATTCTCTTTGCGGTTACAATCATCATCATGGCCGTTCCAGAAGGTCTCCCAATGATGTTGGCACTCGTTTCTTCAATGAACTCAGGTCGACTCTTAGCTCAAAATATCCTGGTTCGCCATCCTGATACCATTGAAACAGCCGGATACATGAATATCCTCTTCAGTGATAAGACTGGTACTATCACTGAAGGTAAACTATCTGTAGTTGACTTCTTCCTTGCTGATGGAACACTTTATGCAGCTACTGGTGAAACTGATGCACCTGATTTTGACACAATGTCAGATAGCCTTAAAGCTGAAATGATTAATGGGATTGGTCTTAACAACGATGCCATGGTAGCTGATGGCAGTGCTGTTGGTAGTAACGCCACTGACCGTGCACTTCTTGATTTCCTTATTGGACGCTCTCAACTTGATTTTGATACAAATACAATTACTGAGAAGCAACAATTCAACTCAGCAACAAAATTCGCAAGTGTAACGACTAACGATGGTAAAACCTACATCAAGGGTGCTCCAGAATTCATCCTAAATGACTGCTACTACTATCTTGATAAAGATGGTAATAAACAAAACTTTACTGATGATATCAAAGCTCGTTTCCAAGAATTATCATTGGAACAAGCTAACCGTTCAATGCGTTTGCTTGCTATCCTAAATACAGATGGAAATGATAAAGTCTTGATTGGTATCGTATGTATCCGTGATAACGTTCGTTCTTCAATCAAACAAACTGTTGAAACAATGAACCGTGCAGGTGTTCAAGTAGTTATGGTAACTGGTGACCGTAAAGAAACCGCTGTTGCTATCGCTAAAGAAGCCGGTATCGTTACTGGTCAAAATGACCTTGTTCTTACTCACGATGAACTTTTTGCCCTCTCAGATCAAGAACTCAAACAACAATTGCCTCACTTAAAAGTGGTCAGTCGTGCCCTTCCAATGGATAAAAAACGTCTTATTGAGGCAGCTCAAGACCTCGATATGGTCGCTGGTATGACAGGTGATGGGGTCAATGACTCACCAGCACTCAAATCAGCAGATGTCGGATTCTCAATGGGTGATGGTACTGAAGTCGCACGTGAAGCATCAGATATCGTTATCTTGAATAACTCATTGACTTCGATTGAGAAAGCCGTCCTCTATGGACGTACTATGAGTAAGTCAGTAAGTAAATTTATTATCTTCCAATTAACCGTAAACGTGACTACAATTGCTATGTCACTTCTCTCACCACTTTTGGGCCTCAAAGAACCATTTACAATTATCCAAATTCTCTGGATCAACCTTATCATGGACACACTTGCTGCCCTTGCCTTTGGTGAAGAACCTACCCTAGATCGTTACATGAATGAAAAACCAGTTCCTAAGAAGGCAAATATTCTTACTGGCTATATGAAATCTGCTATTGGTGTAGCCAGCGTCTTCATTACTCTTGTATGTTTAGCCATTCTTAAAAATGTTGGTGGTATTCAAGACTTTATCACAAATGGAACTGGCAACTTTGAAATGGTAACAACATTCACCTTTACAGTATTTATCTATGCTGTCATTTTCAACTCACTTAATACACGTAGTAATGGATTCAATGTTTTTGAACATATCGGCGAAAACAAGAAATTCTCAATTGTAATGATTTCTATTGCTGTCGTTCAAACCTTGATTATTCAATTCGGTGGTAAAGTATTTAGTACCGTTCCAATGGATGTTGAACACTATATCGTTGCTCTTCTTATCGCAGTTTTGATTATCCCTGCAGATTTTATCCGCAAGGCTCTTACAAAGAATACGTAACTAGTTGACTAAAGACTAAGTAACTTATAAAATAATACAGAGGATTAGGTTTTATTCCTAATCCTCTTTTTAAAAATAGGAAGGTGTCTTATGATTTTTGCAACCGACTTAGATCGCACAATTATTCATTCATCAAAATTCGTCGATAATGCTAGTCAAGTTAAATGCATTGAAATACTAGATAATAAAGAAATTTCATATATGTCGCATTTAAGTATAGAACTGATTAATAAAATAAAAAATAATCCAAGTATTCAACTCATCCCAATTACAACACGTTCTTACGCGCAATTTAAGCGTGTACAGCCAGTTCAAAATCTTCCTTATGCTGTTGTCGCAAATGGAGGTATTATTCTCCATAACGGAGAGCCTCTACCAGAATGGGAGAAACACGTTGACTCAATATGTCGCCGTTTAGAGGATCAATATACAAACATACTTAAACTTTTAAATCAGTATAAGACACACTTAACAAAAGAACCTGTTCTTATTGATGATATCTTCTTTTTTACAAAGATTTCTGACGATAAAACTATCATCAATTACATCGATGAAGCTATGACTAGAGAACTAGAGGGAACTGAGTGGACACATACCATCCAAGGACTCAAACTCTATATTATCCCTAAAAAGATATCAAAAGGGAATGCTCTACTCTTTCTAAAAGAAAAATTAGAAGAGGACTTTGTGATAACTGCAGGTGATGGTAAAATGGATCAAACCTTTTTACCTCTTGGCAATGTAAGATGTATTCCTAATCAAAGTGAAATTTATCATCTGTTAGATGATAAAGAAAAATATACCATCGTCCCAGAAGGTTTAGTTGGCGCAGAAAAAATTCTTCAGCTTGTGCTAGATTATTCTGTGTAAGAGGAGTTACAATGAAGTACAAATTGAACAACCTTGAATATAAAAAATCTCCTCAAGATTTTTCAAAAAATACTCAAAAAGAATTACTACAGTATGCTGTTGGACCACTTTTATATATACCAGCCACACACGAAAAACTGCTAGAAGCCATACTTAAAACAAAAGAAGCCTCAATCTGTATTGATCTTGAAGATGCAATTGGTGACAATACTGTACAACAGGCAGAGTTAAATATTTTATCTTTTTTGCAAAAATTAAAAGCTATGCTTGCATCTGGTGAAATCACTTTACAAGAATTACCATTAATTTTTATTCGTATAAGATCTTCACAACAGCTCAAAGATTTTGGTACAAAGCTAGGTAAACCGTTACTAAATTTACTAACTGGCTTTAATCTCCCTAAATTTGATACAAGTTGCGCTCAAGATTACCTTACTGCATTTCAGGAAGTTAACCATCTAAGCCAAGGGAATATTTATTTCATGCCTATTTTTGAAACAGAATCTATAATGAATAAAAAAGGCAGAATTGAAGAACTAGAAAAACTATTCCTCACACTTGAGCCTTTTCAAGAT
Source organism: Streptococcus sp. HMSC078H12 (assembly GCF_001814615.1). NCBI lineage: Bacteria > Bacillati > Bacillota > Bacilli > Lactobacillales > Streptococcaceae > Streptococcus > Streptococcus sp. HMSC078H12. The sequence continues at coordinate 5,244 of NZ_KV817343.1, read as the reverse complement.
CACATTCTTAATATAAGGGTTGGTGCAACAGATTTTTCAAATCTTTTCGGTATTCGACGTACCATTAGTCAAACGATTCATATGGTTCAAGTTATTGAGGACTGTTTAGGAGATATTATTAATATCTTTGGTAAAGATTATGTCTGTTCAGCACCTGTCTGGGAATATTTTGGTTCCAACGACTCAGATCTTAAGGAAACTCCTGCATGGTTAACAGGCTTAAAAAATGAAATTGAGTTGGATCAACTTAATGGTTTTATTGGAAAAACATGTATACATCCCTCGCAACTTCAGGCAGTTCTTGAAAGTTTAGTAATTACCGAAGAAGATTATGAGGACGCTCTCAAAATACTTGGTATGGATGAAACTCTTGTTGGTGTTACAAAAGGTCATATGGGAAATAAAATGAATGAAGTAAAAACTCATATCAAATGGGCCAAAAAAATGATTAACCTAGCAACCATTTATGGAGTAAGAAAATCTAATTGATCATTAGTGAGTAAAATTCAAATACTCTTTCTCCAATGACATAAAGTCACTAGTATTTAACTAGTGACTTTTTTTATAGAAGCAACATAAAAAGGCTTTAACAAGCCTCTTTGATTGATTAAGTAATGCTACTTAAACTGACTAGGAGCCCCTGTATAACCTGCCCAATCCTTACTATAAAAGTGGTCGTTCAAGTTATAGCTAGGTGCGGGTGTTGGATTACTTACAAATGGATCAACAGCCTTGTCAAAGGCTACCCATCCTTTCCATCCCATATGAATGGTATCTTGCATGAAGTAAGGTTGATCTCCGTCTTTTGAGAAGTCAGCAATATTAGTGAAGCCTTGACTTTCCAATTGATAACGGATTTTAGAAACCGTAGCATCATACATTTCCTGACTTAGTCCCGTATAAGCCATCCACTTGCTATTAACAGGTGGGATGACAAAGATAACATTAGTATTTGACTTAGCAAATTGATTTAGCACCAACTGTAGGTCGCCGTATTCTTGTGAAACTTCATACGAAAGATTCTTTTGGAACCCTTTAAGTTTACCAATCTTTTTAGCCAAACGTTTCTTATAGAAACGGTCATCGATACCAAAGTCGTTTGACTTGGTATGAGCTTCTGCATCTCTTACCGCAACCTGGTCAAGTGCCTCGTAAGAGAGCTTGTCTGGCAACTCTTTAAGATAAGGAAGAACCTTCTTGTCGTAATTTGCATTATTTGATGCTGCAAAAGGACTGAACAAGGCATCTTCTCGCTTATTAAGCTCTGCCATAAATTGAATATAAGTCTTATCAAGAGAATTTAAATCTTGCCCATTAGCCACTTTAGAAAGTTGAGATTTCATAGTAATCTCAGGTTTCATCTCTAAGATGCGCTGAGCTGCATACTGAGAATTTGCATCCGTCTGATTTTGACTTAAGAAACTACTAAGTTGGTCGTTATTGTAGAACTGCTGGAAAGCCGCAGAATTGTAACCTTTTTTAGTAAACCACTGTGGTGACAAGACATAGACTACTGTCCCATTTTTCAATTCGGGAAGCATTTGTTGCATTCCCAAATATTGGTTTAGAGAGGCAGCCCCACGTTGTCCAATAAAATATGGGCGATAGTTACGGTCATATTTTTCAGCTAAAACAGCTGGATGAAGGGCATCAAAACGCAACCACTCACTAGACCCAAAGAAAGGGACAAATCGATGATTCTTATCAGAAAGAGCTGTCGTCTTATTAATACGGCTCTTAAAGTTCTCAGTTGTCAAGGTTACCGCGTTACGTTTTTCAACCTCATAACTATGTTTTCTGCCTTGAGGGTAGGAAAAAATAACTACTACTACCAAGACTAAGGCACAGATTATAGGGCCAAAAATTTGCCATAAACGCTTAAGCATTGCGAAGCTCCGTTACCCCTTCAACAATCTTATTAGCTGTGTTCCAGTCATCACGACCAAATTCTGAAACTGGCACACGAATATCGAAACGTGATTCCAATTCAACGATAAGCTCAACTGTTCCCATAGAATCAAGAACACCAGCATCGAAAAGGTCTTCATCCATCATGTCTGAAACATCTTCCATGAAGAGTTCATCAATAATTTCAATAACTTCTGATTTTACATCCATTTTTATAATTCCTTTACTTATTTTTTAGTGAACCAGAGGTCATTCAAGAATCCAGAGAAAATCAAGAATGACAACATAACAGTGTTAAATGTAATAAAGATTCCCAAAGCCTTCGTCCATTTATTATCAGGAAGTGACTCAAGACCAGCTTTCTTACGTTCTTTATTAATGGTCTTCTTCTTACGTAACCAGGCATCATTGATTCCTAGACCAATACCATGGAAAATACCATAAGCAATGTAGTACCAGGTAACTCCATGCCAGAATCCCATAACCATCATATTAATGACATAGGCCACATTTGATGTCGTGTTACGGTTTTTGAAAACTTTGTTACGCATCAAAACCATAACCAAACGCATAAAGACAAAGTCACGGAACCAGAAAGACAAGCTCATATGCCAACGATTCCAAAATTCTTTCAAGTCTCGTGAGATGAAAGGTTTGTCAAAGTTGATTGGGCTCTTAATCCCCATAAGGTTTGATGCTGCCAAGGCAAACATCGAGTAACCCGCAAAGTCAAAGAAGAGATCAAAACCGAAAACATACATGACACCAAGTGTTGGTAAATTAAAGATACCACCTTGAGCCAAAGCTTGTGCTTTCAGTGAAGGCAAGAGCATACTTCCGAAAATCTGAGCCAAAACAAACTTATAGAGGAAACCAAGCATGATATATTTTACAGCTTGCTCCAACATATTCATCAGCTCGTCTCGCTCAGGAATCGCCTGGTAATCTTCGTTAAAGCGTTTGAAGCGATCAATAGGACCACTCGTAAAGGTTGGCATAAAGAGCATGAATCGGAGGAATTCTCCAAGTGTAAACTCTTTTAAGACACCATCCCGCATCTCGATAATCATACCAACTGATCGGAAGGTCAAGTAAGAAATACCAAGAAAGTTTAAGAGTGACTGAGTACCATTTATCGCAGGCTCTACCTTAACAAAAATCAAGGGAAGGACTACAAGAAATGAGTGTAAATAGAAAACCCATTTATTGTCCTTTTGACTGCGGTAATGTTTGTAGGAATAAACCCAGATGATTTGCCAAACGATATAGAAGAGTAAGGCTAGTAATTGACTAGCATGTGTTCCTGTCAGAGCAAGAACAATAAAGGCTAGACTGACCAAACATTCATAAATCGCAAAACGCTTTTTATAGAAGAGACCCACAAAGATTGGCAATAGAGCTAATCCAAGATAGATAAAATAGAAGGGGTTACCGTAGGCTTCTAAATGTGGTAGCTGTTTCAAGAAGTCAATCATCGGTTGTTAACCTCACTGATAAGACCCTTGATATCAATTTTCCCATTTGGTGTTAAAGGCAAGCTCTCACGATAGAGGAACTTAGTAGGCATCATGTAAGACATCATGATATCTTCTAAGTCAGCCTTAATCGCCTTGGTGATATCAATTTCACGTTCAAACTGCTCACGAACACCATCCTTAAGAATCACATAAGCCAAGAGGTTCTGAACCTTATGGTCTTTATTGTAACGTGGCACAGCTACTGCTGAATCAATATACTTAGACTTATTAAGATTTTGTGAAACATCCTCTAACTCAATACGGAAACCATTAAATTTAATCTGGAAGTCCATGCGTCCACCGTAAAGAAGGAGACCTTCATCAGTCATCGTTCCCACATCACCAGTATGGTAAGCAGGAAGGCCATTAAACTCGAAGAAGGCTTCAGCAGTCTTTTCAGGATTATTCATATAGCCTTTTGAAACTGCTGGTCCTGAGACGATGATTTCACCTTGTTGACCATTTGGAAGGATATTCCCATCCTCATCAATAATATAAGTCGGTGAATCTTCCTTGGTGTAACCAATCGGCAAACGCTTAAGGTTAACCAGCATCTCATCTGTTACGGCTACAGCCGACAAGGCTACAGTTGCTTCCGTTGGGCCGTAGGCATTGATGATGCGCGCATTTGGGAAACGTTGGCGAAGCTTTTGAGCAGTCTTGACAGTCAACTCTTCTCCATCAAAATAGAAATGCGTAATTTCTGGCATCTTCTCTGCATTGAAGTCTTCTGACAACATTGCCATATCTGCAAATGATGGTGTGGATGTCCAAATGGCAATTGGAAGAGAGAAAATCGTTTCAAAGAGCTTCTTGAAGTCCTGTGTAATGGCTGAAGGAAGCGCATAGAGTGTTCCTCCAAGTGCCAATGTAGGTGCCCAGTACATTACTGATAAGTCAAATGAATAAGGCGGTTGAGCTAGCATTTGTGGACGTGTTGGAGTCGCAAATTCCTTGTCTGTAATCATCCAGTTAGTGAAACTAAGGAGATTATTGTGTGAAATTTGTACCCCTTTAGGCTTACCTGTAGTTCCTGATGTAAAGATGATGTAATAAGTATCATCCCCCTTAACAGGATGAGTCACTTCGTAGCTAGTCTTGCTTTCAAAAGCTGTTGTCACTTGATCCAATGTTAAGATTGGTGCTTGGACATCCTCAAGTGGGAAGTCATTGATAGCAATAATCAGACTAGGCTCTGCTACTTCAACAATTGCCGTCACGCGCTCAAGAGCTGAGTGACTGTCAATTGGAATATAAGCGTGACCAGATTTAGTCAAAGCGACAAAAGTTGCCAACATTTCATACTCTTGACCGCCATAAACCACAACAGGTGAACTTTCTGGAATATCAAGACTATCAATCTTGGCTGCCAAGCTATCTGAGTCAGCCTTCAAGTCGCCGTAAGTGTGAACTTCCCCTAAAATATTGTAAACAGGAAAGTCAGGTTGTGATTGAGCAAACTGCTCAATCGTTTCAATCATATCTTTAATTTTTGTATTCGTCATTATTCTTCCTAAAATTCGTTATAGATAAAATTACCTTGACCTTGTCCTAGGTAATTGTAGAGATAAATTAGGGCCATAAAAATGGCGAAATAAAGCAAGGTTTGTCCTAAAAACACTAGGACGTTTTTATGTTTTAACATTCTAATTTTCGATACCTTTTTTTTATATAATATCCTCTCTAGTTTACCATCTTATCGCCATTTTTTCCAATAAAAAAGAAAAAATAACTAAATTTCATTTCTTTTTTATCAATAGGTTTTAGCGATAAATGATTAGCTAAAATAATCATAACCACCCGTCTAACGGGTGGTTTG
>NZ_KV817342.1:0-233 GCF_001814615.1 Streptococcus sp. HMSC078H12 | reverse complement strand
ACTTCATTGAGTACATCAGCAAGTCTTTCAGCCTCAGCATCAACAAGTGTATCTGAGTCATTGTCTGCTTCAGCGTCAGCTTCAGCGTCTGTGTCAGAATCATCAAGCACATCGGCTTCAGTCTCAGCGTCAGAATCAGCGAGTGCGTCCGCATCAGTCTCTGCCTCTGAGTCAGCAAGCACATCTGCATCAGTCTCAGCGTCAGAATCAGCAAGCGCATCCGCTTCAGCATC
>NZ_KV817341.1:0-275 GCF_001814615.1 Streptococcus sp. HMSC078H12 | reverse complement strand
CCTGGATCATAGCCACCATGACCAGCATCGAGATAGACAATCTTATTTAAAACATTGTAATTTCCTCTTGATGCCGAACCGATTTTCTTAGGGGCTGCCACATCAGCTGAAGTTGCCCCAAAGCCGATATTCTTACCTGAAACATCAACAATATAGCCATGAACGATGTACTTGCCTGAATTCCACTTGTGTTGGCTTGCTGAAATAGTTACTTTATAAGAACCATCATCCTGTTTTGTCGCATTATGCCAAACAAGATCATCCTGACCATTTTG
>NZ_KV817340.1:36499-38560 GCF_001814615.1 Streptococcus sp. HMSC078H12 | reverse complement strand
TGTTGAAGCTGACTCAGACGCAGATGCTGATGTAGTATCAGATACAGATTCTGATTGGCTTGCTGATTCTGATTGTGTATCAGACACAGATTGTGAAAGACTTGCAGATTCTGATTGTGTACCAGATGCTGATTGTGAAAGACTTGCAGAAGCTGATTGTGATACAGACTGTGATTTAGATACTACTTCTGATTCTGATTGTGATTTAGATACAGCCTGTGATTGTGACACAGATTGTGAATTAGACACAACTTCTGATTGTGATACAGATTGTGAGTTAGATACTACTTCTGATTGTGATACAGATTGTGAGTTAGATACTACTTCTGATTCTGATGCAGAATTTGAGAATGATTGTGATTGAGATGCTGACTCTGAATCATCCATCTTAACGAAGTAATAGTTAACATCAGTTGAAGGTTTAACATTACTTGGAACTGAGTAGTTATTTGAGAATGAAGTGAAACCTTTCAATTCTTTATAAGTAATGCTACCGTCTGGTTGTGTTACTTTGTCCTTCGCAACAATATCAGCATTACGTCCGGCAATCAAGTTCCATTTATTATTTCCTTGACCAGCTGGTGTTAATGATACATCTGGTGCACCTGTAAACGGTTTATCAAAAGCTTCAGTCACTTTTGTTTCATCGTGCGTAAGGTTAACTTTTTCTGTATTAGACAGCCAACCAGTAATTACTAAAGAGTTGCTACCTGCAGTTTCGACAACATCAATATGGTAATCGCCATTTTTGCTATTTACAGTAGTCGTTTTTGATTCAGTAGCTTTCCAAGTATCACCAGCTTTATTTACAGATGATGTGTAAATAAGTGTGTATTTAGATACATCTTCTGTACCAACATCACTTGCGCTGAAGTTACTTACTTGTGATGGATCAAGAGCATAGAATTTTGTTACAGTTGAGCCATCTGTATCTACAACTTCCGAAATACGTTTCACGTAGTAGTGGTTTGCTCCACCTTGAAGTTCGACAAGTTTTTGACCAACAACACCCTTACCAAGGATACCAGATGTCAATTGAGTCGAATCTGTTGTAGCAGTTACATGTTTGAAACCAGGGATTGCACGGTTTTCTGAAGCCGTAAATTTCTGCCCTGCAAGACCTGTTTGAGTGTAGCTTGCAAGATCTACTTCATTTCCAGTTGGAGTGTAAACTTGACCTTTTGTATACTTGCCAGGATCAACTGCTTTATAGTGAGTTGTTTGATCAACTGTTGCATAAGGAACAGACGTTTGAACGTTTGGCTTGTCTTCACCTTGGTTACCTGGGAAGTTTGTATCACGGATTTGAAGTGTTTCATACTCAAGGTTAGCGTTAACCAATGAGAATGTAACGTTACCTGGATCAGTTCCGTTAGCACCTGTATAAGTCAAGGTGTTCGTTACATCAGAGTTGTTGTTTGTGATGTAGCTTGGAAGAGAGATATTGCTTTCCCCAGCTTTGATTGTACGAGTATAAACTTCTGATCCGTCAGATTTCTTAACGATACGCAAGTAAACATCTGGGTTAGCTGAAAGGCTACCAGTGATTGCAGAACGGTCTACTGAAAGAGTAGCATAGTAATCAAAGTTTGTTTTAGCACCAGTAGTGTGGTTTGTTTTAAGGAATTGCCATACACCAAAAGTGAAGCGATCAGCGTTTGGATCCAAAGCATAACCTGCTTCGTTAAAGGCTGGATCTTCAATCGTTGCACCGTTCGCATCTGTAATAACTGGAACTGTAGTTCCATTAGTGCTTGTTGAGATTGGTGACAGCTGCGCAGTAACTGCTGCAATACCGTTAACTACTGAGTTACCTGTGAAGCCGTTGTCAGTGATTTTAGTCATCATGTTGTCAACAGCGTTACCAAGGCGCTCACGTTGTTCTGCGTAAGCAGCGTTTGTTGCTGATGCAGCAAGCAATGTAGTTGATTTAGCAACTTCTTCTTGAACTGTTGCGATAGCAGTTTGGATTTCAGCTTTAGCAGCTGTATCAGTCAACTTAGCTTGGTAATCTTTAGCGATACCTACAAGCAATTCTGCTTCTGAAACGTTTTGATCCAA
>NZ_KV817340.1:6879-36399 GCF_001814615.1 Streptococcus sp. HMSC078H12 | reverse complement strand
CAATTCTGCTTCTGAAACGTTTTGATCCAAGATAGTTTTTTCATCTTCTTGAGTAGCTGTTTCTGATGCAGTTGCAGCTGTTGAAGTTGCTGATTCTGAAGCTGAAGATGATTCTGAGTTTGAACCACTGTTGCTTTCAGTGTGTGATTGGCTTTCAGAAGTTGAGTTCACTTTGCTAAGTGATACAGATTCTGAGATAGCTTGTGACAATTCTGCTGATACAGATTGTGATACTGAAACTGAAGCATCTGTGCTTGCTTGAGCGTCAACTGAAGAGCTTGTAGACTCTTGGCTTGTTGATGCTACTGCTGGAGCTTCTGAAGCTACTGTTTCTGATACTGGAGCAGCGCTCAATACAGCTGCCTCAGAGTTTGCCAATACGTCATGGTTTGTAGTTGCTTGGCTTTCCAAAGCTGGTGCTGTTGTTTCTTCGGCTTGAGCAGTGTAAGTTGCTACTGCACCACCTGCCACAGCACCTGCTGCTGCAATCCCTTTAAGAAGGGCTGTACCTGAAAGAAGAGAAGATTTTTCTTCTACATTTTGAACTGTTACTGACGGAGCGTCTGCGCCACCTTTAACAACTTTAAAAAGTCCAAAGTTAGATGTTGCAGCACGAAGCCAGTTTTTACCCGATTTGATAAGTTTGAAGCGAGTCACGCGATCTGTTTCACGGAATTCTCCTTCGTTACGTCTAAAAAACATATTTACCTCCTAAAAAATATGAGTTATTTCCTAATCTGGAAATTACATTTTATAATATAACACAAGTTGACTAAAAATTGTGCTTTTTTGTCTCATTTTCTTCAAAATCTGTAAGGTTTTCGCAATTCTGAATTTTCTGTTTTTTAACGTCAATTCATTATATTTTAGATTTTAAACGGTTTAAACCCTTGTTTTCACGCTATTTCCTGCAGTTTTTCTCATTTTTAAAGACCTTGGTTTTTACTTTTAAATTTTTCTACAATTCGTTTTTTGATAAATTGTCAAACAATTACAACCAATTATTTAAGGCAAATACTTAACATCTGTAAGGCTATTTTTTAACATTAATCCTAATTAGAGACAGGTCTTCCTTAAATCCTTAAGTCTAAAGTGAAAATGATTTGAATAATTTATAAAAAGTCAAGATATATGCTCAGATTTGTCACAAAAAAGGATTACCTTTCGATAATCCTTTTTCTATTAGCTTAATGCCATGATAGCATCGATAAAAAGTTTCTTTGTGAAGTAACCGTTACTGATGAGGTATGCTGTGTGGTGAGCGTTAGCCACCATCTGTGCATACTGCTCCTCGGTACATTCTTGAATGCAACGGTCTGCTTCTTCGAGACTTGAAACGACAAAGCCAAGCCCATGTTCCTTAATATAGTCTGCATTTGAGAGATAGCTAGGCACTACGACTGGTAAACCAGCTGCTAAGTAAGTCGAGAGTTTATAAGAGATGTTCATCTTATAGTAGTCAGGCTCGTCCTCTGGATTTTCGGAATTACCCCAGACCAGACCAAAACCTCCCTTAGATAGCTCTAGCAAAAGCTCGTGTTTATTACGCCAGCCTTCGAGGTGGACTTTGGAATAATCCTTATCTTCTTGTTTCTCAGCGTAGACGTGGAGAGGGGTCGTTTGTTTCCAGTCTAGGACGTGTGGGAAACGGGTTGGATTCCCAGCAAAAATCATCTTCTTCTGGAAACTAGGTTGGTGTAGGTCAAGACTGTGAGGTAAGTCCCAAAGTTTTTGGATGATAATCTTCTCAACTGTTAACCCTTCCTCAATCAAACGATCACGCATCTTTTCAGAAGGCACCACGACGACATCACAGAGATTGTACATGTCAATATAAGCAGACATGAGATAGTAGTTACTATCAAACATGAGAGGTGGAACGTCATGGATAAACATAACAGTCTTAGCATTAACAGCCTTGAATTTACGGAGTAATCGGCTATCCCACTCACTACCATTCCATGATGGAGACTGGAAGAAAACGATGTCTCCAACACTCAGTCCTGCTACAATCCCATCAAAGCGGGAATTAAGCTCTCCATCTGGCTCTTGGCTACTATCATAGAAATAAATTCCTAGTTCATTAGCACCGAGCTCTTTGGCAATCTTCATGGTATCATTTTGGGCAATCAAAGCTACACTACGTGAGGACTGGCCAAATAAATTTGTAAAATGTACGCGCATGACATACTTCTTTCTATTATATAGTAGGAAGTCCTCTACTTATAAGAAACAATCATAAAAATAAGTAAGAGGATAAAGAGGGCTATGCTGATAGCCAAGGTCAACATTTTTCGAATCGGTTGGCTAGCCCAATAACTTGGTTTACCGATATTACTAGTAGCATCCGTTGAAAAAATCTGCGTTTGACGCGGTTGGATGGTCACTAGGACGATAAGGGCAACCGAAAGAATCACTGCTAGAACCATAAATACTAACATCATAAGACTACCTCAATAAACCAATAAGGGTGAAGATCAAACCGATGATAATAACAAGTCCGAGCATGATTGAAAAGCTCTTGTTAATCTTCTCTCCTCTGGTTTCTTTTTCTTTTGTGATAGGCTTTTGCTTGAGTTCTTCCATACGGCCTTCAACGTCACCGTAGAATAAATCTTTTTTAGACATGATTTCCTCCTAAAAGTGATTGTAAGCGGTCGGCCAACTCAGAGGCAGTCAGGGTGTTGGCTTGAGCTTTTTGAGCCTGCATGGCTTCTTGCATGGCTTGCTCATCGCCTAGGACTTGCTTAATCTTGGCAACCATAGCTGGATAGTTCTGACTGGCATAGATATGCTCTGGCGCTGTATAGACAGGTCCATGAGCTGTTTCTGAAAAGGCCAAAATCAACAATTGGTTTTCAAAGGCAGTTCGTGTCGCCTTGTACAATTCATTATGATGGTTAATGTCCAAGTAGAGGTCTGACTCTTGATAAAGCTTGTCCAACTGCTTGTGACTAGCGTTTGGATGGAGCACAACGTTTGAATAACGCATCATTGAAAGTAATCTTGGTGACATCTCAGTGACTGCTGCAATCTGGAAGGTCACATCAGGGAGTGACTCAACCAAGGCTTCCAAACGCTCGATTTGGTCTGAATTGGTTGCGATAAAGGCATTACGAGGTTTACCATGATTTTCCTTGAAGTCATAGGCATAGCCAAGAGACAAGATTTTATGATGCTTGTCCTCTGGCGCCAAGGTCAAGGCCTTTTCATAAGTCGCCTTATCAGGAATGATGATGGCATTGGCTCTGGCTGAATTATCTTCCAAGATACCATTCATATTACCTGGAAGGACATCACCCAACGGCTCTTGCCAGACAAGGACATCAGTGGCACCTTGATTTTCCATAGTCCATGAGACGATGAAAGGTGTCGCCAAGCTATTAAAGATAATGTGGTCGATATCACCAAAGACCTGAGCTAGAAAGGCTTTGATAAATTCGGTACGGTTGGCAAAACGACGAAGGGCTTGTCCTGGTAAGGTCAAGAGAATATCACCGGTGAGATGATTTTCCAAGATTCGTTCGTAGCCTTCTTTGGTTTGGTAGCTGGTAAAGAGTGCCTGACCATTCTCATCATGAGTGGTCTTGGCAAAGCAGAAACCGTACTTGTTGTAGTGGTCCACTTGGCGAATCTTACCTGACTTGTCCAACCATTCGACACTTTTGACAATACGTGCCTTGCTACCTTCTGGGTAGGTGATGCGGGCACGTTCTTCGGTGAGGTTAGACACACGCGCCATCTGATTGTTCCCTGAAATTTCCCAAAAGGCTGGCACAGGGACTTGGTTGAAAAAGCGTGGTTTGCCTGTTTCCTCTGCTGCTTCCACATAGTAGGTGAAAGGAGAGAGAGCTCCTTGAGGGAGAAAGCCATCTGGATTGATGACAACTGTTGTGGCATCGTAGCCTGCTGCCTGAAGAGAGTAAGCCAAATCCTTACTGGCTTGATTGTAGTAATCACATAAGAATATCATGAGCGTACCTCCTCAAGTAACTGTTTCCAAGCTGCCTTGACTTGGCTAGTCAAGAAGCCTTTGGCAAGGTCATAAGATTTTTGGCGCATAGCCTCGATATTGCCTTCTTCGTAGAGACGGACAATGGCATCCTTATAGGACTTGGTGATAACATCCACGACGTGATTTTCAGCGACGGGGAGGAGATAACCGTTGGCCCCATCTTGAATAAAGGTTTGATTCCCATAAGGAACGTCAAATCCAATCATCGGAAGACCTGAACCAACCGCCTCCATAAGAGTGAGTCCAAAACCTTCACTGGTTGAAGCTGTCAGATAGACCTCGTACTGGCTATAAATGTTAGTCAAGTCAGCGTGGCCCATGAGTCTGATATAGTCGCCAGCTTGAGCTTCGACAATAATCTCACGCAATTTGGCATCCATGCTACCACTACCGTAGATATCAAAAGTGATATCAGGCAGGGTCTTATGAACCTCGATCACCGCACGAACCAACCAGTCAATGTGTTTTTCCTGAGCCAAGCGTGAGGCCGTAATCATTGAGAATGGCTTACGTGGCTTGTCCTGTCCAACCAATTCAGGCAGACTTCCCACTGGAATGGTGTAAATCTTTGGATCATGGTTGGTGTAGCGACGGAATTGTTCCTGTAAGATTTCCTTTTGACGATCAGTCGCCACGATAAAGAAATCAACCTTGTCTGCATTGGTAAATTGGTACTCGTAATAGTTATTCCAGAGAATGTAGTTGTCATCAGTTTGATTGACACTAAAATGCTCAGCGTGAACAACTACACCTAGGCGAGCAGCCTGTGCTTCTTCAAAGACCAACTGACCAATACCTGTTTCACGGTCCAAAATGACCACATCATCCTTGGTTAGGGCTAGACGTTTGAAGAAATAGCGAAGGAATTCTTGCTTACCATAGAGAACCTGATCAGGGAAACGATAGATATCCTGATTGTTATTTCCTACAATCATGTCATAGGCTGTAGACCCATCTTCGTTATAAAAACGGCGTTGGTAAACCTTGGCTTGATTGTCCTTAGGCGCAGAATACTCACTGCAATAACGAGTGTAAGAGTAAAAGTCCTTGCGCAAGAGCTTGTCATTGACAAAGTAGCTCACGGTTTCCACAGCATCTTCGTCCATCGCACGAAGGTTACATGCCACCACCATATCATCTTGTGGGTAATGGTAACGAATGAGGCGGCCAGCAACTTCCTTACGCTCAGGATTGGCAGGTAAGATGGCCTCGATTTCTGCTAGGCTAACAGTTGATGGTGCAATCTTAACATCTGTAAAATAGCTATGGAGCCAGATGATTTCGTCGTCTGCAAAACCAATCTTGCTAGTCATATGCTCGATATTATCTCCAAGGATGAGATCCATAAAGACAAATTTTGCCTCTTGTCCCATTTCCCTGAAAATCTTGGCACGATAGGCCTGGGCATATTCGACACCACTGCTGGCCCAACCTATGCCTAAATTAATGTTATATACTGTCATAATTTCCTTATTTTATGGGAAATGGCTGATGATATCTCCTTTTTTAGTGACTTGCACCTGACTAAGGAGAAGATTACGAACCATATCCTTTCTGATTTGACGTTTCATGGCTTCGAAGCCCTTGTATGCCTCTTGGTAATATTCGACAATAGGGTTTTTTTGACTGAGTTGCTGGCTACCGATAGCCATTTGGAGTTGTTGCAGATAGTCTACCTGCTCTACCCAGTTGTCATCCACAGCCTTAAGCATGGATAGGCGTTGGAAATACTCGTTAAGTTCCTTGGTTTTCAACTCCTGCTTCTTAGCATCAAGTTCACGATAGGCAAACTGGTAGATGAGTTCCAAGACTTCCTCACGATTGTTGAGGTCTAAATCATTAGGAATTTCATTGATGCGGAAGCTGATATTACGCAAGATAAAATGGTAAAGATTTTCGGCTTTTGAGAAATCTTCCTCAGCCATAGCTTGGTCGATGAAATCGTCAAGAACCTCGTCGATAACAGTGTCCAAACCTTGATTGTGGTAGATGAGACGGTCACGTTGTGCGTAAATCATCTCACGTTGGATGTTCATACTTTCTGCAAATTCAAGCGTCTGACGACGTGAGGTACGACCAGAACTCTCACTAGCTTCTTGGGCTTTTTCAACCAATTTACGATACTTGCGACCGGTCAGTTCCTTAGGCTCAATGTGATCATTAATGGCGTATTCTTTGTAGGTACGGTGAACCCATGATGGACCGTATTTCTTAATCACATCGTCTTCAAGTGAGACGAAGAATTTAGACATACCAGGGTCTCCCTGACGTCCAGAACGGCCACGAATTTGCAAGTCAATACGTTGACTTTCCATACGTTCCGTACCGATTACGACCAATCCACCCAGTTCAGCTACGCCCTTGCCGAGCTTGATATCTGTTCCACGTCCAGCCATTGAAGTCGCAACTGTCACGGCACCCATTTGTCCTGACTCAGCAATCATCTCAGCCTCACGTGGTGCATTGTTGGCATTTAGGAGGTTATGAGCAATCCCCTCACGCAAAAGTAAAGAAGAATAAAGCTCTGACATTTCCACCGAACCAACGAAAATCAAGATAGGATTGCCTTTTTCATGATAATGCTTAACATACTCTAAAGAAGCAAAGACCTTCTCTGGCAGAGTCGCATAAATCTTATCTGGATAGTCGATACGTTGTTTCTTACGGTTGGTTGGAATTTGAATGACCTTCATACCATAGGTATCGAGAAATTCTTTTTCCGCAACCTTACCAGTACCAGTCATCCCTGAAATTTTCTTGAATTTTTTAAAGAGACTCTGGTAGGTGATAGAAGCCATGGCTCTGGTTTCTTGTGACAAGGCTACTAATTCCTTGGCTTCGATGGCTTGGTGGAGTCCACCTTGGAGCTTGGTCAATTCCAAGAGACGACCTGTCGATTTATCAAGAAGAACCACTTCAGGCCCTTTCTTACCATCACGAATGATGTAGTCCTTGTCCTTTTTATAGAGCAAGTGGGCACGAAGTGAAAAGAGCAAATGACGGGCAAAGGTACTATTTTCCTCATCGTAGAGGTTGCCGATACCGAGGTAGTTTTCAGCAGCCTTGGCACCCTTAGTGGTCAACCAAACTTCACCTTTTTCCTCTTTGAAGATGTAGTCTTCACCCTCGACCAAGGTAGTCATAAGCGTATCCATCATTCCATAGTAGTTGGACTGAACACGGGGCGCACCAGAAATAATCAAGGGCGTCTGAGCACTATCAAGAAGGACAGAGTCTACCTCATCGACGATAGCATAGTTAAAAGGACGCATGTATTTCCCGTCTTGGTTAGAAGCAAGGTTATCAATCAAATAGTCAAAACCTAGACTGGCATTGGTCGTATAAACGATGTCTGATTGGTAGATGGCACGCTTTTCAGCTGGTTCCATCTCATTACTGCCTTCCACACAAGGCACACCAATCGTCAAACCTAGGAACTCATAGACCTGACCCATTTCTTCAGCGTCACGGATAGCCAAGTATTCATTAGTCGTAACGAGAATAGCCCCTTCACCTGACAAGGCATTAAGGTAGACTGGCATGGTTGCTGTCAAAGTCTTACCCTCACCGGTATTCATCTCAGCGATATGGCCTTGGTGCATGACAATGCCCCCCATGACCTGAACATCATAAGGAAACATGCCTAGCACACGCTTATCTGCTTCACGAACAACCGCAAAGGCTTCTGGCAGGAGGTCGTCCAAGCTTTCTCCTTGGGCTAAACGCTCCTTAAATTCCTGCGTTTTATTTTTCAACTCAAGGTTGCTCAGATCGGCCATTTCATCGGCTAGGCCGTTGATTTCCTTGAGTATCTCCTTAACAGGGAGAATAGGATTCAGTTGTTTAAACATGTTCTTCTCCTGTTTCTTCCAGTTTTAAGCTGTAGAAATCCAGCTCTTTGACCCCAGCACTCAAGAGAGAAATACGATAGGTATAGGCCTCATGAGGGTAAATAAAGGTCATGTGGGTACCTTTTTCAATGAGCTGTTTGATTTCATTGTCATAACGGTCCAAAAAGCTGACTTTCAAAAAGACTGAGCCAGTTGGGACGGCTTCGAGATTGGCCGTCAAGTCGTAGTTATGCCCCTTTTTCAAAAGTGGGAGGGCAGGCTGGGTACGACCAGCTTGATAGTTTTGGATGGCCACCCAAGACTGGATTTCCGTTCCTGATGGCACCAAAGGATTGTAAAATTGCACAGAACCATCTTGGCGTTTAACAATTTTTGAGCCATACATGTAGGCTTTGTGGTTTAAGCCCCACAAGATTTCTGATTTCTTGTTTCTGAACATCCTTACTCCTTCCTTCCAAAATCATTTTCTAAAATCATACGGTAAAAATTGACAAACCAAGTTGTCGCCGTAGCTGAATCATCATTGTGTCGACCTGACGTTCCCTTACTGAGAATCTTAGCCCCTGAGTAATAGAGGGACTTGGTAATATCCTCATAGGCCGTCGGATCCATATCCTCGTCTTTCATGTAAGAAAGACCAAAGGTCGTGTTTGAAAAATCTGCTTTTTCAAACTTATTCCAGAACTTCTGATTAAGGGCCTCAACACCCTCATTATCCAAGCGTCCTGTCTGCAAATGCAAGACATCAATTCCTGTCGGGAAAACCTCTGGTGCCAAAAGTCTAGCACGATTACCGATAGTTCCAACATTGGCTAGGGGTTTAGACATGATGATGGCATGAGGTTCAAAGTCCGCACCATAGTACATAGATGGGAAGGTTCCCATGGACATTCCAGAGAGAATGAGTTGACTATTGTCAAAACCTAGGTAGTCCAAGTAATGTTGGATGGTGTCCTTGATACTATTTTCAAGCTCCTCAGTTCCCATGTAGAAGGCTCCACCCTGGAGGCGAGGATCTGAAAAGAGCAAGAAGGGAGTTCCCATAGCCTTCATCATTCCGAAACCTTCGAAACCTTCGGCAGGACGGAAACCTGAGAAGTAAACAGACAAAGGTGGCTTGAAATCACCAGGATAAAAGAAATAGTTGATCTCCTGACGCTTGCTGTCGTGGAGAATACCACCACCAAGTACAAATTTACCGAATTGGAAACGGGTCAAACGTTGGTGGAGCCCACCGATAGTAATCTGACCTTTGCCCTTCATTTCAAGACTAGCTGACAAAAGGAAGGTCCTGTCCTCATCAAGAACAATGGCTCCTTTGCGCATTTCTTCTTCTGAAACGATATAGGTCTTAAAAATACCTGCGACCGAACCCTCTGGCAAAAGATTGAGAATCAAACGACACTCGCAAGTCTCCTCTTTTTCAAATTCCAACCAAAGCTCGATAGGATTTTCCTTGCTGGCTCTGACATTATAGGTCCAGTCCAAGACAGGACTAAATTCTTGGCCGTAGTCACCGTTTAAAATGACATTTTCATAACCATGATAGGTCACTTCACCACTGAAATTTGGGTTAACTTGGGTAGTGAATGGAAACATCTTATCCCCGTATTGCCCTGAAAAGAGCGCTTTAGAAAGGGTAAAGAGCAACTGACCATGATTTGAAAAATCCGTTGGGACAGCGCAAATTTCCTTCAGAAACTGAAGGAGGCTCTCATCTGGCACTTCAATCGTTTGATCAAAGAAAATAGTGTGAGGAATCAAATGCTCTTTAATAGCCATCAATTCCTCAAGACCGGCAAGACTGTCCACTATAACAGCTGTGAAAGTCTTTATTTCGTCTTCTTCGATGGTTTCTTGTAAGGTCTCAAGCTGACCAAGATTGCAATAATACCATTTCATATTTTCAGGAATTTCCTGATTTTCTGACCAGTTGGATGATCCAACTTGTAGTATCTTCAGACGATTATCCTTGGTCATTCTGCTCCTCCTTCAACCAATTTTCCCATTTTTGCACCAAACGGTCTCCTGTATTTTCCTTAATTTTCTCAATAGAGTAGATAAGGGAACGGTTCCAGTTGTTCAACTGTCCCAAATAGTAGTAAGCCCCTTTTTCAAAATCGGACAAGTGCTTCAAGATATAACCATTCTCTTGATGAGTCACATACTCAGACGCCACACGGTTAATCTGTGGAATACCAGCACTAATTCCGGCAATCTGTGTATAACGATTAGGCTCCTTACTCAAGTCGACAATCAGGCGTGTAAATTGAAGTGACTTGATTAGAGCAGTCTCGTCACGCAGGTCTTGGAAAGAAAATCGGCTTATGATTTCCTTATTTTCCTCCAATTTATTTTCTGCACCACTACTTTCCACAACTTCTTCAAAGACTTCTGGACTCAAACGTTCTTCAATCATTTTCTCCACTTGATGTTGCAGGCTACCAAGTTGCTCTGGATTGGCATTAAATGCTCCAAACTCAACCTGTGTCTTTGGATACTTAGCCACGAAAGCCAGGACCTGATAAATAGCCTCTAAATCCAACTGATCGAAGTCAACCTGATAAAAGATTTTAGACTCTTTGACACGTTGACTGGTTCCCAAAGCCAAACGGGTATCGAAGGAAGCCATGTGTTTGAGCTTCTTAGCCTCTTTTGGATAGGCAACCTGAAGTTGCTCCAAGTAATCGTAACGATCCGCAATCATCAAGTCCACCTGTGGAAGAAAGGCCGCATAAGCATCAACCTTATCTTCCTGATTACGTTCTGCGAACCAGGTCAAAATCTTTATATTTTCTGCTGGCAAGTGTTCAAAGAGGTGTTTATTGTGACGCAAGTCTGACGCAATAACAAAACGATCTTCTGCCTTGACCTCTTCAGCTAAGAATTTATTCAAAAATTCCCAGATAACTTCTGAAAGGTCACCGTAATAACTCTTTTCAAAACGGCCATCTGTACGAGGGTTGGCTACAATTCCACGTCCATCAAAGAAATGACAAAGCTGCCAGACTCCCTTGGCGTTGAGGTAGTTTCGGTAGATGGGTTGTCCCTCTTCATAATAAAGGCTACTCGAAATAAAGCCCCGGTCATCGTAGACATCTTCACGAATGATCTGCTCATCCTTAAAGTAGCGAATCATTCCAATAAATCCCTCTGATCCAAATTCAACCTCGGCATAACGCTGGTGTTGGCATTGAACCACAATTGCAAATGGTGTGTGGACAAATGTAGACCCTTCTGGCCATTCCAAATCTGTCACCTGAAGGTTTCGCATCTCTTCATCAGTAATACCTTGAATCAAATCAAAAATAGCTGTATAGCCAACTTCCAAGACATCATGACGATGCAAGAAATAACGCAAATGTGGTTGGTAGGCCAAAAGCAAAAGCTGAGGGGCTAAGTCCTCATCCTGAAAGATACGAACTTGGTGTAAGCTGTCATCAAATTCAATTTTTTGGCGGATACGGTACCAAGGATCAATGACCGTCTTCCAAAATTCATCCGTCTGTCCATACCAAGCTGGAATAAAATAATACATGAGTTCTCCTTCATTGTCTTTTCATCACAATACTTGAGATTGAGGGGCAGACCGATCACTCATCACCAGCCTGCCTCTCAACCCCACGAGGGGTGAGATATTATACATTTTCAAAAAGTGGGGTGTAGGAAGTGTTAAGCTTCAAAGCCTTCATTTCCTCGTTAACGTTGTAAATCATACCGCTAAAAATCAAGAAAGTACCAGGAATCATACTAAGTTGTAAGTAATCCGGATTAACCAAGATAATCAGCATTGGAGCACCTGCCATAAAGAGCATGTAAAGGGCACCAATGAAACCAAGTCTAAGGACCAAATGGTTGATATAGGCACTGGTTTCTTGACCTGGGTAAACACCGTAGATATACTCACCTGACTTACGCATACGTTCTGAAATCTGCTCACCAGAGACATTAACAAAGGCAAAGGCTAAACCTAGAACGAAGAGCATAAGTAGATAAATAACTAACCAAAGAGGTCGACCGACCGTCAAGGCCTTGATAGCCCCACTAGTCCACTTATTATCAGGATGTATAAACTGAATCAGCATAAAGACATACTGTGGAATGCTGACTAGTGACATGGCATACATGAAAGGCATCCCTCCGGCTGGGTTCAACATAATATCCAAGTAAGAATATTGTTTGAAGCGGTTATGAATGTTGATTTTATTGATTGGAATACGATATCTAGCCCTCTGCACTACCCCAGCAATGTAGAGGAAGACCAAACTGAACAAAAACAGAGGAAGCAAGACATCCCAACCAATACCTAGCTTTTCAACGCTATCCATGATTTGATATGGCATATTGGCCATCATACTCGCCATCAAGATAACAATGGATCCCCCAATCCCAAAGAGGGAGTTAAGGTCCGATAACCAAATCAAGAAAAAGGTTCCTGCAATCAACAAGATGGTATTCATGAAAATGGCGAGACCGGCATTAACCCCAGAAACGATAGGCAGGTTCAAGGACACTGCCAGAGATTGGACCAGGGCAATTGCTAGGGCCAAGTACATTCGTCTACGGTCCTGAATCTCGACGGGAAGGTTTTTTAAGCCCATTTTCTTAGAGAAAGAAAACATCTGCCAGAGAATCATTGCTGACATCCAGGGTGACAAGCCTACTGAAAAAAGTGACATAGACCTAAGGTTTCCGCCCATCATGGCACTAGAGAAAGCCAAGGAACCCATGGCTCCCCCAAAGATATTTGCATTTTTCAAATCCACAAACGGTAAAACCAAGCGATTTCCTAAACAATAAATGAAGAGGAAAAAGACGGTCCATAACACACGTTTGGTGATTATCGATTGACTAATTTTTTTCACTGTTACTCCTATTTCCTGCCCTGTAGACAGGCTGATGTTATTTCGATTGAAACGAGACAGAGACGCCATTTCAGCCTACTTATCCAAACAAAGGATTACAGGCTCTTCTTACGCATTTGGCGAATGGTCTCAGCCATCTCTTTCCAACGATCTCTTGAGTAGGTTTGTTGGTTATGCTTGGTTGACTTGAGGTCCTCAAACCCTAAAATTGGTTTATTTTCAAACCTAAAGGCATCAAGAATCTCCACTACCTTTCTTCCTGGATTGATATCCAAAAGCAAGTCGCTAGTCCGCACCAATTCCAAATCTAGCCCATTTAGACCCGCAATGGCTGAGTAAACCGTCACATTTGGATAGGTAATCAATTGAGCCAGTTTATCAGTCACATGCTGGCGAGAGGCTATTTTAAACTGTACCTTAGGAAGAGCCGAGATAAGATCCGTCAAATGCGGTATTTCCGAAATGTTGGTGTAGACCAAACAAGTGAATGGACGGCCCTTAGGATAAATCATGTCCTCTGAAAGTGGCGACAAAGCAGCATTTTCAGCGACTCCTGACCAATCCATTTGAGCATAGAACCACCAGACCTCACGATAGGCTTGGCAGGCTAAAGGCAACCAAGGCTTCCGGTGTGAGGCATAATGCAGAACCTTAGGATAGTCTTGACCATTTGGCAAATGGAAGCCAGCTAGACTAGACTTGGTGACCGCATAGTTGTTATCAAAAGACAAAGGCAACCAGTTGTTGCGGAAGACCATGTTTAGAATGGACTGCTCGGCAAATGGGACCTTGTCATGCCATTCACTGGTCATGTCGATCAAATGACGTCTCATGTTGTACTGCTTCCAATAAGCTGTATCAATCACCATGAAACCTGCATCAAACATTGCCTGACGGTCTTGAACCTGAATAGCATAATCACGCACAGCAGCCAAAGGACGACCCTTCAAATCAAGGGTAAAGAGGTCCTCTAGAGAACCTGTAACCACCATGTCACTATCCAAATAGAGGGCTCGTTCCTCAGACACAAAGTCCGCCACAAAATAGCGAAGATAGCTAGCATAATTACTATTGGTCTTGTATTGCTTGAGCTGACTACTATCCACACGACAGTTAATTACTTCACTACCAAAGGCAGCCAGATGACGGTTAAGCCCTCTAAACCACTCTTGAGAAAAATCATCGTTAATCAAGTAAAAACGAATGTTGCGATGATGGAAAACGATGGATTTGATGGTCGTAAGCACTTGGTCAACATAGGCATAGTTGGCTGCTAGAACAATGGCACGCTTCTTAGTCTCATAACGTTGAGGGGCCAAACTCAAGACCTGGAATTTTTCCTGAATGGAGCGGTAGGCATCAGAATCTGTGAGACCTTGCTCCTCTACATTTTTCAAACAAGCCTCTAGCATCTGACGGTAGGTAACCATGTATTTTTCCAGAGGGAAACCATGGCTAGCAACAATAGCCAAGCGCTCCTCCATGGCATAAACCAAGGTCATCATCCAGTCTTGCATCCAAGTCGCTGATGGCATCACTGGACTCTCACGGTAAACATAAAGTCCCTTATTGAGGTATACCGTACGCTCACTCATGAGATAGGCTTTAAGGTTGAAAAAGCCATCCTCCCCTGCATGCTCTTTTGGGAAAAGCAAGTCATTAAACAAAGAACGTTTGTAGAGCTTGCCTGTCGCAGAAATCAGGGCGATGTTAATGTTATTGGTTTCTTCAAAGAGCCCATCAATAATCTGAGCGGGTGAATACACCTGCTCGTAATAATCTTCATCCTTGATGTAAAAATAAAAGCGATCTTCCGATTCCTTATAAACACTGTAATTGGTCACTGCCATATCTGCCTTGTGAGCCTGAAGTGCCTGATAGAGCTCCTCCAGATAAGTCGGCTCTACCCAATCCTCAGCATCCACATAGGTGACGTAAGCTCCCTTAGCCTGACGAATACCAATATGGCGAGCATCTGAAAGCCCTCCATTATCCTTTTTAAAATAGAGGATCCGAGAATCCCTAGCGGCATAACTACGACAAATGGCGTCGCTATTATCTATTGAGCCATAATTGATGAGGATGATTTCAAGATTTTGATAGGTCTGCCCCAGGACGCTGTCTAGACAGGTCTGGAGTTGATTTTCTACATTGTAAACGGGAATAATTACGGAAATTTTTTCTGTCATTTTTTATTTCTTATTTTTCTAGCTAATACATTTTTTTATTTTCCTGTCTCAAACTTTCATAAGATAGCAAGGAACAGTCTAAGAATCTGACAAGCATTTTACGGTCACAAGATATAAAGATTGTAAACACATTCTATACACTTTTTCCTTGATTTTATCGAGACTTAACCATATTAAATTATAACATAGTATCACTTAATTTTCTAATAGATTAACTTTTTTATGAGGGATTTTTTTCAAATAAATTTCCT
Source organism: Streptococcus sp. HMSC078H12 (assembly GCF_001814615.1). Lineage (NCBI taxonomy): Bacteria > Bacillati > Bacillota > Bacilli > Lactobacillales > Streptococcaceae > Streptococcus > Streptococcus sp. HMSC078H12. Next base: position 21,228 of record NZ_KV817340.1, on the reverse strand, counting down.
TTTATTTTCAGAAAAACTGATAGTTAGGAAGATTGAAATAAGTGGATAGAAAAAGAGATAGCTCCGATGAGAAACTATCTCTTAGAATAATTAAAACGTTTTGACGAGAGTTCTTAAATCCTTGACTTCTCTTACCCTTTATCCACAATTTTAATACGGCTACTACCATCGTGTGACTTAATGATAGCTAGTTGCTGAGCGATGCCTTCTTTCATGTCGTCCACGTGACTGATGACACCGACCATACGGTTTTCACCTATTTGTTCCAGAACAGCGATGGCTTTGGTCAGGGCTTCCTTATCCAGTGAGCCAAACCCTTCGTCGATGAAGAGAGCTTCAACAACAGCACCCTTGCTGGTATTTTGCACCACCTCTGAAAGGGATAGGGCAATAGCCAGTGCGGCGATAAAGGTTTCACCACCAGACAAGGATTTAACAGAACGCTCGCTACCAGTCAGTTGGTCATAGACGTTGATGTCCAAACCAAAGTGATCACGCGCCCTACGCCCTTCTTCACTCAGAACAAAGGAATAGCGGTTATCCGTTAAGAGACCGATGTAGTTAGCATTGGCATAGTCCAAGATTTGTTGGAAATACTGACGGATAACATAGACTTCAAGATTGAGACGACCAGTCAGAGCAGTATTTTCTCCCTTGACTACCTTAACCAAATCACTGAGTTCTTGGTGAGCTTTAAAAGCCTCTTGATTACTGTCTTGAAGGGTTTTGGCGGCTTGGTAGGTAGCCGTCGCATCCTTAAGTCCCTTCTCCATGACAGACACCTGAGCCAGTTGCTTATCATAGCTTTCCTGACTGGTTTGAACCTCTTGTGTTAAAGCGGCCAAATCTGGTTTTTCATGATTTTGGAGAAGCTCTTTGCCCTTACTAATCTGGGTCTGCAATTCTTGTTTAAGGGTTTGGTAACTTGTCAATTGAGCCTGAAGCTTAGGAATAGCTTGCTTGTTCACTTCAAGCAGCCAAAGCTGGATTTGTTCTAGGTCATTGGTGAGCGCCCCTTCAGCCTTAAGACTTTGATTTAATTCAGCCGATAGACGCTTCGTTTCTTGGCTGGTCTTTTCTTTAGACTTGGTCAAGCTCTCAAGTTGCCCCTTGATGCCTTGAATGTCGGCATGAAGTTGGTTGTAGGCTTCACTATTTTCCTTAATCTGCTTATTGTAGAGGTCCAACTCCTGCTTTGCAAGGGAAATCCGTTCTTGATAAATCTCTACAGACTCCAGTTCCGGATGAGCTTCCTGCAAATCTTTTAAGCGCTCTTTAGCTTGATCAAGAGTTGCCTTGGCCTCTTGATAGCTCTTAGCCAAATCTGTCGCTTTTTCTTGGGCCTTAGCTAACTCCTCTTGACAATGGACACGATCTGCCTCTTCCTTATTATAGCGTTTTTGGAGTTCTTGATAATGCTTCTCAACAGCACTCAACAAGGCATGTCCACGGACAGCCTCATAGTCCTCTGAAAAATCAAAATCAAACTGTCCCTTAACTTGTTCTTCCAGTTCTTGATAGTGTTTTTCAAGAGTTAACTTAACTTTAGCCACTTGGTCAAGCAGATCTTGGCGCTTAGTCTCAACTTCACTCAATCTAGCCTGACGGTTTGACAAGGTAGCGACTTGCTTTTCTTTTTGAGCTTGAAGCACCTCCACCTGATCCATGAGATCCTTCAAGGCCGCTTCATCAGCCTGTGTCCCATCGACCTTAGGATGATCCAAGGAACCACAGACCATACAGGGCTGTCCATCCTCCAATTCTGCCTGCAACTGGGCAATCATGAGTTGACGACGTGAAGCCAAAGTCGTTTTCAACTTCTCTTCCAATCCTTTGAGAATTTCTTGAGCTTGGTCACTATCCAAAGATAAGGTTTGATGACGTTTTTCCGTCTTTGCCAACTCCTGATTCAAGTCCTCTATTTCTTTTAGGTCCTGAGCCAGTTGCTTATCCACACTGTAGCTCACAGACTGGAGGAGTTTTTCAGCCTCATGTAAACTCTCTAAACTAAGACGATTAGCCTCCAAATCTGACAAGGACTGGGAAAGGAGCTCAATCTCTTTCGAAGCCTGCTGATAGGTTTCTTCTAACATCTTGTAGTTAGCACTCGACTGTTTGATTTTCTCCTGCTCTTGGGCAAGACTCTGGGCATAGATAATAGCCTCTTTCCACGCACCCAGTTTCCCTTCTTTTTGAAGAAAATCCTCAGATTGAGTTGCAAGCGTCTCTTTTTGAGCCTTGACTTCCTCAAAAGCCTGCTCCTTAGCCTTTAATTTCTCCTGAGCAATCTCAAGGTCCTGTTCTAATTGCAACAACTGCTTCTGATACTGCTTCAAGTTACTAATGGTTTCCTGCAACCCTTGGGCGAACTGCAATTCCTCCAGATGCGCTTTCGCCTCTGCTTGTCCCTGAGCCCCTTCCTCAATTTCTAGACGGTAACGCTCCTTGGCTTGCTCCAATTCTTGGAAAATCTTTGCCACATCTTGAGCACTTTGCAAGCTCTTTTGTAGCTTAGACAAGTCCTCATGGGCATCCTTCAAGATGCTTTTTTGCTCTTCAAGATTTTCTTGACGTTGCGCCAAATGCTCTTCAAGACGTGTCAATTTTTCAGAAGCTGGGGTTTGGGCTAAGACAGCTAATTCTTCCTCAGACCAAACCTGACTGGCAAAATGGCCATCTAACTGAGCCTGGCGCTTCTCCATATCCTTGTTGCTCTGACGAAGACGCTCTTCCAAGCTCTTTTGAAAACGGTCAAAGATACCCGTTCCAAAGATTTTCTTCAAAATTTGAGTCTTGGTCTTGGAATCTTCTTTCAAGAAACGACTGAAATCATTTTGCGGAAGGAGGATAATCTGTTTGAACTGCTCGGCATTGAGACCTAAAATCTGCTCAATCTGGTCACTCACTTCCTTGATTTTATCCCCAAGCTTTTCAATTTCTTGACCACCAATCTTATCCACAATAACCAGTGAAGCCGTCGCCTTTTGCATGGTCGTGCCCCCACCTCGCTTGGCTCTCTCCTGCTGGAGCACTCGCTCAATGCGATAAAGATGCTTACCCTGTTGGAAGTAGAAAGTCACCTTAGTCAGATCGTCCTCTGGACCAGCGAAGGTTGACCGCATCTCCTCAACATTGCGATCGCCACTGGTTGTGGCAAACAAGGCAACCGTCATGGCATCAAAGAGTGTACTCTTACCAGCCCCCGTGTCCCCACCAATCAAAAAGAGGGGAGCGTGGTCAAACTGGGTGAAATTGATGACTTCCTTACGATAAGGTCCAAAATTGGTCAATTCTAACTGAACTGGTCTCATTGTCGGCTCCTTCCAATCTCCTCAAAAATACTTTCCACAAGGGCAGTTTGTCTCTCCGACAAGACTTCGCCCCCAGTCACTGTCTGGTAAAAATCAGAGACAATTTCCTGAGGCGACTGCATTTCCAAATCTTTTAAGTGCTGATCAACGGTCAGACTTTCTTCCCTGACATCACCCAAACGACTGAAAGTGATTTCTACAATGTCTGTCCCATAAATTTCTTCCAGACGGGCACGCACATTGATACCCTCTAATTCCTTACGGCTGGACAGTTGAATATCAAAGGCAAACCAAGCCTTTTGACAAGGCTGTTCCTTATAAAATTCAGGTGACATCAAGGTTTCAAACGGTTCCTGAAGGGTCACAATTGGCCGTCTGACCTCTAAAGGATGGAAGGTCTGGGACAAGTCACCAGACGCATCCAATTCAAGAATATAGACACCCTTCTCTTCCTTACGTTTGGCTTCTTTGACATTAAAGGCGACTGGACTACCTGAATATTGCACGCGCTGGGTCGGACTAGCAAAGCGCGTATGGATATGCCCCAAGGCCACATAATCGAAAGCCTTGAAAAGATCACTGGTCACATTGGTAAGCCCACCCACCGTATTGCTGGTTTCAGACAACATCAATTCTCGAAGACTTTGACCATCTTGGTCATCTTTCTTAGAAACCGCAAAATGCGTCACCAAAATATGTGCCTTGTCTGGATCAAAGGCTTTTTCCATATCCTGGAGAATGTAGGCCAAGGCATCACCAATCCCCTGAATCTCTTTATCCCCATCATCCTTATAATAAATCCGAGCATCAATAGGATCGATAAAGGGAAGAAGAAAAATCTGGCAATCCTCCAACTCAATCGGCTCAAAGGCCTCCTCCAAACGTGTGCTTAAATGAAGACCCTGAGGTTGAAAAAAGTCTCGACCAAAATGCAAGCGTTCAGCCCCATCGTGATTACCACTAATGGCGTAGACAGGAATCTGCTCCTCCAAGACCAAACGTGCCAAAGTCTTATTAAAAAGCTTAATGGCATCCACAGGCGGAACCGCACGGTCATAGAGATCCCCAGCAATGATAACCCCATCCACCTGTTCACGAATTGCCAAATCCACAATCTGTTGAAAAGCCCACTCCTGCTCCTCCAGCAAAGACCAGCCATTGAGGGTTCGCCCCACATGCCAATCTGATGTATGTAAAAACTTCATGACAGTCTCCTCATTCGTTTTGTCTTACTCTATTGTACCTTATCAAACTGAATACTGCTTAAAAGATTCACAAACATTCGGAGCTTTCTTGCATTTCATCTAAAAGTACTAAAAAATCTCTCCCGAGCAAATGACACTCGAGAGAGATTTTATTTTTGGAATTTATGAGAGATAAGGTGTGGAAATCTTAGTCTTGGTTTTTACGACGATTCATAGCTGCAAGTCCTGACATAAGTCCCATAACAACAACACCCATTGCTGCGAGGTTGTTATCTGACTCACCTGTCACTGGCAATTGTTCATCGCCTTCTTTAGCTTTATCAGAACCATCTGTCTTCTTACCATCTTTGTTTCCAGATTTCTTCTTATCTGAACCTTTACCATCTGATGCGCCGTCGGCTGCTGAACCAGATCCAGAACCTTTAGAACCCTTAGATCCGTTTGAAGTTGCTTTGACAGCCTTAGATGTTGAGCTTCCAGATTGACCACCGTTACCGTTTGATGGTGTTGAGCCATCTTCGACTTTACGGTAGATGTAAGTTACGACTGTTTGACCCTCTGTCATCTTGTCTGTAGATTTACCTTCTTGACGGATCAATTCATATTTCACACCGTTACGGTAGATGTAACGGTCACCATGAACATTAACTTCTGAACCAACAGAGTTAGTGATCACAAGTGGCATCTTGATTTGGTTACCATACTCGTCACGGTAGATAACAACGATAGTACCAACTTCTTTGTTAACTGCCGGTTTAGCAGGTTCTGCATTAACCACCTTGTAAACAACCTTTGTATCTTCACCAGGGTTGCTTGGTGTCACACCAGTCTTATCAGCCTTGTAACCTTTCACTTCAGGAACAAGTGTCATAGCAGCCTTAGTTGGATCGTTAGGATCATTTGTGTAAGTAACTGCTTCAACACCTGGGATTGGATTCCCTTTTTCGTCAACGGCAATAATCTTACCAAATTTAGTGTAAGTTACAGTCTCAACCTTGCTGTCCATAGTGACATCTTGAGAAGCCACACGGCCTTTATCGGCGAAGTAACCGTTAACCATTGGTGTAATCACGAGATCAAACTTAGTCTTATCTGCCTTCCATTCACCAGTTGTAAGAATATCACCTGTTACAGAATCAAGCGTCAATGAACGTTTCCATTGTGCTTTCTGAACACTATCTGCTGGCAATTTAGCATCGCTATCTTTGCTTGCATAGTGAACAGTATATGTCACATCTTTAAGGTAAGCATCCTTAGCTGGCCATTTTGGACCGTTTGGTTGGTTAGGATAGATTGGTGTTCCTGGTTCGTGAGCATTGTCTGGATTAAAGTCAAGTGCTACACGTTTGAAGCTTACTGTCCAAGCTTGGTCAACTGTGCTATCCAAGTCAAAGCTTGCACCAGCTGGGTAACCATCTGTTACAAGGACATAGCCAAGGCCTTGATAGTGTTTGATACGTTCAGCTGTTGAATAGTTAACCGCTTCACCAGACTTACCAGCCAAGGCAACTGTTTCAAGGGTTGAACCACTTGTTTCATCACGGTAAACAACACTTGCTTTTTGATCGTTCTTAATGTAAACAACCTTAGTATCGCTAGACAAGTCACCTGGTGTTGCAGGTACTACCTTCGCAGTGTAACCTAGGATAGTTGGCAAGTTCTTATCAACTGCAATCATCTTAGTTGGATCGTTAGGATCATTGATGTAGGCAGTATCTGACACACCTGCAATTGGGTTCCCATTTTCATCGACAATGACAAATTTACCAAAGGCCTTATAAGTCACGGTGTCAGTTGCTTCTGGAGCATCTGGTGTTACTGTCTTACCACCTGCTACCGCTTTATCTGCAAAGTAACCATTAACAACAGGAACCTTAACTGTACCGTAAGTGTGGCTAGTTTCATTCCAAGTCACCTTACCAGTCGCTTGGTTATCCTTACCTGCAAAGGTATAGTCAGATTTCACATCTGCAGCTGGAGTTTTATCGCCAGCCCCTTGGAAGGTAACAGTTTGTTTAGTCGCCTTAGTAACATCGTTAACGATTGCTACGTAAACGACACGAGTATCTTCACCTGGATTTGATGGTGATGCAGGGATAACTTTAACAGTGTAGCCAGGAATGCTTGGAAGCGTCTTGTCGATGGCAATCATCTTAGTCGCATCATTAGGATCGTTCGTGTAGGCAGTTGTTGATACACCTGGAATTGGATTTCCATTTTCATCCACAGCGATAAATTTACCAAAGGCTTTGTATGTCACTGTGTCTGTTGCATTTGGTGCATCCGGAGTAACTGTCTTACCACCTGCTACAGCTTTATCGGCGTAGTAACCAATAACAACTGGAGTCTTAACTGTTCCATAAGTGTGAGTCGTTTCAGTCCAAGTTGTTGTATTAGTTGTAGGATCTTCTTTACCGTTGAAGCTAAAGTCATTTTGAGTGTTGGCAGCTGGTGTCTTCGTATCAGCACCAGTGTATGTCACTGTTTGACTTGTTGCTTTAGTAACATCTTTAGTGTCTTTTTCCACGATAATGTGGTAACGGTAACCTGGAGCTAGGTATTGACCACCACCATTGGCATCAATCGAAGCATCCAAACCTTGCGAACCGTTGGCAAATTGAACAAGGTCAACGACACGGCTTTGGTTACGGTCCCAAGCACGTTCTGAACGGATAGTTGCAATACCGTTGTTATAGTCGTATTGACGTTCTGACTTCAAGACATCTACGTAAGCATTAGCTTTAGATTTGTCAGCAGATGCATACTTGATGCGGTATCCTGCTGGTACTGGTGGAAGTTCTGTTACACCAGCATCGTAGATTTTATTGTAAGTCTTACCGTTTGCTGTGATTGTTTCAGTTGAGTTATTGATACGGTATGTTGAAGATCCAGGAATCTTGTTTCCTGCTTCATCGACATAGTCAATAATACCAAGGTTAGCGTGGTTAACAACAACCATGTAGTTACCGTTTGTAACGTAGTCATAAGGTCTCATTACTCCACGGTTATCACGACCGACTTTGAGGTGGTTGATGTAATCAATATTAACAAAGTATTGTTGACGCTCTGGCAAATAGGCAAGTTTGTAGCCAAGGTTTGTCAAGTCAGGGTTTGTTGAGCCTGCTCCAGCATTTGTCAAAACAGCAACCGCATCAGCTGTACGAAGGCTACGGTTTGATACCGCAAGTCCCATAGCATTGATGAGGTTTTCAGAGTTAAGGCTTGCTTCAGCAGCATTCAATTCACTGCTTGTCACAGCTAACTCGCTAGTCGCTACTTTAAGGACGCTATTTACAGCGTTAGTTGTAGACTCTGCACTGGCAGTTTCTGCTGCAGTCGCAACTGAAGTAGCCGCACTTGTTTGTGCTGATACTTGACCAGCAACAGGAGTTTCTGCTACAGCTGTTGAGCTAAGAGCTTGAGCACTTGTAGCTACAGATGAAGCAGTCGCTGTTGCAGACTCAGAGCTCGCTTGCGATGCAGCCTGAGAAGCTACTTCTGAACTAGCTGCTGTTTGACTAGTTGTTGAAGCTGCTTGGCTTTGAGCTGCTGATTGTGGTTGTTCACTAGCCAAGGCCACAGTAGAGACTGAACTTGGTGCGTTTTCTGTTGTTGCTGGAGCTACTGATGTTGTTGGCGTTGATTGCTCCACGACGACATCTGGCTCAGCAGTTGTTTCCATACCTGCGGTAGTTGGTGCTACCGTTTCATCAGCTTGGGCACCCTGTGCATTTGAGAAGATTGAAACTCCCAAAAGTACAGAGGCTACACCAAAGCTGTATTTTCTTAATGAAAAACGTTGGCGTTTATTAAACATATCTCTCATAATAATAAATTTCCTCAATATCCAAATTACTTTATATACAATTTCCATTTTATACTATAATTATTAAATTGTCAAATATATACTAATAATTGTGTAAAAGTTTAACTTTTATTAGAAAACATTAATTTAAAACTTTTATCTAAGTCCTTTGAAACTTCAAAACGTTCGTGCTTTTATTTAGCACAATTCCCTATTTTGTCAGTTTTATAATTTTTAAAATACTTTTATATCAAACCATCTTTTATTAAAAATCTTCGTTACTCTAACCGTATTTTTTAGTTTTGGTGATATTTATTAAAATACAAAATTCTCTCCCTTCAAAAAGAAAATGTTTTAATAGCTCACCCCACACCTCTCCCAATCCCTTGCCAATACTGACCTAGAGGCTCCTACTTCCCATATTCTCAACAGATTCAAAAATCCCTTTGGCATTTACCAAAAGGGATTCTTTCACCTATTATTTGAAAATAGAACTTGTGAAACTGTCTGTCTCTTGAAGAAGTTTCTTATAGACAGCTTCTTTGAGTTTTGTCGTATGGCTTGTTGACACAGATTTATTGCCATTATTATCTGTTTTAAGACTTGCAGCGTCTTTGGCTACTGCCGCTTTAAACAAGGCTAACAAATCATCGTAAGAGCTTACTGATGTACCGTCAACAGTAACTGTCGTCAAACCATGAGACGCTTTTTCTTTCACTTCTTTGAAGTAGGCCTTCTTGAAGTCTTCTAGGGAGTTGAACTGACCATCAGAAATCTTGTTAATGATAAAGTCATCACCAAGGGTGTTCTTACCAGCCGCTTTTGCTTCTTGTTTGTACTTGTTGGTCGCATAACCTAAGAAGCCTTTTTCATAGCCGTAGTAACCCCAGAGTCTAAAGGTATTGTGTTTGAAGGACATGGCACCTGGAGAGCCCTCACTGGTATTACCACCATAAATGGCAGACATCATTGGCACATTGACATAGGCAGAAGAGAAGTCCTCAGGTTTATAAACACCATTTCCAGGGCCACGATTGGTCATGAAGTTATTATCCACAAGGTCATCAATAGAGGTCAAGCTAATAGCCTTTTCGCTATCACTTAGAGCACGCACCTTGTCGTATTGGTTTTTACTATTGCCTCGTAGCTGTTTGTCTACCTTCTTGAACCATGCGTTATTGAGCTCTTGCTTGCCTTGACTGAGAACTGCTTCTCCTTCCAATGAATCAAGAAGCATAAGGGTATCGTTGTAGCCCTTCATGTAACGGTCAATGGCTTCACGCGAGTTCAACTTGTTCGGATTGGTGTTGTACCACTGGTTACCATCGTTTTCTCTTTCAAAGGCCATGTTGAGTCCTAGAGCACCGTATTCACCCTGGTGACCCTGAGTCGCTGGTGATTGCAACATTCCTTGGGCATAAGCTTCAACGTCTGTTCCTTCACGACGACCAAAACCTCCAAAGTAGGCAATACGGTCATTGATATGAGTTGTTTCATGGGTAAAAGCTGAAGCACCGTACTCGCTAATCATGTTAGACATGACATAAGTAACCTTGGCACGATTATCGTATGGGTTGTCGTAGATGGCAGCATAGGCACCTGCCATGGCTCCGTTATCACCGTAGTACTCACCAACTGGTCCATAGATTTCACGGATTGGCGCATAGACTTCCGTACTGTTCTTGAATTGGCCGTAGCGCTCTGGCCAACCTGGCCAACCATGACCCCAGACATAGAAACCTTCCCAGATTGGATTGACAATGTCTTTGAACAATTTGTTTTTGACATTATCTGCAGCCAATCTTTGCCAGAAATCAAGATAGTTGATTTGACGTTGGGCCGCTAGATCAATCTCTGGTTTCAACTTCTCTAGGGTTGTGTTGTACTTGTTAGCTGTTCCATAAGACATAGTATCATAGGTAGAAATCAAGAACATCTCTGTCTTATCAAGGTTCAACAAAGGCAAAATCATCTTGCGGTGGAGACCACGACTAAGGTTGTCATAAACACGATACTTATGCTCACCAACACCTTCATTTTGAGACGCCTTCTCTACAACGTAGACCTTATCCTTAGCAGCATCGATGAACCAATCATTCATATTGTCGATAGTCGTAAAGAGTTTTCGGTTGTAGTTGAGGAAGTCGGTGAGATCACTAGAAAGGGTACTTTTGGCGAGAACTTCACCGAAAGCATCGTAGGTTCTTGAACCACTGATATTATTTTCCTTAGAGCCAATCTCAATCAAACGGTCAAGGACATCCACATTTTTACCATAGAAATCTGGTTTGAAGAGCATGATTTCTTTGATGTTAACATCATCAAACTTCACACCGTAATAACGATTCAAGTAGGTCAACCCTAGCAAGAGGGCTGCTTTATTTTTCTCGACCTTGTCAAGAATCATTTGTTGAGCAGCTGGTGATTGGTTAAGCTGGTGATCTTCATTTTGAACCAGCTTAGTTACTAGGTTAGTCAAATTAGCCTTAACAGCGTCAAAGCTTTCTTCCAAGAAGAGGTTCTTGATAGCATTGACCTTATTTGGACCAGTACGGCCAAGTTTTTGGTAAATCGGATCAGACTGCAACTCAATCGGTTTAAGGATATCAACAATCCCATTGATAAGGCTCGAGTGATCTTTTTGAACGATATTTGGAGTGTACTTGATACCCAAATCAGAAACAGTATATTCCTTAACGTTGCTCAAGCCTTCTGAACTCTCTGAAAGCTTGAAGTAGTCTTTGCTACCATCAGCGTAGTGAACAATAATCTTATTAGAAGCACTTAGGTCAGTGACAAAATTACTGTCATTCATTGGAGTTACTGAAAGCACTTCTTTAGTGTTTAAGTTGTGATCTTTAGCCAGTTTGTTTGCTTGGTAGACGATGTAATCCTTGTTATAGAATGGCTGGAATTTCTCAATATTCTTGTAAGCCTGCTTGTATTCTGGATTATAGTCTTGAATATTGGCAAAATCTGCTTGACTAGAAGCGTTATTAAGGGTATTCAACGCGTATGGCTCGCTGACAAATGTATCAGCTGTAATCTTGTAACCTTCAACACGCTTGTCGGCTTCTTCCTTGGTCAAATGTTTGAGTTTTTTAGGATTCTTGGTATCTTTACCCGTGCCATCTTCGGCTGAACTATAGCCAACAACACCAAAGAGGTCTTTGATATAAGGACCACCATCTTCATCATTGACATCATTCGAAGCAAAGATTTCTTGGCCTTTGATAACCTTGGCATAGGTCACGTTGTCTTGAACAGCACCGTATGGCCATGTCTTAGCGACAATACCACCGACATTTCGTGTGTTTTTGACATCAAGAACACCCTTGGCTACTGAATTGGTCACCTTGGCCTTAGTTCCTGACTTCCAACTGTTAAGCATGTAAGTAACAAATGGCACTAGCATACTTGCATTGGCATTTTGAGCTGTAATGGTCGCATCGACATAGGCTCTGTTAACGAATCCCATGTAGTTTGAACCAGCAATTCCACCAACTGTCGAGTTATTACCAACAGAGTTGATTTTACCAACAAAGGCGACATTCTCAATCTTGCCATCTTCATCAATCTTATTGACGATACCAGCCACGTCATTGTTACCAGTAACTGAACCAGTCACCTTAACATCTTCAATCAGACCTTTATTTTTAAGGTTAAATCCAACCGTCGCGATTTGATTTTGGCCAGGGCGATTGATATCTACATTTTCAAAGTTGATGTTTTTGATAGTTCCGCCATTGATAACATTAAACAATGGATGCTCTAAGTCATAGATGGCAAAGCGTTTGTCACCATCGCTGAGCAACTTACCAGTAAATTCTGTCGTAATGTATGATTTGCCGTTTGGAACGACGTGACGAGCACTCATGCTTTGACCAAGTCTAAATTCACCTGATGGATTTGCTTGAATGGCATTGACCAAGTCAGCAAAATCATAGTAGACATTGGCTTGGCTAGCCTTAGGTTTCTCAATGTAATAGCTATAGGTTTGGGCAAAATGGTTTTGGGCATCACGTTGAACCAAATTGTCCGCTTCTGCAGTTACCTTATAAACCGCCTTGCCATCCACTGTTGTTTCTTCGATAGCTTTCACTGCCAAGTAAGTCGTCTTTTGATCCGCAGAAGTCAGTTTCAAGTAGTAATTCGTGAGATCCTGAGGCACAGCTGTCAGACGAGTCTCATCCACTTCTGTTTGATTGTCATACTTGATCAAATCTGTACGTGCAAAATCTTTAAGCTCAACCTTCTTGAAATCCAGTTGGAGAGTTTGGTCTGCCAAGACCTGACTCTCCTCACCATTGCCACGATCAAAGGTCATGATTGTTGTGAGAGTATATGGCTTGTAATAGTCTAAGTTTGTTAAATCAGCAGTCAAGGTCGTGCTAGGAATATCAAGCGTTTGAACAACTTGTCCATCCTGCTTGAGGACCGCCTTAATAGTCGTGATAGCTGCTGAACCTGGATTAGTCAAGTTGTAGCTAAGTTTAGCACTGCGACCCAAATCATCCTTGCCAATCTGTGTCAGCGTAAGCACTGGTTTTTCAGATACCTTAGTTCCTTTGCGAACGATACGATCTTGGACAGGCACTAGCACTGTTTCAGTAACAGTTGGTTCTTCAGCAGTCTTGTTTCCCTTATAGGTCTTATAAACCTTGGTGATTTTATTTTGGCCTTTTTGACCTTCTTGGACAACCTGTAAAGTGCCTTTCTCAAGTGTGTCATCTTCTTGGACAATTTCTTTAAACGGAAGCTCTACAATAGATTCTTCGGTCGTTGTGCCATCTAGAGGCTTACTGCCACGACGGATTTTTCTAGGTTGTGGCACCTCAATAACCTTACCTGATACAATAGTTGGCTCACCAACCTTGACACCATCAATGGTTTGGTAAATTTTCTGGATTTCTTGGCTACCTTTTTGACCTTCTTGCTCGACAACCTCTTCATCCACATACTTGCTATCATCAGTGATAACCTCGATAGGATAATCGATGGCTTGCATTTCAGTCTCTGTGACACTGCCAACAACTGGAGTGTGGACTGGATTCTCGGGTTGGACAGCCGCCTCACCTTCGTGACCTGATTCTTGTGTCCCCTTGGCTTCCAGTTTGCCTGTGTACTCTGGATTTGTAGGTTGAACAAGGGCTTCGCCTTCATGACCGGATTCTTGTGTACCCTTAGCTTCCAGTTTGCCAGTATAGTCTGGATTTGCAGGGTGAACAGCTGCTTCGCCTTCATGGCCAACTTCCTGAGTACCATTGGCACTGATTGGACCGGTGTACTCTGGATTGGCGGGTTGAACCACTGCCTCGCCTTCGTGCCCAACTTCCTGAGTACCGTTAGCACTGATCGGTCCTGTGTACTCTGGGTTAGCTGGTTGAACCACTGCTTCACCCTCGTGACCAACTTCTTGGGTACCGTTAGCACTAATCGGTCCTGTGTACTCTGGATTTGCAGGTTGGACCCATGCTTCACCCTCGTGACCAACTTCCTGCGTTCCATTAGCACTTGTAGTATCGCTACTGATTGAACCTGTGTACTCTGGAGCGACAGGTTGAACAGCAGCTTCGCCTTCGTGACCGGTTTCTTGCGTTCCATTGGCACTAATTGGACCGGTGTACTCTGGGTTGGCTGGTTGAACGACAGCCTCGCCTTCATGACCAGCCTCTTGCGTACCATTAGCACTGATTGGGCCGGTATATTCTGGAGCGACGGGTTGAACAGCTGCTTCACCCTCATGGCCAACTTCTTGTGTACCGTTAGCACTGATTGGGCCGGTATATTCTGGAGCCGCTGGTTGAACCCATGCTTCACCCTCATGACCAACTTCCTGGGTACCATTGGCACTTGTAGTATCGCTAATGATTGAACCAGTGTACTCTGGATTGGTGGGTTGAACTAGAGCTTCGCCTTCATGACCAACCTCTTGTGTGCCATTAGCACTGATAACGCCGGTGTACTCCGGATTAGCTGGTTGAACTAGAGCTTCACCTTCATGACCAACTTCTTGTGTACCGTTAGC
>NZ_KV817340.1:4549-6779 GCF_001814615.1 Streptococcus sp. HMSC078H12 | reverse complement strand
TGACCAACTTCTTGTGTACCGTTAGCACTGATAACGCCGGTGTACTCTGGATTGGCGGGTTGAACTAGGGCCTCGCCTTCATGGCCAACTTCTTGTGTGCCGTTAGCACTGATTGGCCCGGTATACTCTGGATTGGCGGGTTGAACTAGAGCCTCACCTTCGTGACCTGATTCTTGAGTGCCTTTAGCACTAATTGGTCCGGTGTACTCTGGATTAGCAGGTTGAACCACAGCCTCGCCCTCATGACCTGGCTCCTGCGTTCCTTTTTTCCAACTGATTCCCTTATTATCCTTATCAGCTGTACCCTGATTTACTGTAGTTTCTTCTTTTCTTGAAGACTCAAGCCCTTGCAAAGTATTTTCCAAAGGTAGTTCAAGCTCTGGCTTAGCAGAGTAACGAAGATAACCGACATACTCATAACCATCGATTGCAATAACACCTTTGGCCAAATCTGCTTCATTTGAAACAGCAAGAGTCTGATTATAGGCCTGCAACTCCTTATTTTGCAAGGCAAGAACCTCTATGGGCACGAGGAGACTTTGCCCTGCAGCCCCAATCAAGACCAAACCAATAATTTTTTTACGATGTTTTTTTGAAAATAGAAGGACAGCCATGGTCGCTGTTGCCAGTCCTAAACCTGTCGCTGCCCAGTCAGAACTTCCTGTCTGAGGTAGAGTAGCTTGACTGTCTCCTTTGCGTTTATAGACCAGATAAAAAGTATCATCATTTTGATATTCCTTAGGGATAGCATGGACCACTTGCTTCTGCTCTTCAGCAGTCAATTCATTTTCTGTGACATAAGCCATGTGTACCGATGCATCCGAAGTAACCTGGTCTGCCGAAACTGGTTTAGACACGAAAAGACCACCTGCTAACAAGAATGTCCCGATAGCAACTGGCCCTACACCTACTGACAACTTACGAATAGCGTACTTTGTCACTTTTTCAAAAACATGATTTGCTTGTTTCATTCAAAATCTTCCTATATGTTAATCCTTGTACCCCAAGGCACGTCAAAAAAACGAAGACGTTATTGAAAAAACACGCACTCTATACATTTATTAACCTTCTTCCGAAGTCTATCATATCCTTTTTTTAATCTTTAAGCAAGCATTTTCTCTAATTTTTAATCAATATAAAAAACAGTTATGATGGGTAACTATGCTCTTATGAAAATCAACAAACCTTTTCATATAAGTATTTTCATTCATATTGCTATTTATAGGAATCTTTCCCTAAAATCTAAGTCACTAATGTCTTTTTGAAGAAGGCCCATCACCTTTCAATTTTTATCTAATTTTTTAATATAAACAAATAACAGTCTCGAAACAGACACAAAAGAGACCCAC
The DNA here is from genome assembly GCF_001814615.1 of Streptococcus sp. HMSC078H12. NCBI lineage: Bacteria > Bacillati > Bacillota > Bacilli > Lactobacillales > Streptococcaceae > Streptococcus > Streptococcus sp. HMSC078H12. The sequence continues at coordinate 5,430 of NZ_KV817340.1, read as the reverse complement.
CCCTATCGGGATGAGTCTCTTTTTTCGAAAACTGAAATAGTTTAACTAACTATGTTGAGGGATTTAACCTATGAACTATCTTAGTCTTCTTTTTTGCGTTTTCCTGCCAAACCAAGTCCAGCTGCCGCAAGGATTCCTCCGAGAGCCATAGCTGCCATAGACGCATCATCACCTGTTTCAGGGAGTGCTGGTCCTTTAGGAGCTTCTGGTGTAGTTGGTGGTGTCACTGGTGGAACCACTGGAGTTGGAGGAGTCGGTGGTGTTGGAGGCGTAGTTGGTGGTGTAGTAGGAGGTGTGTTTGGTGGAGTTGTTGGTGGTGTATATGGTGGGATAACAGTGTTGTTGAACTCAGTATCTTCTGGCAATTGAGAAGTTACTGTCAAGACTTTACCGTCTTTAGTTACAGAAACAACGACTGTAGCTACCATCTTATCGTAGGCAACAGTTGCATCGTTACCTTGTACTTCTTCTACTGTGTAGACGTGAGTACCTTCTTCACCACGTTTGTACTCAAGAGCTGAGAACTTGATCTTACCGTTAGCATCATTGCTTACAGTTTCGATGACATTACCCTTGCTATCTTTAAGTACGAAGCTAAACTCACCAGGTTTAAGTTCACGACCTTCAAGTTTCTTAGTGAATTCAAACTCAACCTTAGTTGGGATATTGACTACACGTTTTTCTGTTGGTTTTTCTGGTTTTTCAACAGATTTCTTAGTTGGGTCGTATTGGTGAACGATTTGTGACGCAGTATTTTCGATGTCTACACCATCTTTAGCAGTGCCTTTGATAGTTGCAGGAATATCGAACTTGTAGTAGCGTCCGAATGCCAATTTGGCAGTATCGATCACTTGTGTGTTTTCTGCATCGCCAAGTGACTT
>NZ_KV817340.1:0-4449 GCF_001814615.1 Streptococcus sp. HMSC078H12 | reverse complement strand
TGTGTTTTCTGCATCGCCAAGTGACTTAGTGAGGTCAGATTTAGATGTTGCAGTAATCACACCGTCAACGATTTGGATATCGAACTTAGCTGTCACATCTTCTCCTGTTACAGAGTCGTATGCTTTAATATCAGCAACGTTGATGTTCAAGTTTTCGCTGTCATATTTATCTGTAACACCTACAGATTGGATATTGTGAGCATCAGTGAAGTTAGTTGTGTCGAGCCATACTTGGTAGACAAACTTATCACCTTTCTTGAGTGTCTTAGTATTGATATTTTCAGCTTCGTTGTTAGCTGTGCTGTCAGCGTAAGGATCCTTGTTAGTATCGCCTACTTTATCTTTCAACTCAGCATCATCGTCAACAAGTTTCATACCAGTGATATCGAATTTCTCTTTAGAAACAACGTATTTCTCTGGTTGGAACTTAGGTTTTTCTGGTGGACGAACAGTGTTGTTAAATTCTTTGTCTGCTGGGTCGTTCACTTTAGTGATAAGAGCTTTCGCTTTACCATCATGTGATACTTCAACAGTAACAAGAGCTTTCATTGAATCGTAAGAAACAGTTCCGTCAGTACCCTTAACTTCTTCTACAGTGTAGTTGTGAGTACCTTCTTGGCCTTTCTTGAATTCAAGAGCAGCAAATTTAACGTTACCTGCAGCGTCGTTCTTAACTGTTTGAAGGATGTTTCCATCTTTATCTTTAAGAACGAAGCTGAATTCGTTGGCTTTAAGTTCACGTCCTTCAAGTTTCTTAGTGAAGTTAAATTCAACTTCAACTGGGATGTTAACAACACGTTTTTCTGTTGGTTTTTCAGGTTTCTTAACAGTCTTACTTTGTGGATCGTATTGGTGAACGATTTGTGAGGCTGTATTTTCGATGTCAACACCGCCCTTAGCAGATTGTTTAATTTCTGCTGGGATTTCAAACTTGTAGTAACGTCCGAAGGCGAACTTAGTTGTGTCGATAACTTGTGTATTTTCTGCATCGCCAAGTGACTTAGTAAGGTCAGCTTTAGATGTTGCAGTGATTACACCGTTAACGAGAGTGATATCGAACTTAGCTGTCACATCTTCTCCTGTTACAGAGTCGTATGCTTTAATATCAGCAACGTTGATGTTCAAGTTTTCGCTGTCATATTTATCTGTAACACCTACAGATTGGATATTGTGAGCTTCAGTGAATTTAGTTGTATCCAACCATACTTGGTAGTATACTTTATCACCTTTCTTGAGTGTCTTAGTATTGATATTTTGAGCTTCGTTGTTATCAGTCTTATCAGCGTAAGGATTTGCATTAGTGTCTGCAACCTTATCTTTCAATTCGCTATCGTCATCGAGAAGTTTAACTCCTGTAAGATCGAATTTAGATTCGTTAAGGATGTATTTCTCTGGGTTGAAGTCTGGAGTATCTGGAGGAGTTACTTTGTTGTTGAACTCTTTATCAGCTGCATCTGTCACATTAGTGATAAGTGCTTTAGCTGTTCCATCATGTTTAACTTCAACTGTAACAACAGCTTTCATACCGTCGTATTGAACTGTGCCATCAGTACCTTTAACTTCTTCTACTGTGTACTTGTAAGTACCTTCTTGGCCTTTCTTGTACTCAATAGCTTTGAACTTAACGTTACCTGAAGCATCGTTCTTAACAGTTTCGATGACATTTCCTGCTTCATCCTTCAATTGGAAGCTGAATTCGTTTGCTTTAAGCTCACGGCCTTCAAGTTTCTTAGTGAAGTTGAATTCAACTGAAATTGGAACGCTGTTTACACGTTTTTCAGTTGGTTTAGTAGGAATTTCTGTCTTCTTAGTTCGTGGGTTGTAGAAGTGAACTACTTGTCCAGCTGTATTTTCAATATCTACACCACCAGGAACAGAGTCTTTAACAGTGGTTGGGATATCGAATTTATAGTAACGGCCAAAGGCAAATTTAGTTGTGTCGATGATTTGAGTATTTGCATCGTCTCCAAGTGACTTAGTGAAGCCATCTTTAAGGTTAGCAGTAATCATACCATTTTCAACTTTGATGTCGAATTTAGCTGTTACATCTTCGCCTGTTACTGAATCGTAAGCTTTAATAGCTGAAGCATCAAGATCCAATTTAGTTTCATCGTAGTCATCAGAAATACCAACTGTTTGGATGTAATCCTTGTTGTTAGCATCGAATTGAGTTGTATCGAGCCATACTTGGTAAACAAGTTTATCACCACGTTTAACAGACTTAGTATTCATGTTTTCCAATTCATTGTTTGATGCATCATCAGCGTAAGGATTAGCATTTGTATCTGCAACCTTGTTAGCCAATTCTTTATCATCATCAACGAGCTTAGTACCTGTGATATCGAATTTTGCTTCAGAAACAACATATTTTTCTGGTTGGAACTTAGGTGTTTCTGGTGGGCGAACTTTGTTGTTGAACTCTTTATCGTTAGCGCTTGAAGCGAATCCGCCTGTTGAAGCGTGGTTAACGACAGTTGTGAGAACTTTGCCTTCCTTAGTAACTTCTACTGTTACAGTTGCTTTCATAGCATCATAAGTGATTGAAGTATCTTTACCAGCTACTTCTTCAACTGTGTAAGTGAATGTCTTACCAAGATCAGCTTTGTTGAACAAGAGTTTTTCAAACTTGATGTGACCATCTTTATCGTTGGTTACTGTTTGAAGAACCTTGTTGTCTTTGTCTTTCAATACGAAGCTGAACTCGCCTGCAGTCAACTCACGTCCTTCAAGTCGTTTAGTGTAGTTGAACTCGAGTGGAACTGGAACGTTGTTTTCACGTGTTTGAGTTGGTTTTTCAGGAGTTGTAACTTTCTTATTGAATGGGTTGTATTGGTGAATTGTTTGGTTGGCTGTATTTTCAATATCTACACCGTCGTTAGAATCAATATCTTTAACAACAGCTGGGATATCAAATTTATAGTAACGGCCAAACTCAAATTTAGTTGTATCGATGACTGGAGTAGCATCTGTTGCGCTAATAGCTTTAGTCAAGCTTGCTTTAGATGTACCGTAGAGAACACCGTTTTCAACCTTGATGTCGAACTTGTCAGTAACATCCTTACCAGTGATACCATCGTAAACCTTGATTTCAGAAGCGTCGATATCGAGCTTAGCTTCTTCGTAGTTATCTGTGATACCAACTGTTTGAAGATTGCTTTCTGCTGTGAAGTCACGAGTATCAAGCCATACTTGATAGTAGATCTTTTGACCACGTTTGAGGGTCTTACCATTCAAGTTTTGGATTTCAACTTTATCAGCTGAATCGTCGTCATCAGCAAGTTTGTTACCAATGATGTCGAAGCTTGGTTCTGAAACAACGTATTTCTCTGGTTTGAAGTTAGGAGTTACGTTGTTATCGAAGACACGATCGTCACCACCATAAGCATCTCCACCTACTGTAGCGTAAGAGATAACTGTTGACAATTGATCTCCTACTGAAGGTTGGATAACTTGAACAGTAACATTGACTTTCATGTTATCGTAAGTAACAGTTGTATCAGTTCCTTTAACTTCTTCTACCGTGTAGTTGAATGTCTTACCAAGATCTGCTTTACCGTAGTTGATAGTAGAGAATTTAACTTTACCTTCGGCATCATTCTTAACAGTTTCAAGAACATTACCTTTTTCATCTTTCAATTCAAAAGTAAATTCTTTGTCTTGCAACTTACGTCCGTTAAGTGTCTTACCAAAAATCAACTCGATAGCAGTTGGAACGTTGTTAACACGTTTTTCAGTTGGTTTGTTTGGTTTTTCAACAGTCTTAGTAGTTGGGTTGTAGTAGTTTACAACTTGAGCTGCTGTATTTTCAATTTCAGCACCATCGTAAGCACCGTCAGTAACCTTAGCTGGGATGACAAACTTGTAGTAACGTCCAAATTCGAACTTAGTAGTATCGATAATTTGAGTGTTTTCCGCATCGCCAAGTGACTTAGTGAAGCCAGCTTTAAGGTTAGCAGTAATCACGCCGTTAGCGATAGAGATGTCGAACTTGTCAGTAACATCAGCACCAGTCTTACCATCGTAAGCCTTAATGTCTGAGGCTTTAACTTCCAATTTAGCTTCATCATAATCATCAGTGATACCAACAGTTTGGATGTTATCCTTGTTGTTTGCATCAAATTGATTTGTATCAAGCCATACTTGGTAGTTGATAGTTTCGCCACGTTTAACAGCTTTAGTATTGATGTTTTCTGCTTCGTTTTTACCTACGATTTCACCATTTGAAAGTTTCTTACCATCTGAAGAATCCGCATATGGGTTGGCATTTGTGTCTGCGTACTTGTCAGCCAACTCTGCATCATCATCAAGAAGTTTAGTACCAGTAATATCGAACTTACCGTTACCATTGCTAAGAACGTATTTCTCTGGTTGGAACTTAGGTTCTTCTGGAGGAGTTACACGGTTGTTAAACTCTTTATCCGCAATGTCGCCTACAGTCGCGATAAGAAC
>NZ_KV817339.1:205991-235662 GCF_001814615.1 Streptococcus sp. HMSC078H12 | reverse complement strand
TCTGCATCCGCTTCAGTCTCTGCCTCAGAATCAACTTCTGAAAGTACCTCAATTTCAGAGTCGCAATCAGTAGCGAACTCAGAGTCTGTTTCAGCGAGTGCGTCTGTGTCAGCCTCAGAATCCGTTTCAAACTCAGAATCAACTTCAGTAAGTGAGTCAGTCTCAGAATCACAGTCTGTGTCAGCCTCAGTAAGTGCTTCGATTTCAACAAGTGAGTCCGTATTGTTGAGCGAATCGCAAAGTGCAAGTGCATCTGCCTCAGAAACTGCTTCATCAAGCGTTTCAGTATCCTTGAGTGCCTCTGAAATCACAAGTGCTTCAACAAGTTTTTCAACATCATTGAGTACCTCAGCAAGTCTTTTAGCATCAACAAGTGCCTCAGAGTCAGCTTCAGCGAGCGCATCCGCATCAGTCTCTGCCTCAGTATCGACTTCAGTAAATGTCTCAATTTCAGAGTTGCAATCAGTATCGAACTCAGAATCAGTTTCAGCGAGTGCATCAGTGTCTGAATCACAATCTGTTTCAACCTCAGTATCACTGAGTGAGTCACTCTCAGTAAGTGCTTCGATTTCTACAAGTGAGTCTGTATCGTTGAGCGAATCGCAAAGTGCAAGTGCATCTGCATCTGAGTCAGCTTCAGCAAGTACTTTCGCTTCAGTATCCGAGTCAGCCTCTACATCAGTATTCTTGAGTATTTCTGAAAGCACTAGCACCTCAACTTCATTGAGTACCTCAGCAAGTCTTTCAGCCTTTGCATCAACAAGTGCTTCAGTGTCTACTTCAGAATCAACTTCTGAAGTGAGAGATCCTAAGCACAAACGTGGTAGCCAAGCACTTCCGAAGACTGGTGAGGAAAACTCATCATTAGGTATGGCCTTGGGTGCCTTGGCAACTGCAACTGGTCTTGGATTTCTTGCTAAACGTAAGAAAAATGAAGAATAGGACGAAGATTATTCGTATTTTAGGATTATAATAGTCTTTGCAATGCTTAGATAAGCACAATAAAAAACACCTTCATGTTAGATAACCATTCTAGCTAAGAGGTGTTTTTTGATTTAGAGATGTTGTGGAAGTTTCAAAATGGAACTGACTTTTTGAAATACTAATGACTACATAAAAATAAGAGACCACTTGAACATGGTCTCTTATTTGTTGTCTTGCTCATTATCTTGTTTATACATCACAGTTCCCACTGTTACTAGAATAGTTAACAGAATCGGTATAACTCGAAAAACTCCCCAGTCGGGGTCATAGGCCAAAACGATAGAAGCTATATAAAAAACGATGCTTGTGTATAAGAAGTTTTTATTAGCTTTTTTACGCCCAATACCTGTAAAAATAGTTGCAATGATAAAACTAATCAAACTAGGTGCTAGGAAAATTATTATAACCATTCCCCAAGGATTTGACAGGCCTAAGAGCAAAAATAAGGCAAGATAAACGATAGCTAAATAAAAGGCGACTGCAAGGAGAATAGAAGCAAGCCTGTTGTCTGGAGAATTATTCTTAATGAGCTCTTGATTATTGAACTCTTGACCAGTCTTATCCTTATCTTGGCTTGTGTTGAAGTTTGTATGTTGTACTGACATCTTTCTCACCTTCCCCTCTATTGGTGTCTAAATAGCTTAACTCTTTTCACCTTTATTATACTCCTTTTTCCTTGTTTTTAGCAGGGGAGATAGGCTTTTGAACTATTTTTTTATGATGATTTGTCGCTCTATAATAATCTAGTTTTTGTTCCCTTCGTTTTTGATGGAAAAGAGTATTTTTAATTAGCACTAGAGTAACCAAACTTGCCCCTCGGACACCTCGGTAAGTAATGAATGGCTTAGATAGTTAGAATTTAGATTTTGTATGAGAAAATAGTCTAAAAAAGCCCCCTATTTTAACAGACCTAATGGTTTGGTAAGGATGCTATTTTTTGTCGCTTTGAGAGAAGTGCCTTAAGGATTTTGTGAATTTTCATTAGATTTCCTTGTAATCCCATTAAAAGAAGTACCTTATCAATAATCATTCTAAATAGCCATAGAGTGTCAGTTTTCTGTTTCTCAATGAACTAAAAAGACCATTTTTATATTTCTAAACACTCATTTAAAGCTAATGTCATTAAAACAACAAAAGGACTTTTCTAAAAATTATGAAAATTTATCGAATCTTATTGAAAAAAAGCTTTCAATGATTTAGAATGAAGCTATAAATGGGAAAAAGGAGTCTTTTTATTATGGACAAAAAAGTACATTATAAAATGCACAAAGTTAAGAAACAATGGGTAACCATCGCAGTTACAGGGATGTCGCTCGGTGTAGTCTCAGCGGTTTCTTTAGGGACCAACGACGGTGTCGTTCAGGCCGACGAACACACGGATGCTACTGTAGCCATCCCCGATATTACTGTTGATACGGGTACTGTATCTAACGATACAACGGCTGCTCAGGATCCAACTACAGCAGTTGCAGCGACAAACGATGTCGCAACTGACCAAGCAGCTCCAACAGCAACTTTCGATTTGACAACTGATACAACAAATACAGTTGCAGCGAATGCTGTTGATACGGCAGCGCCAGTCGGTACTGATCGTGCGGCAACTACAACAGATACAACAGCAACCAATGATACAGCTGTTGATACAACAAATAACAATACTACAACTGACACAACAACAGTTACTGATCGCGCAGCGACACGTGAACGTCGTGCGACTGGTGCTCGACGTGGTCCTACCGGAGGCCGTCGTGCTACCCCAGTTAACGGCAATACAAATAATGCCAACAATACTGTCACAGTAGTAAACAACGACCTTCCAGCAACTAACAATGTCGTAACTGATGGTCCAAGCCACATCAAAACAATTGATGGAAAACAATACTACGTTGAAGATGACGGCACTATTCGTAAGAATTATGTCCTTGAACGTAACGGCGGAAGCCAATACTTCAACGCTGAAACTGGTGAATTGTCTAACCAAAAAGAATACCGTTTCGACAAGAACGGTGGAACAGGTTCATCAGCTGATAGTACAAACACAAACGTTACTGTAAATGGTGATAAAAATGCCTTTTATGGTACAACTGATAAAGATATCGAACTTGTTGATGGTTACTTCACTGCCAACACATGGTACCGTCCAAAAGAAATCTTGAAAGATGGTAAAGAGTGGACTGCTTCAACTGAAACTGACAAACGTCCATTGCTTACAGTTTGGTGGCCAAGCAAGGCTATCCAAGCGAGCTACCTCAACTACATGAAGGAGCAAGGTCTCGGTACCAATCAGACCTATACGTCATTCAGCTCACAAACCCAAATGGACCAAGCAGCGCTTGAAGTTCAAAAACGTATTGAAGAACGTATTGCGCGTGAAGGCAACACTGACTGGTTGCGTACAACTATCAAAAATTTCGTGAAGACCCAACCAGGTTGGAATTCAACTTCTGAAAATCTTGATAACAGCGATCACTTGCAAGGTGGTGCCCTTCTCTATAACAACGATAGTCGTACAAGTCATGCTAACTCTGACTATCGTCTCTTGAACCGCACGCCAACTAGCCAAACAGGTAAACACAATCCTAAGTATACTAAGGATACAAGTAACGGTGGTTTCGAGTTCTTGTTGGCAAATGATATTGACAACTCAAATCCAGCGGTTCAAGCTGAGCAGTTGAACTGGCTCCACTACATCATGAACATCGGTACTATTACTGGTGGTTCTGAAGATGAAAACTTCGATGGTGTTCGTGTCGATGCCGTGGATAATGTCAATGCCGACCTTCTCCAAATTGCTTCAGATTATTTCAAAGCTAAATATGGTTCTGATCAAAGTCAAGATCAAGCCATTAAACACATGTCTATCTTGGAAGCATGGTCTCACAATGACCCATACTACAATGAAGACACTAAAGGTGCCCAATTGCCAATGGATGACCCTATGCACTTAGCATTGGTATATTCACTCTTGCGTCCAATTGGTAACCGCTCAGGAGTTGAACCACTCATTTCAAATAGTATTAATGACCGTTCTGAAAGTGGTAAAAACTCTAAACGCATGGCTAACTACGCCTTTGTTCGTGCTCACGATTCAGAGGTACAATCAATCATTGGTCAAATCATCAAAAATGAAATCAACCCTCAATCAACAGGGAATACCTTCACGCTTGATGAAATGAAGAAAGCCTTTGAAATCTACAACAGAGACATGCGTAGTGCTAACAAGCAATACACACAATATAATATTCCATCAGCATATGCCTTGATGCTTACGCATAAGGACACTGTGCCACGTGTTTACTATGGAGACATGTACACAGATGATGGTCAATATATGGCCCAAAAATCACCATATTATGATGCTATTGAAACCCTCTTGAAAGGCCGTATCCGCTATGCAGCTGGCGGTCAAGATATGAAGGTTAACTACATCGGTTATGGTAATACTAATGGTTGGGATGCTGCAGGTGTCTTGACATCTGTACGTTATGGTACAGGGGCTAACAGTGCTTCTGATACTGGTACAGCAGAAACACGCAACCAAGGTATGGCAGTTATCGTTTCAAACCAACCAGCCCTTCGTTTGACAAGCAACTTGACAATTAACATGGGTGCGGCTCACCGTAACCAAGCTTATCGTCCATTGCTTTTGACAACAAACGATGGTGTGGCTACTTACTTGAATGATAGCGATGCTAACGGCATTGTCAAATACACTGATGGTAACGGTAATTTGACATTCAATGCAAACGAAATCCGTGGTATCCGTAATCCTCAAGTTGATGGTTACCTTGCGGTTTGGGTACCAGTAGGTGCTTCTGAAACTCAAGATGTGCGTGTAGCACCAAGTAAAGAGAAAAACAGCAGTGGTTTGGTCTACGAATCAAATGCTGCCCTTGATTCACAAGTTATCTACGAAGGTTTCTCTAACTTCCAAGACTTCGTTCAAAATCCATCACAATACACTAATAAGAAGATTGCTGAAAATGCTAGTCTCTTCAAATCATGGGGTATTACATCATTCGAACTTGCACCACAATACGTTTCAAGTGATGATGGTACTTTCCTTGACTCAGTCATCCAAAATGGTTATGCTTTCACAGACCGTTATGACATTGCCATGAGTAAGGACAACAAGTATGGTTCATTGGCTGACTTGAAAGTAGCTCTTAAATCGCTCCACGCGGTAGGTATCTCAGCGATTGCTGACTGGGTTCCAGACCAAATCTACAACCTTCCGGGTGATGAAGTGGTCACTGCAACTCGTGTTAATAACTATGGTGAAACTAAAGACGGCGCGATCATCAATCATAGTCTCTATGCTGCTAAGACACGTACTTTTGGTAACGACTACCAAGGTAAATATGGTGGTGCCTTCCTTGATGAATTGAAACGTCTTTACCCACAAATCTTTGACCGTGTTCAAATCTCTACTGGTAAACGTATGACTACTGACGAGAAGATTACACAGTGGTCTGCGAAGTACATGAATGGTACTAACATTCTTGACCGTGGTTCAGAGTACGTGCTTAAGAATGGTCTAAGTGGTTACTATGGTACAAATGGTGGTAAAGTTAGCCTTCCAAAAGTAGTCGGAAGCAACCAATCAACTAACAACGACAACCAAAACGGTGATGGTAGTGGTAAGTTCGAGAAGAGCTGGGGCAGTGTTTACTATCGTTATAACGATGGCAAACGTGCTAAGAATGCCTTCATCAAAGATAACGACGGAAATGTTTACTACTTTGATAACTCAGGTCGCATGGCAATCGGTGAAAAGACTATCGATGGTAAACAATACTTCTTCCTTGCTAATGGTGTGCAGTTGCGTGATGGTTATCGTCAAAACCGCAGAGGTCAAGTCTTCTACTATGACCAAAACGGAGTCTTGAATGCAAACGGCAAACAAGATCCAAAACCAGATAACAATAATAATGCATCAGGACGTAACCAATTCGTTCAAATTGGTAATAACGTTTGGGCTTACTATGATGGTAATGGTAAACGTGTAACAGGTCACCAAAACATTAATGGTCAAGAACTCTTCTTCGACAACAATGGTGTCCAAGTTAAAGGTCGTACCGTTAATGAGAACGGCATTATCCGTTACTATGATGCTAACTCAGGCGAAATGGCTCGCAACCGTTTTGCTGAAATTGAACCGGGTGTTTGGGCTTATTTCAATAATGACGGAGCAGCCGTAAAAGGTTCACAAAACATCAATGGTCAAAACCTCTACTTTGATAAAAATGGCCGTCAGGTCAAAGGTGCTTTGGCAAACGTAGATGGTAACCTTCGTTACTATGATGTAAACTCAGGTGAGCTCTACCGCAATCAATTCCACGAAATTGATGGTAGCTGGTATTACTTCGATGGTAATGGTAATGCTGTCAAAGGCATGGTTAATATCAATGGTCAAAATCTCCTCTTTGATAAAAATGGTAAACAAATCAAAGGTCATCTGGTTCGCGTGAACGGTGTTGTTCGTTACTTTGATCCAAATTCAGGTGAAATGGCTGTTAACCGTTGGGTTGAAGTAAGTCCAGGATGGTGGGTTTACTTTGACGGTGAAGGCCGAGGTCAAATCTAATCGTTTCCAAACTGTATGAACCGAGACAAGGGTCTCGGTTTTTATGGCGTAACTGGGTTTCCGTAAAGACCTAGATGTGGACTGTGAATAGTCAATTTAACCCGTTCCTTGAGTTAGTTGTGAAAATACCTCTGACTATTTGGTGCCCAGGATGACATCAAAATAGCCTAATCCAAGTAACTATTATTAATACATAATTTAATACGAGAAAGCTTTGAATTTAGGGATTTTCATTAAATGCTTTCAATCTATTGACGAAGTGTAAAAGTCACTCTATACTAAAGGTAATGCTAGTTATCTATTGGCATTTCATAGTCGAGGACTAGGCACGGACCTTGTCTGTGTCATTCTCTTAGGTTGTTCCCTTACAACTAAGGTAAGGTTTTAGCTTTTGAAAGATGAGAAGTAGTTGTAATCGTTTTAAGTGTATTTCTTGTAAGAGTGTCTCTAGAGAGAGAAAACACCATTAAAGACTCATCATTTAAGTTATAGCGGTAATCTCATTTTGATGCCACTTTCGTAAAATACTTGATAGATATTGCACATTAAAGCGCTATTTTTTCACCTAGGGGTTAAAATGATTAAAGTTCTTACACCTTACTTGTAAAAATTCGATTCTCGTATTATAGTATATATAAGAGATATCAAAAATTTTAATCTTTGATAAGAACTTGTTAGCTTCTCTGAGGGAAAATGAAATCTTAATAGAAAAGATTTCCATGAGAACTTAGCAAGTAAAGGATTTTATTTCTCATAAAAAAGTAGAAAGGGGGAGTATTTTTGAGAGCCTATAGGGAAAATGCGACTGAGGCAGCGGCTAAGGCTAAAACTGCCGAAGCGCATAATGCACGTAAATCAGCGGACTCTGATTTAGTTGATACTATAGATCTTTCTAATTTATTGACTAACCCAAAAAGTCGCTCTGACCACAGTGCCCCCTCCCCATTAGATTTTGCCAGAGCTGACGAAGCCCTCTTTGATAACCATGCTCAATCGGAAACTGTGAGGATTCCATCCAAGCAGGAGATTATCTTTCAAGGAGCGGATTCGCAAACTCCAGATCCTGAAGTCATGGAAAACCATGTCTTTACAGGGACTAGAGATGGGAAGACTGGTTTAATCGAATGGGACAAGGACAGCTATACCTATCCTAAGATATCGGTACCAGTTGTCCAGGGCTATTTCGCTGACCAAAAGGAAGCGGGTTTTAACGTTGTCACACCCTATGTGCCAACAGTAACGGAACATGTGACCTATAGGAAATTGGGACGCATAATCCCTGTGACAGAAGATGGGGAATATATTCCAGGTGCTTTGACTAAGCAGTATAACAATAACAAAAAAGATCCACGAAAGGCGGGTGAGACAGCAACACCAGCTGTTCAAGATTATATGACAGATATTAAAAGTGTAGTACCGAACAAACCAGGAGCGGACACTCCGGTTGTGTATCGTAAGATTTTCAAGAAAGCCAGCATCACTTATATCGATGAAACTACCGGTGCTTACTTGGTTAGCGACCAGTTGACCGGTGAATTAGGTGAAGCGATTGAATACGGGACAGCAACACGTATCAAGACTTTCAAAGACATGGGATATGACTTGATTCAGGACGAATTCCCTAAGGATGCCATTTTTGATGATAAAGATATTGATGATCAAGAGTGGTTCGTCCTCTTGCAACACGATGTTGCCAAGGTGGGACCTGAAAATGAACAAGTCCCAGATACTCCAATCAATCCTAATAATCCAGATGGACCTAAATGGCCATCTAAGTATGCTTACGAAAAAGAAGTAAGCTTCACAGTCTTTTACAGAAGTACAGATGGTAATGCGGATTTGCCAGATGCCGATGTGCAAAAGGCTTATTGGGTGCGTACTCTTACCTTCGACAAGGTTACAGGTGAGCTTGTTGATGAGACAGAGTGGTCTCCAAACAAAACCAAGTATTATGATATCTATGCACCAGTAGTTTTAGGTTATTTTGCGGATAGAGTAGAAGTTAAGGGTAGAGATGTTACTGAGGATAATATAGAAGAAACCGTTACCTACGTTCCACTTGGTAAGATTATCCCTATTGATGCGAATGGACGTTTGATTCCAAACGTGCCAACGCCAACCTTCAACAATGATGCCAATAACCCAACTAAGGTTAGTGAGACTCTTGTTCCTCACATTCCGGGTTACCGTCCAATGCAACAAAGTGTCATGCCTGAGAGCTTGACAGACGATATTCTTGTTGAGTATGCTCCAATTCTAGAGGATGTAACGCAACCAACCTTGCAAACTGTCTTCTTCAAAGGTGCTGGCGAAGCAACACCGCCTGTTAATATCCAGTCTGACTTCACCTTCACTGGTAAGTACAACCAAGCAGAAGATACTTACACTTGGGATCAAGACAGCTATACTTTCGCTAAGGTCAATGTTCCAGTTATCGAAGGTTACTTTGCGGACAAGGCAGTTGCTGGTATGCAGGTTGTTACACCTGATAAACCAGAAGCAACAGATAGTGTTGCCTATAAAGAGCTTGGTAAGATTATCCCTGTTGATAGCTTTGGTAATCCAATCGCGGATGCAGAGCCAGTTCATTATGCTAATGATCCTCAGGATGCTACGCAAGTTATTGAGACACCAGCACCACAAGTTGCTGGCTACCAAGCTGAAAGTGAATTGGTATTGCCAATTGACCTCAGCATGGACCAAACCTTGGTTTACGAGCCAATCTTGGATGATATCACGCAAGATACGAAACAAACGGTTACCTTCCAAGGTGCAGGCTACAAAGATCCAGTTATCAACATTCAAGATAGCTTCAGCTTCCACGGTAAGTTTAACCAAGTGGAACAAACAAGCACTTGGGATCAAGACAGCTTCACTTACGATGTTGTAGAAGTTCCAGTTGTAGATGGCTTCTATGCGGATAAACGTCAAGCTGGTGGTCTTGAAGTTCGCCCTGACCTTCCAGAAGTGGAAGATACAGTTACTTACACAGAGCTTGGTAAGATTATTCCTGTAGATGAGTATGGTACACCTATTGAAAATGCACCTACTCCAAGCTACAACAACGATCCTGAAGATCCAACCATGGCTATGGAAACAGTCGTTCCAGATGTTCTTGGTTACATTTCTGAAAAGGCCTTTATTACTCCAGAACACCCAGGTCAAGATACCAACGTGGTTTATGCTAAGGATGAGCAAAAAGCTATTATCCTTTACATGAATGAGCTTGATAAGTCTGAATTGACTCGTGATGTTGTCATCGGAAGCTCAGGTGAGAAGATTGACTACTCTACTGATGAACAAATCGCAAACTTGCTCAAACAAGGTTATGAACTTGTCAACGATGGTTATGCCGAAGCCTTTGACCACACTTACAATGGTGATTCTGACTTTGATCAAGTCTTCGAAGTTGTTCTTCGTGAACGTTTGGTTCTCATTGACCCAGATATGCCAGCACCAGTTGCAGGTGAAGTCGTAGATCCAAACGATGTTAATAGTCCAGTTTGGCCAAATAGCGTAGAGATGCTTGAAAACCGTGCCGATGTGACACGTACAATCCAGTATGTCTTCGAAGAAGGCGGCTTGGCTAGCGACGACTACGTTGAAGTTCTTGATTTCAAACGTTTGGCTAATGTTAACCTTGTGACAGGCGCTATCAATTATGAAGCATGGTCAAGTACTCAAGCTGGCTTCTCAGCGGTTCCTTCACCAGAGGTTGTCGGATTCACGCCAGACCGTATGGAAGTCGCTGAAATGACAGAGGTTTCTGTGGAAACACCTGAAATCATGGAAGTGGTTACTTACCTCAAGGATGCTCAGAAAGCTACAGTTACTTATGTTGACGGGACAACTCGTAAGAAACTTGAAGTGGTTGACTTGCTTGGTAAATCAGGCGAAGTGATTGAATACTCAACAATTGAACGTATCAAGTACTACAGTGATCGTGGTTATACCCTCCTTGCAGATGGCTTCACAAACGGTGTTATCTTTGATGGCGATTCACATGTTGACCAAAACTTCATGGTTACCCTTCGTCATGGTACCGTTCAAGTAGGTCCAGATAACATCCAAGAAGCTGGTACACCAATCAACCCAGCAAATCCTGATGGTGCTAAATGGCCAGAACGTGAAAGCTATATTAAAGATGTAACCTTCACAGTTCTCTACACATCTAGCGATGGACAAGCAGAACTTCCTGCCAATAACATCCAAACTGCTCAATGGACACGTAGCTTGACTATTGATAAGGTTACAGGTGAAGAGCTTGGTTCAAGCTACTGGACTTCAAATAAAGGTCAGTTTGAAACAGTCATCACACCAGAAGTAGAAGGCTACAGCGCTGATAAGGATAAGGTTGAAGGTAAGACCGTTGGTCAACGTAACCTTGAAGAAACCGTTGTTTATATCCCGCTTACAGGTGATATCAATGGTAAACTTAAGGAAAACAAGGTAGATGATATCGTTGTTGAAGAGGTTCAAGACCTAGAGGTTCTCGACCAAGTCGAAGAGCAAGTGGAATCTCATGAGGGACCAGTCACTTATGGACCAGGCGATGACTTTGAAGCACCTGTTTCAAGTCAAGCTGAGGGTAAAGGCTCTAAACACAAGATGCCAATTAATCTCTCAAATGAGGAAGAAGCAAGCAAAGGTAAGATTGAAGAAACCATCAATATCGCAGGCTTCACCGTATCGGTAACAGGTCTAGGACTTGGCCGCAACGGACGTAAGAAGAAAAATAAAAAAGATCACAAAGATCAAAAAGAAAAATAATCAAAAGACCTGAATGACTCAGGCATGCCCAGACAGAAAGAAAATCTCAAGTTGCATAGAGCACTTGGGATTTTTTTGTAGATTGGGTAAGTGAGGTCTGTGGTTGAATATTAAGCATTATCAAAATAAAAGAAGGTATCTAAACATATACTGATATTGATTAAATTGATGATAAAAACTATAATCTAGTTACAAGTGTTATGTACTTAAATGTTCATTCAAATACTGTTAAATTTAACTTACAGCTTGTTTTAAAAAAGAGGTACCATGTCTATTTCGTTTACTTATTATGGCGTTGCATGTGGCGTCATCTCCATTGATAATCAATTTTATATCGGAATTGATCCTGATTTATCACCTAAAGGAACCTTAGTCCAGTTTAAAGGATTTGTTTCCGAGAAACAAACTGATGTTCATAAGGATAAGTCTCTTCTTAGTAAAGTTGATGTATGGCTAATTACTCATGGGCATCAAGATCATTTGGATGATGTAGGGAAAGATTATTTGAAGGGTAAAACAGTCATTTCTCCTAATAAGAAAATCTTAAATGGCGTGTCATGCTTAAATAATAGTGTTTTAAAATGGGGAGAAGAACAATCATTTCAAGTCGCTGATTACTTTATCACCATTAAAGCTTTACCAGCTTATCATGCCAGCAACTACATCATACGAAAGATTGTTGGTAAAGTGAATGGTTATCAAATATCAATTACAAGTTCGTCAGAAACTAAAGTCATTTATTTTACCGGTGATACTGTTTTGTACCCAGACTTAACAAAAAATGTTCCTAAAAATATAGATGCCATATTTGCTAATTTAGGTGCTGTAAAATCAGGTTCATTTGGTGGACCATTTACCATGGACTTGAAGATGTTAAATCGAATGAAAGATCTCCTTCAACCTAAAAGGATTTATCCCATTCATATAGATGATTATAGTCATTACAAGACAACTAAAAAAGAAGTTGAAGCAGCAGGCTATAGGGTTTTAGCTGTTGGTGAGACCATCGATATATAATTTATTGAGCGAATTGAATACTCTACTAAAATGAACTTGTTTATGGCATTCTTACTCACGTTTGCATTGTAGTCTCGCTTGTGGTAACATCACTTCTATACTACAATATAGGAAAACAACCACAAAAGGAGTATGCCATGCCGACAGAATATGAAAAAATGATTGCGGGTGAGTTTTATAAACCTAGCGACCCTGAGTTACGTGCCCTAGCAGCTAAATCCAGAGAAAACCAAATGGCCTTTAATGTGGAACCTGACCGTCTCAAGAGGGCTGAAATTGTCAAATCTTGGTTTGGTTCGACTGGGGAAAGTGTTGCTATGAATCCTCAGTTCGTTACCGATTATGGTGTCAATATCCATATTGGTGAAAATTTTTATTCTAACTGGAATTTGACTATGCTGGATGTTTGTCCTATCACGATTGGGGATAACGCCATGATTGGTCCCAATTGTCAGTTTTTGACGCCCTTACATCCGCTCGATCCAACCGAACGCAATTCAGGTATTGAGTACGGTGCTCCAATTACCATCGGTGATAATTTCTGGGCTGGTGGAGGCGTGACTATTCTTCCAGGCGTTACATTGGGGAATAATGTAGTGGCTGGGGCAGGAGCTGTCGTGACCAAGTCCTTTGGTGACAATGTGGTTCTAGGCGGAAATCCAGCGCGTGTTATTAAGGAAATTCCTGTAAAGAAAGACTAGTTAAGCAACTCAAGGATTTAAGTCCTTGAGTTTTTTGAAATCTCTTGAAAAGATATTGATATTACCTTCTAAAACTCTTATACTAAATAATGCTAGTTAGCTAACAATAGAGTTGAGGAGTTATTCTTTGGACCATTTTGGATGCTTGTTGAAGCAAACCAATAACAATATGATGCGCAACTTTGATCAGTTTGCCTAGCAATATGATTTGACTGGAAATCAGATGGCCATTTAAGCATGAGGTATTTCAAGGTGACATTGAGCACGAATTTGACATTCAAAGGTCAACGACAGTTCTCTTACAGCGGATGGAGAAAAAAGGCCTTATCGAACGACATACCTCATCGAAAGACGCTAGGCAAAAAGCGGTTGTTTTAACGGATAAGGCAGTAAAAATCGCGTCTGCCTGCCAATCCTATCTTCGAAAAGAAGAGGAAGAGTTTGCCCAGCAATTTTCATCTGAAGAGAGAGAAGTCTTTCTCAAAATCTTACAACACTACCGCAATATTTAAGTTTATATAAGAGGAACAAATACTTATGTCAGACGAAAAAATCTCCACTAAGATCCTGTGTGCCATCTTTGCGACAGGAATCCTTTCTTTTTGTGGAGTGGCTGGTGAAACAGCTATGAACATCACCTTTCCTGTATTGATGAAGGTATTTTCGGTTAATACGTCAACAGTACAGTGGGTTACAACCATCTACCTATTAGTCGTTGCTTGCGTGGTGCCCTTATCTGCCTATCTCAAGCGCTCATTTAAGATGAAGACCATCTTTCTGGTCGCAAACCTTTTGTCTATTTTAGGTGTTCTTATCGACTTTATAGCGCCTAGTTTTAGCTTTGTTGTTCTGGGACGATTGGTTCAAGGAATGGGTGTTGGTTTTGCCCTACCTCTCATGTTTAACATCATTTTGGAGCAGGTGCCAAGTCGTAAGATTGGTCTCATGATGGGAGTTGGGACACTGATTACAGCTGTCGCTCCAGCGATTGGACCGACTGTTGGTGGACTTTTGACAGCGCATTTTGGTTGGCGTTCTATCTTCCTCATTCAGTTTCCTATTCTCTTGGCTTCACTGATTGCAGGGCTTCGCTCGATTGAGCAAAAGAGTGAGGTTAAACGTGAATCTTTAGATATCCTCAGTCTACTGGCTACCATCTTTCTTTTCTTGGGCCTGATTTTAGGTCTTCATGGGGTTGCTGAACATGCCTTCTTCAGCTTCTCAGTCTTAGGTTGGCTTTTGATTGGGATCTTAGGTCTTGTCATTTTGATTTGGCGTTCTACAACATTAGAAAATCCCATCATCAACCTCTCTATTTTGAAAAATCTTAAACTGACAGGTCATATCATCGCTTTCTTTTCTTTCCAATTGGGTTCCCTTGCGATGAGTTTCCTCTTGCCAAACTATGTGCAGTTGGTTAACAACTCTAATACCACTCTTGCAGCCTTGATGCTCCTCCCAGGAGCTATCATTGGTGCAGGATTTGCTCCGTTTTCGGGTATCATTTTAGATAAGATGGGAGCTCGTAAACCAATTCTGATTGGAGCAAGCCTTATCGTTCTTGCTCAGTTGCTATTTAGCTTGTTTGGTCTCTCCCTTTCAAATACTTTGATTCTCGCCTTTTACATGATTTTCATGACGGGACTCGGGGTTGCCTTTGGTAATGTCATGACTAATGGACAGAAACAACTGTCGCTTGATCAACGAGCCGATGCTAATGCCATCTTTAACACGCTCCAACAATTTGCAGGAGCAGTGGGAACAACACTAGCATCTCTAATTGTTGCTATGAGTCAAGCTAACCACAAGATTGACTTTGCACGAGCAACGGCTCAAGGTAGTCGAAATGGCTTTGTGGTCCTATTTGTTTTGGCTATTTTCCAACTCCTTGTCTTATTTAGTGTTGTTAAAAAGAATGATTAATAACAAGTTTGAAGCAAAGGAAACATGCTTTCCCTTGCTTTTTCTTTCCTTAAATGAAATACTAATCTTACTGCAAATTTTAGTATTACTTTAAGGTTAACGACTTATAATAACCTTAAAGAATAAACCAGTCTTCGATGAAGAGGTTAGAAGAAAGGAAAGACCAATGTCTTTACTCAAGAAAATTCGTCCTGAACAACCACTAAAGAATCTGAGGTGGTTTGATATCGGTATTGTTACGCTCATTATGTTTGGACAGTTTATTGTCCGTTCGACTGAAATATATTTGGCAAGTTTGGCTCCGACCGTAGCGACAACAGTTACTGAGACGTCAACAAATACAGCCAGTGAGGGAGCAGGCTATTCAAGTAATTTCACCTTGCAGATTATTCTCCTAACCTTAGCGATTATATATCTCTGGATACGTCATTTTGACTTTAAACAATTACCTATACGCCTAAAGTGGTCTGTTCTCTTTTGGGTACCCTTTATTTTCGCTATCTCAGGCCTATTTGCCGATATGGTTAGCACCTTGTCAGGACAGTATAATTATTTTAGTCCTCAAGTTTTAGCTTATATTAACCCTATGGCTGTTATTGATAAGTTTATGGCTTTGTCACCTATGGCCATTGCTTACGGACTGCTTAACGGTTTCTACGAGGAATTTTTCTTCTTAGGGCTTTTGACCTCAGTAAAGGACAAGTATAAATGGTGGGTCTTGGTCTTTTCAACCATTGTCCGTGTGTCCTTCCATACCTATCAGGGGATACTATGGGCTCTGGTTATCGGTGTGGTCTTTGGTCTACTTTATTATTTCCTTTATAAATACAAGGTCAAAAACTTGCTTCCATTCTTCCTCATGCATGCCTTGGCGGATATGTTTGGCTCGAGTCTAATTTATCTCTTGGTAAACTGGAATTATTAGTAAAACAACTCCCTTCGTTTAAGTACGAGGGGAGTTTCCTTTTATTGTTAGATGTATCTTAATTAGCTTAGTATTATCGCTTTTAATTTAATAGTTCTTGGAAGAAGTTTTCTACCTCAGGATGAAGATTAGTTTCCTTAAGTGTAACTAGTGAAACATAAAGCGACATGCGTTCCTCTTTAACCATTGGGATAGAAATTAAATCTTTGTCTTCCTTTGTTATAGCGATTTCAGAAAGAAGACTGATACCAATTTTTTTACGAAGGAGTTGCTTAAGCAAATTAATATCATCTGTTTGAAAGAATGGTGTTGCAGCATGATGATATTGATTATTCAAATGTTGAAAAGCATTTAGATGAACAAAATGTTCGTCTAAAATAATAAAATTTTCATTTAGAACATCAGAGAAAGCGATAGCTTCCTTATCTGCCAATGAGTGGCCTGAAGGTAGAATATAATAAAGATCACTTGTCATAAGAGTTTTAACTGAAAATCGTTTATCGATAATCGGTTCTAAGCTTCCAATAAAACTGGCATCTAGTTCTCCCTTAGACAAGAGGTCTAGAAGTTCAATAGAACCTTCTTGTATAGGGTGAATGTTTCGAAGTGCTGAGACATTTTCAATAAAAGCAGGCTCTTTACGAACAAGATAGTCAATAATAAGAGGCGGAAACCCAATTGTATCATAGGGAGAAATGCTTCGAAGTATTTCTTTTTGGGCACCTTGTATTTCTGGAAGAGCTTTCTTTACATGTCGTAGCAATATATCACCTTGTGGAGTTAGCTTAAATGTCCTATGTGAAGGATCATGCACAAGTAATTGACAATGAAACTCCTTTTCTAAACGTTTAATGGCATAAGAAATAGATGGTTGACTCACCCCGTTTTTTCGAGCTACTGCAGTGAAAGATTGCAGGTTGCTTAGGTCATAAAAATAGTATAAGTCTTTAAGATTCATAAAATCACACTTTCAAAAAATTGTTAAAAAGAGTTACATAGACAAGGCTAGATGAGACGATAAGTAAATATTATCCGTAGTGATGTGTTTGACTATAACTTTTTTATTGAGTTAGAATATGATGATGAGTCAGGAGATGATTATAGGTTATCAAGAATATCTTCAAAAATAGCTAGGATTTTCTCCCTTTTATCAACAGGAACTTGTTTCAGCTTCATGTTAACTCTTTTCAATGAGAGATTATCGGTTTGGTCAGTGGTGGGCTCGAGGCTATTGAAATTGAAAAAGTCCTCTGGTGTCAAGTTTAAGGCGACAATCACTTTTTCTAGACTGTGAATGGTAAGATTCACATTTTGGTTTTCTAATTGATTGATATACTTGAGTCCGAGTCCTGCCTGTTCCGAAAGTTCCTCCTGGCTCATTTTGTTTTGTTTACGAAAATATTTCACTTTTTGTGAAATATATTTTTGTAGATAATTATTAGTTGTCATATAAACAGAATACAAGTTTTAAATGACAAAAATAACTTTTTAAACAATACAAAGTATACTATAAAATCCATATTGTTGTTTATTAGTTCAATATGCTAGTACTCTATTAGTACCATCACAATTGTTGCTACTATACAGCCTGTAAAACAAATGTGTTATACGGTTAGGCACAGATAAAGTGGTTGTCCATTTGTATCTGGATGAAAGATGATAACTGGTTGTATAGTTGATTCTGTCATAATTCTTTTTGCCCATTATAACATAAAAGAAATGAGTGGACACTATAAAGCACATTGTTCTTTAAAATGACTATTTTAAGTAGTATAATATAAGTAAAAAGGAGGTTGCACTATGACTGCACATGATATTTTAAACAACCCTTTCCTCAATAAAGGTACTGCCTTTACCTTAGAGGAGCGAAAGGAACTAGGCCTTATTGGTTTACTGCCACCGTATGTTCAAACGATTGAAGAACAAGCGGCGCAAACTTATGCGCAAATGCAAACAAAGGCCAATGATTTGGAAAAGCGTCTTTTCCTAATGGAAATTTTTAACACCAACCGAACTCTTTTCTATTACCTCTTTTCTCAACATTTGGAAGAATTTAATCCCATTGTCTATGACCCAACAATCGCTGATACCATTGAGGGTTATAGCGACCTCTTTGTAGATCCACAATATGCCGCATATCTTGATATCAATCATCCTGAAAATATCGAAGCAACTTTGAGAAATGCAGCAGGGGACCGTGAGATTCGTCTTATTGTTGTGACAGATGCAGAAGGTATTCTCGGTATTGGTGACTGGGGTACAAATGGTGTCGATATTTCTGTTGGGAAACTGATGGTCTATACTGGAGCTGCAGGAATCGATCCTTCAATGGTGCTTCCTTTGGTCATTGATGCAGGTACCAACCGTGAAGAATTGCGTAACAACCCTAATTACTTGGGAAATCGCCACGAACGTGTGCGTGGTGATCGTTATTATGATTTCATTGACCAATTTGTTCAAACTGCAGAACGTCTTTTCCCTAAACTCTATCTGCACTGGGAAGATTTCGGTCGCTTAAATGCTGCTAACATCCTTGAAAAATACCGAAAACAAATCCCAACCTTTAACGATGATATCCAAGGAACTGGTATTGTAACCCTCGGTGGAATCTTTGGTTCATTGGACATTACAGGTGAAAAATTAACGGATCAAGTTTATCTCTGCTATGGTGGTGGGACTGCTGGTGCAGGGATTGCCTCTCGTGTCCTTCGTGAAATGGTCAGTGAAGGTCTGCCTGAAGAAGAAGCCTATAAACGCTTCTTTATGGTTGACAAACAAGGTCTCCTCTTTGATGACATGGATGACTTAACGCCGGAACAAAAACCATTTGCTAAGAAACGTTCTGATTTTGCCAATGCAGATAAGTTGGCGGACCTTCTTGAAGTAGTGAAGACGGTTAAGCCAACTATTCTTGTGGGAACTTCAACTCAGCCAAATACCTTCACAAAAGAAATTGTAGAAGCTATGTGTGAAAACACAGAACGTCCTATCATTTTCCCATTGTCTAACCCAACCAAACTAGCTGAGGCAAGTGCCAAAGATTTGATCGAATGGTCAGACGGAAAAGCATTTGTTGCGACAGGAATTCCAGCTGGTACAGTTTCCTATAAAGGTGTGGACTATGTGATTGGTCAAGCGAATAATGCCCTGATTTACCCAGGTCTCGGACTAGGTATGCTGGCTTCCGAAGCGAGTCTGTTGACGGATGAAATGATTGGAGCTGCAGCACATTCATTGAGTGGTATTGTCAATCCAGGCGAACCAGGAGCACCAGTCTTGCCTCCATTCAAGTATGTAGCTGATGTTTCTATCAAAGTAGCAGAAGCAGTTGCTAAAAAAGCGCAAGAACAAGGTCTTGCGCGTGCTGAAGAAACAGATATGGCTAAAGCAGTTCGTGATTTGAAATGGTATCCAGAATATAAATAAGTAAATTTAATGGAGGTGTACGAGTGCGACTAGATGCCTCGTACGCCTTTTACTGTATATCCTAATATATAGAAAGGAAGATTATGGAAATATTTTTAACTTCGATTCAGAGTATTGTACCCATTATCGTCATCATCATTCTTGGTTATTTCTTACAGGTCCGTGGGTGGTTTAAAGAGAGTTTTGGAAATGACTTATCTAAACTCATTATGAACGTGGCCATGCCAGTTGCGATTTTTACCTCTGTTCTTAAATATTTAACTTTAGATAAATTGATTAGCTTGTCTGGCGGTTTGTTGTATACCTTTATCGCCTTCATTCTTGGTTACCTAGCGGCCTTTATCGCGGTGGAAGTTTTTAAAGTGCGCCCAGGGCGTCGAGGAACCATGATTAATACCTTTGTTAATGCCAATACCATATTTATTGGTTTGCCTTTAAATATCGCTTTGTTTGGAAATCAAGCCCTTCCTTACTTCTTGGTTTATTATATTACAAATACAGTATCTACTTGGACATTAGGTGTCTATCTGATGACTTCTGATAGTAAAGAAGGGGCTTCAAAACAGGCTCAAAAATTTAATTGGAAGAAGCTCTTCCCAGCTCCTTTATTAGGATTTCTCGTAGCCCTCGTCTTTTTGGTGTTACGTATTCCTGTCCCAAGTTTTGCGGAAAGTACCTTGACTTATATTGGTAGTTTGACAACGCCGTTATCTCTT
This sequence comes from Streptococcus sp. HMSC078H12, assembly GCF_001814615.1. NCBI lineage: Bacteria > Bacillati > Bacillota > Bacilli > Lactobacillales > Streptococcaceae > Streptococcus > Streptococcus sp. HMSC078H12. The sequence goes on along the minus strand of NZ_KV817339.1, from coordinate 215,613 downwards.
GTCTATATCGGTATCGTCCTTGCTAAGGCAGGGCTTCAGACTATTCGCTTTGATAAAGATACCATCATCACACTAGTTGGACGTTTTATCCTTGCACCGGTCATCATGCTCTTGGTTCTGAAGTTCTTCTCTCCAAATATGGTAGCACCAGAATTTAGAACCTTTATGATTCAATCTGCAACACCAGCCTTGGCAGTTCTTCCTATCCTTGCCAATCAAGGTAAAGGCGATGTTGAGTTTTCAACGAATGTGGTCACTCTCAGTACAGTTTTATTTGTGATTGTGATTCCGATTTTACAGACATTATTAGGATAAAAGGAGTAGAGTTTGTAAATGTTTTTAAATTGGGTTAAAAAATGGCAAACACTTATCAAACTCGTTTTATTTCTATCTATTGCTAGTCTAGTTATTGTAGAGATAACTAGACTTTTTAAGACGATTTCGTTTGATAAGATTGTAGAAATACTGGGGAAACTGTCTCCACTAAATGTCATCTGTTTAGCATTGTTTGGTTTTATAGCTGTTGCGCCAATGATCTTCTATGATACTATCTTAAATAAAGAGCTAAATCAGAAACAAAAATTATCTTACTTACTAGAAACTAGCTGGACCATTAATAGCTTGAATAATATGATTGGCTTTGCCGGCTTGGTAGATATTGGTTTACGATATTCTTTCTATGGAGATGAAGAACGACCTGAAAAAAGTATGCAGGGCATTTCTCGTGTCATTCCTTATTTCATGAGTGGATTTTCACTGTTTGCCCTGATAAGCTTGGTTTTGACAGGTTTATTCCCTTTATCAATTGGGATTAAGCAGTATTGGCCAGTCCTTTTAGGAGCTAGTCTCTATCTCCCGATTGTTTTATTTGTTTCAAATAGGAAAAATTGGGCCTATTTTGGCCAGCTGGGTGGAAAGACAATTTTATCTTTAGTATTAGCTTCTGCGCTTGATTGGGCTTGTGTAATAAGCTTTTTCCTCCTGGTTGGCTATATTTTGGGCTATAATTTACCAATTTACGATGTGATTCCCCTCTTTATGATTGCTATTACAATCGGAATTATATCAATGATTCCTGGTAGTCTTGGTAGTTTCGATTTAATTATAGTATCTGGTTTAGTTGGTCTTGGGATTGATAAGGCTCAGGCACTAAGTTGGTTACTTGTATTTAGGTTATTCTATTATATTCTCCCTTTCTGTTTAGGAGTTGTTTTATTCTTAAAAAATATGGGCGGACGACTAAATGAGAAATATTTAGGAATTCCTCAAAAGGTCATTGAAGCCTTATCCGCTATAGTATTGGTTTGGGGGTTGCGACTCTTTGGTTTCTTTCTTATCGTTTCAGCTATAGTTCCTCAAGAATTAGGACATCTTCCTTTGCTTAGAGAACTTACACCTAGCACTGGACAGTTTGTTTTTCAACTTCCTAGTATTGTTCTTGGTGTTCTGTTCTTCCTTTTAGCAAGATTAGTTAAACGACGTTTAAAATTTACGTTAACACTGGCTACTGTCCTAGGGCTAGTAAGTCTTGTTTATTTGAATATTGGTAGTTTTTCATTACCAAGTAGTCTTTTCTTAATGGTTCTCTTGTTTCTCGTATGGTGGAATAAGGATACATTTGTTCGCAGACATTATCTTTATGCTTGGGAAGATTGTTCTAAAGATATATCGTATATTGGTGGTAGTTTCTTCTTAACACTTGTTTTGCTGGGTCATTTTAATCCTCATCATGTGTTTAAGTTAAAACATCTCTCTCATCTGGTTACACACTGGATTCATTTTCTTGGTTTGTCTCTGATATTGGTCATTTTGTATGTTTTGGTTCTTCGTGAAAGTAATAAAATTAAAGAGAACTTCGGAGAAGTTTTCGATAAACAACGATATCAAGACTTTATCGCAACAATCCCAAATTTAAATTTAGATGCTGCCTTAGCATTTTTAGGTGATAAATATCTTTATTGGTACCAGGAGGATGGTCAAGACAAAGTTGTTTTCCAATTTGCAATTGAAAATAACAAGTGTGTTGTTATGTCGGATCCACTAGCACACTCAGGCTACTTAGAAAAGGGCTTATCACAGTTTCTAGCAGAAGCTGAGGATGCAAATATCTCTGTTATTTTCTATGAAGTTAATCAAGAAACAACCCTTTTACTTCATGAATATGGATACGACTTTATGAAGTTTGGTGAGACTGCTCAGGTATCACTCGATGAATTTACAACTGAAGGAAAACACGGGAAGAAGTTTAGAACGGTTGTGAATAAGCTAGAAAATAAAGGATATCAATTTCAAGTATTACAACCGCCTTTTGATAAAAAGATGCTTAATACTCTAAAAGAAATATCGGATAGTTGGTTAGATGGTCGCCAAGAAAAAGGTTTTTCACTTGGCTATTTTGATGAAAAGTACATTCAATTAGCTCCAATAGCTCTTGTAAGTGATGAGGAAGATAACATTCAGGCTTTCGTTACCTTTTTAGCTAGCAATGGACCTAACGAAGCAAGCATTGACCTGATGCGCTACGACTTAAAGACAGCCCCTAATGGTATCATGGATTATCTTTTTGTAAAATTATTACTTCATTTTAAAGAAGAAGGAGTTACCTACTTTGACTTAGGTATGGCGCCATTGTCAAATGTAGGAACTGAGAAACATAGTTTCTTACAGGAAAAAGTGGCTTATCTCATCTATGCCTTTACCAATCGCTTCTATTCTTTTAGTGGTCTTAGACAATATAAACAAAAGTTTAATCCAATCTGGTCAACACGATATGTCGCTTATCCCCGTGATACATGGCTTATACTAGATATGTTAGCCATTTATAGAGTTGATAATCGCAAAGTAAAGAGATTATCGTAATAACTATTAGTTTTAAACAGCATATGATGACTTTTGAGCTTTATTATGACTTCCGATAGTTTGTCTAAGTAAGGGATTTAGTTCCGTGTAAAACTGAGCTAAATCCTTTTTATCTTGTAAAAATCAGCACAAATAGAAAGTTATAAATATATTTAATTAGGGAATGATTTGATTTTTATTAAAAATATGAGATAATAGATTTGGACTAATTTATAAACAGCAATTTTAGAGGGAGACAATGATGTCAAAACGACTATTTTCGGATGAGCCGAATGCCCCCAAACCCCTTAAGGAGCTTTTCTGGGAAAATGCAGAAAAAGCTCGTATGGGGGAATTTTGGAAAGACAAAAAGAGTTACAGAGAGCTTTCAGAAGCCACGGGGATTCCGGCAGGAAGCCTTCGGATGCTCTTTATGAACAAGCCTAAGGGAAATATCCTAAAGATTGTAACCATTACTAACGGTCTGGCCAAGGTGACTGGAAAAAACATTACACTTGGAAAGCTCTTAGCTCGAAATAATCAGCATGAGGTTTTTGAGTTTCCAAGAGATCCTGATCAGGTCACCCAAAACTTGTGGCACAACATTCGCAAGAAGCTGGAAATCACGGAAGATATGGATGAGGGGGAAGTCAGAGAACGCATGACAGCCTTTGTAGTCTCATCTGGTATGGCTCAAACCAACTATAACCTAATCAATCAAACAGGAACAGTATCGCTTGATACTTTGGAAAAATTCTCCAAAAGACTTAGAGTCGAACCATATGAATTATTAGCTACCATAAGACGAAGGGAGATTGTTGATAGGAATGACTTCCCTGTTCCTAAGGAAAATGTTAGCGACTTCCACATTGATATTGGCAAGCTCAATACTTTCATTAAATCACAACCTTACTCGCCCAACGGTCAAGAGGTGGCATCTGCAGACTTAAGCCCACAGAATCTTTATCATTATTATGCCAAGGGAAATGTCGGAGATATGCCCATAAAAACAGCCTATAAATTTAAAAGACTAGTGGATATTTATGAAGCAGAATATGGTATTCTTGAACCTTCAAGCAGAGTATTAGATGTCAAGGAGCTGGAAAAATTCCTTTATAGTGGCATGATTACCGGCTATGCTATTTCTAAAACAGGGTTGATGAATGCGACCAATGGAAATCTCTATATCAAGGGCAAACGTCCTATCGAATCCATGCAACTGGATCGGGCCTTTGGTCTCTATAAACACCTAAAAAGACTGAAAAAGGACTAATAAATTCTTTACCTAACAAAAAGCCCAAATCAATAGTTTGATTTGGACTTTTTGTTTGTCGTTTATCTGTATGACGAATGAGAATAATTTTAGTCGATTTTCTTACATTTCTTACAATTGCTTCGTACGTCCATTTTCATCAAAGTGATAAGTCACACCATTGATGGTACGTGTTTGGTTGGTGACGAGCTCACCAGAGTTTTCGTCATAATAACGAGTTCCCTTGTAGTCTGTAACGAAATCGCCCTTAACTTGTTTACCTTCATAATCAAAGTAGAGGTGTTGACCATTGACGACTTGATCAAAGAGGAGGGCCTTGCCATCGTTACCGAAGTAGTACCAGTTGCCCTTCCAATTAACGAATTGATTAGTTACAGCAGCACCTGTTTCAGCGTCAAAGTAGTAGTAACTGTAGATTTTAGGTTCGATGATAGTACTACTAGATGTCCGAGGATATCTAGTAGACTCTTTTTGCTCAGGACTAAGCACTTTATCTTTTGCGAGATAACCAGTAATTAAGCTAGTAGACTCTGTATTATCGAGATAATAGAGTTTGCCATCTATTTCTTGAAGACCTAAGAGTTTATTACCATTTTCATCAGTATAGTACCAATCGCCACCTACTTGATGGAATCCTTTTTCTCTGACTGCTGCTCCAGTAACCTCATCGTAGAAAGGTCCTGAACCGGAAGGCCCAAAAGTTCCTTGACGGGCTTGTCCATTTTCATAGAACGAATAGGTTACACCATTAATGGTATGAGAACCAGAAAGTGCTTTACCATCTTTATCATAATAGAAGAGCCCATTATCAGCACGAACAAATTGGTTCCGTGGGACTTCCTTCTGTTCACCGGTATCCTTATCATAGTAGTAGCCATTTTTAACTACGTTTTTGAATTGTGTTCCGAGGTGGTCGTCAAAGTAGACAGGGACACCATCAATGGTATGGGCACCTTTTAGAATATTGCCTTGCTTGTCTGCATAGAACCATTTGCCTCGACTTGTAAAGTAACGCCCCTTAACAAGTTCACCAGTATCCTTATCATAATACTTAACTGGGATACCAAAGACAACAAAGCTATCATAGAGAACATTAATGCCATCTTTATCTACAAAGTCATCTTTAGCTTGTATTCCAAATACCCTATCGAAATGCACCTGAACGCCATTGATGACGTGGTCACCTTTAAGGATTTTGCCATTTGAACCGACATAATACCAATGGTTATTAATATTATGGTAACGATTTTTTTCGAGTGTAATTCTCGCACCAGAGTCTTTATCATAGTAGTAACCATCGTCTCCAAAATCACCTTTAACTTGTCGTCCATAATAAGAATCAAAGTAGACAGGAACATTATTTATGGTTTGTGAACCTTTTAATGGTTTGCCCTCAGCATCAACATAGTACCAATATTTATCTACATTGACATAACGGTTGGTTACAAGTGCACCAGTTGAGGCGTCGTAGTATTTACCATTACCTCCGAAGTCACCTTTTACTTGGGCACCTGTCTTTTTATCGAAGTAGTACTCTTTACCATCAATACGAGTAGCACCCTTCATGGCGACACCTTTTGCGCCAACGAAGTAGCTCTTATCGTTGACTGTTACGAATCGGTTGCTTACTAGCTTACCAGTGTGTTTATCATAATAGCGGTTTTCCTTGTCAAAATTCCCTTTTATTTGAACACCATTTTCATCGAAATAGACCTGAGCTCCATTGATGATATGGCTGCCCTTTATAATTTGTCCTCTATCATTGAGATAGTACCATTTTCCTTTGATTTCAACAAAGCGGTTGGTACCTAAATTGACGAAAACACCATCCTGATCGTAAAAGTGTCCATTAGGAGCAAAGCGATCAATGATTTGAGTCCCAAATTTATCGTCAAAGTAGGATGATCTACGATTAATTCGATACTCACCGTACACGGGGTTCCCATTATCATCTAGATAGTAACGTTCATATTGTTTCGTATCGTTGCTGTAGGCTACGATAAATTGACTTTTGAGAAGGGCACCAGAATCTTTGTCATAGAAATTTAGTTTTTTAGCATTATTAGGATCCTTTGCAAAAACGCCTTTAGCTTGCACGCCATTTTCTTTATCGAAATAGACTTGAACCCCATCAATAGTTTGTGGTCCAGTCAGGTCATTACCATTGGCATCTCGGTAATGCCATTTACCGTTTTGGTCACTGTAATATTGACCACCTGTAATGTTTACGTTCTCATTAATAACAGGAGTTGTTGTAGTTGTTTCACTAGTTACACTGTCTCTTGTTGAAGCTGCGTGTGCTTCAACGGTTGTTGTTTCAGTAGGTGCTTGACTTTCACTAGTGGTTGCTGAAGCCGTTTCTCTAACGTTTTCCGAACTTGCTAACTCTGGAGCACCTGTTGAACTTTCAGCAGAAGATATTGCTTCAATACCCTTTGTTTCAACTAAGTCTGCTGTTGTTTCAACATTGGCAATAACACTTGTTGTTGTGTCAATCTTGTGTGTTTCACCAGTAGTTACTTCATCCGCAAAAGCAACTCCTGCAATAAGCGCAAAACTTGCAAGAGCTGATGCACATGAAAATGCAATAAGATACTTTTTAGATGTTTGATGTTTGACCTTATTATTTGTTTCCATAACAAATACCTCCCCTTTTTAATTTATATTATAATGCAATAAGAAAGCCTTTTCAATATTAAAAATAAAAAGGCTTTCTTTTAATGTGAAGAGATTGATAAAAGAGAATAACATCTATTTTTCTGGCTATTAGGTGAGATTTTTCCAGTTCTTAGTAATTCAAACAATTATCAAAAAACAAAAAAATCCAGGACCTGCGCCCTGGATTTAGGAGATTATGAAAAAGAAAAGTTTTAGGATGGTTATAGTATATAAAGCAAAGCCTAAAGTTTTCTTAAAGCAGACAAAAATTATTTTCGTGGATTTTAAAAAGGAAGTTAAAATTAATCAACTTCCTCTAGTATAGATATCTGCGAGAAAAACTTAGTCTATTTTACTAAAATCCTTATAATTGCTTCGCACGCCCAATTTCATCAAAGTGATAAGTCACACCATTGATGGTACGTGTTTGGTTGGTGACGAGCTCACCAGAGTTTTCGTCATAATAACGAGTTCCCTTGTAGTCTGTAACGAAATCGCCCTTAACTTGTTTACCTTCATAATCAAAGTAGAGGTGTTGACCATTGATGACTTGATCAAATAGAAGAGCCTTTCCATCGTTACCGAAGTAGTACCAGTGTCCATCTGCATAGACGAATTGGTTGGTTACAGCAGCTCCAGTCTCAGCATCGAAGTAGTAAGTTGGGTTGTCTTCTGCTCTATTTGGGAAGGAAATATAAAAGTAAGGTCTAGCTAATTGTCCACGAACTTGTTCGTTTGTTTCGTATTTGTTCATTGGATTGTTAGAGAAGAAATAAAGCTTACCATCAATTTCTTTAAGGCCCTTTGCTTTTTTTCCGTCTTCCTCTATATAGTACCAACGACCATAAGATTTAACAAAACCAGTTTTTTTCACAGCTTCGCCAGTTTCGTCATCATAGTAAGGTGGCTCTTGGTATACGTTAAAGGAACCACGAAGAACTCTACCATATCGACCAACATAGTAATCCTTACCATCAATAGTTATATTCCCAGTTCGTCCATTACTGCTAATGTAGTATAAATCGTCACCAATCTTAATAAACTGATCACGAGGGAGTTCTTTTCGTGCTCCACTATCTTTATCGTAGTAGTAACCATCTAGAACAGTATCTTTAGCTTGTACACCATTATAGTCAAAGTAAACGTGTACCCCATCGATGGTTTGTGAGCCTTTAAGGATATTACCTTCTGCATCTGCATAGTACCATTTACCATCATGGCTAAAGTATTGACCTTTTACAAGAGCTCCAGAATTTTTATCATAGTACTTAACTGGGCTAGTATAGGAGTTTGCTTTAACCGCATGCCCATTACTATCGGTAAATTCTCCTTTAATTTGATTACCATAATATGGATCAAAGTGAACCTGTACCCCGTCGATGGTTTGATCGCCTTTAAGGATTTTTCCTTCTCCATTAAGATAGTACCAGTTATCGTTGATGTAAACGTAGCGATTGGTACCAAGGTCTATTTTAGCACCAGAATCTTTGTCGTAGAAGTAGCCATCATTACCAAAGACACCTTTGGCTTGTTTACCATCATAAGGGTCAAAGTATACAGGAACATTGTTAATGGTTTGAGAACCTTTAAGCCGTTTACCGTCATTGCCTACGTAGTACCAGTCTTTGTCGACTTGGACATAACTATTGATTACGAGAGCACCAGTAGTACTGTTATAATATTTTTTGTTACTTGCGAAATTTCCCTTAACCTGAGCGCCAGTTTTTTCGTCAAAGAAGTATTCAATGTTGTCGATGACGGTCGCTCCTTTAATAGCCTTACTATCTGCTCCAATGAAGTAGGTCTTGTCATTAACGGTAACGAAACGATTAGTAACTAAAGTTCCAGAGTCTTTATCGTGAAATTGATTTTTATAGTCAAAATCTCCTTTAACTTGTTTACCTCCATATTCAAAATAAACGTGAGCTCCATCAATAATGTGTTCACCGGTTAAAATTTTTCCATCGTTACCGACATAGTACCAATTGTCTCTGATTTGAACATAACGATTGGCACCAAGATCAACACGATTTCCGTCCTGATCGTAAAAGTAACCATCGTCAGCAAAATTGTCGAAAACCTGGCTTCCCTCGTAGGTATCGAAGTAGACTTGTTTACCGTCAATTGTTTGAGGACCAGTTAACCGAATTCCTTGGTCGTTAACATAATAACGTTCATTTCGATGTTTGTAAGGATTATAAGCGATAACATATTGATTGGTGGCAAGAGCACCAGTATCCTTATCGTAGTATCGAGATTTATTATCCCCCTCATCTTTGACAAAATATCCTTTGACTTGAGCTCCGTATTGTCGGAAGTAAACCTTAACACCATCGATGGTTTGTGGTCCCTTTAAAATAGCACCATCATTTCCAGCATAGTACCATTCCCCGTTTAATTCGAAATAGCGGTTTGTTCCGAAATCCACTTGTTTACCATATTTGTCATAATAACGGCCATCAGGAGCAAAATTGTTTTTAATTAGTTCACCATACTGCTCAAAATAATACCACGCTCCATTAACTTCTTTAGAACCAATTGCCTTATTACCATTTTCATCAACGTAATAGGTTCTACCATATTCTTCAACAAATTTATTAGTAACAAGAGCACCAGAGTCTTTGTCATAATAGTGACTGTCCCAGCCAAATTCCCCTTTAACCTGAACACCGCCTGGATTGAAGTAGACCTTAACGCCATCAATAGTTTGTGGTCCAGTCAGGTCTTTACCACTAGCATCTTTATAATGCCAGTGACCATATGCATCACTATAGTATTGACCACCAGTGACATTGGTTTCACTGTTTGAAGTTTCGTTAGTTGAAGCTGTCTCATTGGCAGCTCGGTCTGTAG
>NZ_KV817339.1:205573-205891 GCF_001814615.1 Streptococcus sp. HMSC078H12 | reverse complement strand
ACGTGTTTGGCCTGCGGCTGATTCTGCAGGTGATTGACTTTCACTTGTAGTTATTGAAGCTGTTTCACTGGCAGTTTCAGAGCTTGCAGCAGAAGTTGTGGCTCGTTCTGAGACGTTTGTAGTGCCTACATTTTCAGTAGTAGCAGGAGCTTCGACAACCTTTGTTTCTACGAGGTCTGCTGTGGTTTCTACATTCGCAGTGGTAGCAGCAGTCACATCAAGGTTTGTTGAGCTATCAGCTTTAGCTTCCTCAGCGAAGGCAGGTCTTGCGATTAAAGTAAAACTTGCAAGAGCAGTTGCACATGAGAATGCAATCAG
>NZ_KV817339.1:202996-205473 GCF_001814615.1 Streptococcus sp. HMSC078H12 | reverse complement strand
AGGAGATTATGAAAAAGAAAAGTTTTAGGATGATTATAGTATATTGAGCAGAGCCTAAAGTTTTCTTAAAGTAAGGGCTACCTTAAACTTTAGTCGCATTACCATTTTCATCAAAATGATAAGTTACACCTTTGATAGTACGTGTTTGGTTGGTGACTAGTTCACCAGAGTTTTCATCGTAGTAGTGACCATCTGGTGCAAAAGCGCCTTTGACTTGTCTACCATGATTTGTATCGAAGTAAAGCTTTTGCCCATTAATTTGAACGGCACCAGTAGCGGCTGTACCATCCGCATAGAAGTAGTACCAGTCATTACCCCATTGATAGAAACGATTTTTAATTGCTTTACCGTCATGACCGAAGTAGTAGATTTTACCATCAATGTAATTAATACTGTCTTGCCACATGTCACCTAGTTGGGTGTATTTATAGGCACCCCCTTGACGGAAGTAATATAAATCACCATTGATTTCATGAAGTCCAAGGACTTTTTCACCTTTCTCGTTAATATAGTAAGTTAAGCCTCTGTTATCTTTCACAAACCCAGCTTTGGTTACTTTGCGACCATTATCTTTATCGTAATAGTACTCAGGCATATATACGCCATCTTGACCAAAATCACCTTTGGCTTGTACACCTCGATAGTTGAAGAAGACATCTTGTCCATCGATATTTCGAGCTCCCTTGACTGGTTTACCATCTTTACCTACATAAAACCAATTACCCATGTATTCAACATAACGATTGGTTACAAGGTTTCCTGAATTAATATCGTAGAATGCGTATAAATCACCGTAGGAATCACCATAAGCACCTTTAATCTGTTGACCATTGTCGCGGAAGAATACTTTTTGGCCATTGATAATCTGAGTTCCGGTAAGGTTGTCTCCATTTGCGTTTTTATAATACCAGTTTCCGTTATCATCGCTATAATAACCATTTGGGTTAGGAGCATCCGTACCTACGCCGTTTTCATCAAATCGATAGGTCATACCATTAATTGTTAGAGTGGTGTTAGAGACTCGTGTTCCAGAATTAGGATCATAGTAGCGAAGAATACCATTATCGAGAACAAGCTCTCCTTTAGCTTGACGACCATTAGCATAGAGGTAAACGATTTGACCGTCTATATTGACTTCACCATCTTGAGGACGAATAGCATTTCCATCTTCACCATAGTAGTACCAACCATCAGCTTCTTGGACATAGCGTTTTTTAACGAGTTGACCAGTGACTGAGTCAAAATAATAGCGGCGTGTAATATTAGTAGGGGTACCAAAACCGTTAGTACGTGGTGAATTTTGACCTTCTTCTAGTAAAATGCTGATTCCCTTTTGTAGGACACCAGTATCAACAGGAGAGGCAGCATCACGTGCTTTAAAATAGTAGATGTTACCATCAATTTCACGTATTCCTGTAAATTTAGAACCATCGTTCTTGATGTAAAAGGTTTGGCCTTTTTTATTCTGAACTAGGCCTTCTTTTCGCACCCTTGCACCAGAGTTAGGGTCGTAATAGAAGGTTTGATCTGGATAGCTATAGTCCTTTCCGCTAAAGTCACCTTTGATTTGAACACCTTTATAATCGAAGTAGACTTCTTGACCGTCGATAGTTTGTTCTCCAGTGAGTGGATAGCCATTTTCACCTAAATAGTACCAATTACCTTTGTATTCTAAGTAACGATTGGTTTGAAGTTGACCAGAATTATCATCGAAATAACGACGGAGATCACCAGACCAATTGAAATCTGGCCCTTTAATTTGTTTACCATCTTCGCGGAAAGAGACACGTACACCATCAATAGTTTGGTCGCCAGTAAGGTTTTTACCACTGGCATCTTTATAATACCAGTTGCCTTGGTCATCGCTATAGTATTGACCACCAGTGACATTTGTTTCACTAGCTGAAGCTGTCTCATTGGCAGCTCGGTCTGTAGTTACAGCCTCACGTGTTTGGCCTGCGGCTGATTCTGCAGGTGCTTGACTTTCGCTTGCAGTTGTTAAAGCTGTTTCACTGGCAGTTTCAGAACTTGTTTTAGAAGTTGAGGCTTGTTCTGAGACATTTGTGGTGTTTTCTGTGCTAGCCACATTTTCAGTAGTAACAGGTGCTTCGACAACCTTTGTTTCGACGAGGTCTGCTGTAGTTTCTACATTCGCAGTGGTAGCAGCAGTCACATCAAGGTTTGATGAGTTGTCAACTTTAGCTTCCTCCGCAAATGCAGGCCTTGCGATAAAAGCAAAGCTAGCAAGAGCAGTTGCACATGAGAATGCAATCAGACGTTTTTTGGACTTAGGTCCAGTAAAATTAGAATGTACTTTCATACTTTTTCCTCCATTTCCTAAGTCCTATTATAGCGCTATTTTAGAGACTTTCAAGGAAATATAAGAAATTTAGACAAAAATAAGAAAACGATTACATTGAAAAGTGACTAATAAAGTAAATGTCGCAATTTTAGCAGTCACAAGAGTTTAAAAACAC
>NZ_KV817339.1:202548-202896 GCF_001814615.1 Streptococcus sp. HMSC078H12 | reverse complement strand
AGGAGATTATGAAAAAGAAAAGTTTTAGGATGCTTATAGTATAAAAAGCAAAGCCTAAAGTTTTCTTAAAGTGGAAGAAATATCTTGTTCTTCACTTTAATTCATTTTCTCAGTCGCTACACCATTTTCATCAATGACATAAGTTTTGCCATCTTTTTCTAGTGTTGCTTTGGTTGTGATTGGAGAACCGTACAAATCTCTCCCTAATGAGGTTGATTTTTCAAAGTGATAGAGCTTACCGTCAATTTCCTTCCAAGTTGGTTGGTAGGAAGATATTATCTGAGGCTCAAGATAGCAGAGATAGCCTTTATCAGTGCGGTAGAATCCTGTTCGAACGATTCCATTTTC
>NZ_KV817339.1:199441-202448 GCF_001814615.1 Streptococcus sp. HMSC078H12 | reverse complement strand
TAGCGATATTGGTTGCTTGGATCTAGGTAATAAGTCTTACCGTCAATTTCTCTCCACCCGGTTAATAGTTTTCCTTCTGAATCGGCAAGATATATTTCACCAAATAATTTAGCTGAACCATCAACTAGGAGTTGCCCATCTCGAGTGAAGTAATAATAATTTCCGTCAATTAGAAGCAACTCTTCTTTAGCTTGAAGACCATTTTCCTTAAAGTAAACACGGTGATTATCTAGTGTATACCAGCCAAAAACTTGAGCTCCATCATTGCCAAAGTAGAGCTTAGAATAGTAATTGTACGGATAGAATGCATTACGGAGGAGTTCACCATTGTTTTCAGCGAAATAGTAGTACTTCCCATCTATAAGGATACGCTTACCTTTTATTTGCTTACCACTGCCATCAAAGTAGAGTTGGACACCGTTAATGGTTTGCCAGCCAGTAGCTAATTGGCCCTTATCTTTGAGATAAGTCCAATCGCCATCCTTGTCCTGAACAAAGGTGTTGCGTAGAGATGATGTGACATGTCCTTCTTCATCAATGTTATAGGTAACACCACCAAGCTCAATGGTACGGTTAGTCCATAAAGCTCCGCTATCTTTATCGAAGTAGTAGGTATCCCCATCGATGTCAACCAAAGTTCCTTTGGCTTGCTTGCCATCTTTATCAAAGTAGAGTTGGACACCATCAATGGTTTGACGACCTGTTAGGAGTTTCCCATCTTTGTCGTAGTAGTACCAGTTCCAAAAGTCGTCGCGAATAAACTGATTTGTAGGTGTAACTTCGGTTGAGATTCCCTTGTCATCAAAGGAATAGACTTTGTCATCAACTTTCAAAGTTGTATTAGAGACAATAATTGTAGGACGCATACCAGCAGTAGGTTCGACGTAATCTCCATCTGTCAATCGGTAACGTTGCCCATTGATTTCCTCCCATGAAGGCTTAGTGACACTTTTTACTGCTGGTTGGAAGTAGTGGAGTTGACCATCAATACCTCGTTGGAATCCTTTTAAGACAATCCCGTTTTCATCAGTGCCATAGATCCCATTAAAAATACCTTCATTGTGATAGACAACAGGTGCAAAGTAGGCTTTAAGGCTATTTTTTTGGACTACACTATTAATGACAAAATAATCTTTATTTTCAAAAGTGATAATTCCGTTTAGGACAACCCCATTTTCAGAAAAAATGTATTCCTTACCATCAATTATCTGTTTACCAGTTTGGATGACGCCGTCAGCATCAGTGTGGTAAGTTGTTTTACTAGAGAAAAACATAGAAGGTCTTTCAACGATGCCATACGTGTTCTTAACCAATTGACCGTCATAATCAAACAAATATTTCTTCCCATCAATGGTTACGACATCGTTTTGAGCTCTCAGGCCGTCTGATTGGAAGTAGTAGCGTTTGTTATCGATTGTATGCCAACCTGTAACGGGAGCACCGTCCTCTCCTAGATATTCAAAGAGGTGCGTATACATTGGATTGGCCCTATAATTATTAAAGATGATATGTTCATACCATTGATTAGTCATTAAGGCACCATTATGATAGGCAAAATAGTAATGCTTGCCGTCGATTTCTTGTTTTTGTCCTTTGACTTGTTTTCCATCTTTATCAAAATAAAGGATGACACCATCAACATTTTGCCAACCAGTCAGTTTTTCACCATTAGCAGTGTAGTAATACCAATCTTTTTGGTTGTCAGATTGGAAATGACCACCAGTCACGACCTGAGTAGGTAGTTGTGTTTTTTCGGTTAGGATGCCATCAGCATCTGCTAAATAAGTTTTACCGTCTACTTCAATACTTGTATCAGTTACCTTTCGCCCATTATCTTTATCGTAGTAGTAATCCTTGCCATCAATGGTTACCTTTTCACCCTTTGCTTGGATGCCATTGTCATGGAAGTAGAGGTTAAAGCTATCGATGGTTTGTGGGCCAGTTAGTTTGTGGCCCTCGCTGTCTAGGTAATACCAGTTACCTTGCTCATCAGAAGTGAACCTACCTCCTTGTGAAGGTGTTTCGTGTGCAGTAGTTGCGTTGTCGCTTGTCTCAGATGAGACTTCAGTACTTCTATCAGTAGTAACTCCTTCAACCTTCTTATCAGTTTCACTGGCAGGCTGTGTCGTAGGCGTTTCTGTAGGCTGAGTAGCGACATTAGTAGGTGTAGTGTCAGAAGGTACTGCTTCACTAGAAGTATTTTCAACAGTAGTGCTCGCCGGAGCTACTTCGGTTCTTGTTATAAGGCTAGCACTTGTCTCAAGATTGCTGTCAGAGACGACATTTTCAGGACTGTTAACAGCAGTCGTTTCTGGTTTGACTTCATCAGCTCCGACCTGTCCTAGTCCAATTAGTGAAGCTCCGATAGCCAAACTTGAGGCAGCGATTGTAATCCAATGTTTCTTAACTTTATGAAGCTTGAAACGAACTTTGTTTTCCATAAATTTCCCCCTTATTATGGTGATTTGGCATACTCACATCGTGAAAGAATCAACGAGATTAATACCAAAGATTAATTTATGATTATATCTTACCCTTATTTTCTAACAAACTCAATAGAAAACGCATACATATTTATAGTTTCAATAAATAGTGCAATAGAGACGTTTGAGAGAAGTAGATGTTTACACAAAAAAATCCAGGACCTGAGCCCTGGATTTAGGAGATTATGAAAAAGAAAAGTTTTAGGATGGTTATAGTATATAAAGCAAAGCCTAAAGTTTTCTTAAAGTGGAATAATTTTTTTCTTTCCCCATTAATTCACTTTTTCAGTTGCTACACCATTTTCATCGATGATATAAGTTTTGCCATCTTTTTCTAGCGTTGCATTGGTTGTGATTGGAGATCCGTAAAGATATTTCCTTAATGAGGTTGATTTTTCAAAGTGATAGAGCTTACCGTCAATTTCCTTCCAAGTTGGTTGGTAGAACTCGATTACCCTAGGCTCAAGATAGCAGAGGTAGCCTTTATCAGTACGGTAGAATCCTGTTCGAACGATTCCATTTTC
>NZ_KV817339.1:193632-199341 GCF_001814615.1 Streptococcus sp. HMSC078H12 | reverse complement strand
CGGTAGAATCCTGTTCGAACGATTCCATTTTCGTCTGAAACGTAACCGGAATTAGTTTCATTACGTAATAATTCTGCGTAAGAACCGAAAAGATAGGTCTTTCCATCTATGGTTTCTGTTTTTTTGATATAGCGATATTGGTTGCTTGGATCTAGGTAATAGGTCTTACCGTCAATTTCTCTCCACCCGGATAATAATTTCCCTTCTGAATCTGCAAGATATAAACTATTATATGATTTAGCGGAACCATTAACAAGAAGTTGGCCATCTTGATTGAAGTAATAATAATTGTCATCAATTGAAAGTACCTTATCTTTAGCTTGTAGACCGTCTTCTTTAAAGTAAACACGATGACCATCTAGTGTGTACCATCCGAAAACTTGCGCACCATCATTTCCAAAGTAGAGCTTATATGAGGAACTAAAGGAATGGAATGCATTACGAAGGAGTTCGCCACTGTTCTTATCGAAATAGTAGTATTTTCCATCTATAAGGATACGCTCACCTTTGATTTGTTTCCCAGTTCCATCAAAGTAGAGTTGAATACCATCAATAGTCTGCCATCCAGTAGCTACTTGCCCTTTATCTTTGAGGTAGGTCCAGTCACCATCTTTATCTTGAACAAAGGTATTTCGAAGTGACGATGTCACACGACCTTGGTCATCAATTTCGTAGGTCATTCCATTGAGAGTTAGACTACGATTGGTCCACATAGCCCCACTATCCTTGTCAAAGTAGTAAGTGTCACCATCAATGTCAACCAAAGTACCTTTAGCTTGTTTACCGTTAGCATCAAAGTAGAGTTGAACACCATCAATGGTTTGACGACCAGTTAGGAGTTTGCCAACAGCATCGTAATAGTACCAATTCCAGAAATCATCGCGAACAAATTGGTTTTTGGCCGTAAACTCAGTAGCAACTCCCTCATTATCAATCGTATAGGTCTTGTCATCGACTTTCAAAGTATCGTTAGTGAGGATAATAGTTGTGTACATACCAGCGTGGTGTTCAGGAAGATACCATTTTGTTAGACGATAGCGCTTGCCATCGATTTCTTTCCATGTAGGTTTATCAACACTTTTTACCTCAGGTTGGAAGTAGTGCAGTTGACCATCTAAGCCTCGTTGGACACCCTCTAGGAGGACACCATTTTCATCAGTTCCATAGATTCCAGTGAAATTAATTCCACCCAAAATTTCGTTTTTAGAAAAGAAGGCTCCAAAGTAGTTTTTTTCTATTTTACTATCTTTGACTAGATAAAGTTTGCCGTCATAACCTATGACACCATCGACAACATGACCATCTGAAGCAAAGACATACTCTGTTCCATCGATAATTTGTTTACCAGTTAGGACTTCTCCATCTGCATTAGTTCGGTAGGTATATTTAAATCTCACTCTAGCCCCTGGCTTATCAACAACGCCGTAAGCATCCTTGACTAGTTTTCCTTTTTCAAATAGATAGTTCTTACCATCGATTGAATAGATGCCATTTGTAGCATAGATACCGGTATCAGTGAAGTACAAGCGTTCTCCATCAATATCTTGCCATCCAGTCACAGCAGCGCCATCATTTCCGAGATAGTATGAACGGTAGTCCTTTGATGCAGGACTAATTCCACCAAAATTGACTGAGGCCCATTGATTTTTAACCATACGCCCATTGTTTTTATCAAAGTAATAGGTTTTACCATCAATTTGAACAATTTCACCTTTTGCTTGACGACCGTTTTTATCGAAGTAAAGTTGGTAACCATCAATGGTTTGAAGTCCTTTAACAGCGTGGCCCTTTTCATCACCATAATAAAAATTAACATTTTCAGGGAAGGTGAAATCTACTTTATCCCAAATAAAGGATTTTCGAGCTAGTCGTCCTCTCTCACCAAAGACATAGGTTGTGTCTCCTACATTAACCGCTACATTCTTAAGCAGTTCGCCATTTTCATCAAAATAGTGAATGAAACCAGCTGCTGTTTTAACGAGACCTGTGGCACGTATGCCATCTCGGTTGAAGTAACTAGTATGGTAAATGTAGTTTGTTTTATACCGTGAGATAATCTGTTTTTCAGACCAATTACGGTAAGAATTTTTGAGAAGGGCACCGGTGTTTTGATCTAAGTAATATGTTTTACCATCAACTGTGATTTCTTGACCTTTGAGTTGTTTCCCATCTTTGTCAAAATAGAGTTCAACACCGTCCACATATTGGAAACCAGTCAATTTTTCACCTTGTGAAGTGATATAAGACCATTCCCCCTTATCATTGGCTTCAAAATGTCCACCAGTAATGTTTGTAGGCAGTTTAGTTCTCTCTGTCACAACCCCATTCTCATCAATTTGATAATGTTTACCGTCTTTATCGAGGTAGTAATTGACTAGGAGCATACCAGTATGGTCATCTAAATAATAGTTCTTTCCATTTACCTCAACAAATTGGCCTTTGACCTGTTTTCCATCTTCTTGGAAATAGTATTCGCGATCTTCTACATTATTCCATCCAGTGAGATTTTTTCCGTCCTTGGTGTAGTACCAATTGCCTTGATCGTCGGATGTGAATTTTCCTTGAGTGATAGAGATTTCTTGTCCTGATAATGGATGCTCACTGACCTCAGTAATCTCTGACTTATTTTCATTTGTATTTTGCTTGTCGTTGACAGGTTCAGCACTTCTATCAGCAATAGTTGTTTCACTAGATTGAGCGGTTTCAACCTTTTTATCAGTCTCGATAGTAGGCTGTGTAGCAGTTGTTTCTGTTGGCTGAGTAGCGACATTAGTAGGTGTAGTGTCAGTAGATACTGCTGCACTAGAAGTATTCTCGACAACTGTACTCGTTGGAGCTACTTCGGTTCTTGTTATAAGGCTAGCACTTGTCTCAAGATTGCTGTCAGAGACGACATTTTCAGGACTGTTAACAGCAGTCGTTTCTGGTTTGACTTCATCAGCTCCGACCTGTCCTAGTCCAATTAGTGAAGCTCCGATAGCCAAACTTGAGGCAGCGATTGTGATCCAATGTTTCTTAACTTTATGAAGTTTGAAACGAACTTTGTTTTCCATAATTTTCCCCCTTATATGGTGACTTGGTAAATTCATGCTGTGACATTTAAAACAACAGGAATACCAAAAATTAATTTACGATTATATTTTAATCTTATTTTCTAATAACTTCAATAGAAAACGGATACAAAAATGCCATACTCTTATAAAAAGATGCTTATAGTTGTGATAGTTATAGCCTATAAAAGGGTTTTCCTAATTTATTTATTTTTTCGTCTATAGATATCATTGAAAGGGTAATTGTCCCCATACAGTTTGAGAAAAAGACTCTTTTATTCAAAAATCATCCTGTGTAAAATAGAGGGCATAAAAACATGAGAGGTGATTGCAATGACAAATCGTTACGACTTAAATAAAAATTTGGCACAGATGCTTAAGGGGGGCGTCATCATGGACGTTCAAAATCCTGAGCAAGCACGTATCGCTGAGGCGGCAGGAGCGGCTGCAGTCATGGCCTTGGAACGCATTCCGGCCGATATCCGTGCAGTGGGTGGTGTGTCACGTATGAGTGATCCTAAGATGATTAAGGAAATTCAGGACGCTGTTAGTATTCCAGTGATGGCTAAGGTGCGTATTGGTCATTTCGTTGAAGCACAGATTTTGCAGGCGATTGAGATTGATTATATCGACGAGAGTGAGGTTTTGACACCGGCCGATGACCTTATTCATGTGGACAAAACCAAATTTGATGTGCCTTTCGTCTGTGGAGCCAAGGACCTTGGTGAGGCTCTTCGCCGTATCTCTGAAGGGGCCTCAATGATTCGTACTAAGGGCGAACCTGGGACTGGTGATATTGTTCAGGCTGTTCACCACTTGCGACTCATGAATCAAGAAATTCGCCGTATTCAAAATCTTAGAGAAGATGAGCTTTATATTACTGCTAAAGACTTGCAGGTGCCAATTGATTTGGTCCGTTATGTCCACGAACATGGCAAGTTGCCGGTTGTCAATTTTGCGGCAGGTGGTGTAGCGACGCCAGCAGATGCTGCTCTTATGCTGCAGTTGGGTGCTGAAGGTGTCTTTGTTGGTTCAGGTATTTTCAAATCAGGAGATCCGAAAAAACGTGCGGAAGCCATCGTCAAAGCAGTGACTAACTATAATCGTCCGGACATTTTGGCGCAAGTGTCAGAAGATTTGGGGGAAGCCATGGTTGGTATCAACAAGGATGAAATTGACATCTTAATGGCAGAGCGAGGAAAATAGATGACAAAAATTGGAATACTGGCTTTGCAAGGTGCTTTTGCAGAACATGAGCATGTCTTGAAAGCACTTGGGGTTGAAACGGTTCAAATCAGAAATCGACAGGATTGGGAAGCTCACGCTGATTTGGACGGGCTCATTCTACCAGGGGGAGAGTCGACAGTTATGGGGAAACTCTTGCATGATTTAGACTTGTTTGAGCCGATAAAGGCGAAAATTGATGCTGGACTACCTGTATTTGGAACCTGTGCAGGTCTGATTTTGTTAGCCAAAACCATAGTGGGGGACCAAACAAAACATTTGGCAAGCATGGACATCAATGTAGCCAGAAATGCCTATGGTCGCCAATTGGGCAGTTTTGTCACAGATGCTGAATTTAAAGGAATAGGGGAAATCCCAATGGTCTTTATTCGTGGGCCGATTATTGAAGCTGTTGGACCAGAAGTGGAGATTCTAGCTCAAGTCAATGGGGCAATTGTGGCAGCTAGAGAGAAGCAGATCTTGGTGACCTCTTTTCATCCAGAATTAACGGGTGACGAAAGGGTACATGCTTATTTCCTAGATATGATTAATCAGGCAAAAGAAGAAAAGCAATAGCTCAAAACCTATGACATCGTTTATTTCTTGACCGCACAAAAAAATCCAGGACCCGAGCCCTGGATTTAGGAGATTATGAAAAAGAAAAGTTTTAGGATGGTTATAGTATATAAAGCAAAGCCTAAAGTTTTCTTAAAGTAGAAGAAAAAGTTTATTTGTGAGATAAAAAAGGAAGTTGACACTTGGTCGACTTCCTTTTTAACGATTACTAAATCAAAGTAATTATGCGATATCAATGGATGTTATTTGAATTATATTCCTAAACTTCACCAGGGCCCATCAAATGTCCATTACCGTCAGCATCGAATTTGAAGGCACCAGTGTTTGTTCTAACAATGGTATTTTCAGCGCGTGCCCCATTCTTAGCATCGTAATAGTGGACAGTTCCGTTATCGTCAAATTTGAATTCACCTCTAAGTTGTCTACCGTTTTGGTCGAAGTAAACATGGATGCCGTTTAAGGTTTGAGGTCCTGTCAGTTTATCCCCTTTAGCATCAACATAGTAGTAGAAATCTTCACGATCTAAATCTTTACTTTCTCTTGGGTACTGTCCATCCTGACCTACGATATCATTTCCAGGAATGGTAATAGTGAAGTGGAAGATGCGATCACCATCGAGATTTCGGTAATTCCAGTTGTAGACATGAACAAAGCTATTAGTGACGAGAGCACCAGAGTCTTTATCATAATAGTGTCCATCAGGGGCGAAGCGTCCCTTGACTTGTGCCCCATTAGGAAGGAAGTACAAGCGACTATTTCCAAAGGTTTGAGGTCCTGTTAATGGCTTACCATCAGCATCGAGATAATACCAGGCAGTAGTATAGACATTTTGATTGTTGATATCATCACGACCAATATA
>NZ_KV817339.1:188441-193532 GCF_001814615.1 Streptococcus sp. HMSC078H12 | reverse complement strand
TGATTGTTGATATCATCACGACCAATATAAGTCAAGATTTCTTTAAAAGCATTGGTTACGAGAGCCCCAGAATCTTTGTCATAGTATTTACCATTTGGTGCAAAATGTCCCTTGACTTGTGTACCAGTGAAATCATCAAAGTAGACTTTAACACCATCAATAGTTTGTTCTCCCTTGAGTTTATCACCTTTGTCATTGACGTAAACCCAGTTGCCATCTTCAGTTTCAAGATAGCGTTTTGTAACAAGTGCACCAGAGTTTTTATCGTAATAGTGACCATCCTCTGCAAAACGTCCTTTGACTTGTTTGCCATCCTTGTCAAAGTAGACTGGAATGTTGTCAACGAAGTTGAGACCGATGAGGTTTTTACCGTTTGCATCCTTGTAGTACCAGTTGCCTTGGTTATCACTATAATAGTGACCACCAAAAACACGTGGAGCCTTGTCTAGGGAGACAGTTGGTGTAGGAGTGACGGGGGTATCTATTTCTTCACCAGGTTTCATCAAATGTCCATTACCGTTTGCATCGAATTTGAAGGCACCAGTATTTGTTCTAACAATGGTATTTTCAGCACGTGCACCGTTTTTCGCATCGTAATAATGAACGGTACCATCTTCGTCAAATTCAAACTCACCTCTAAGTTGTCTACCGTTTTGGTCGAAGTAGACATGGATGCCGTTTAGGGTTTGAGGTCCTGTCAGTTTGTCTCCCTTATCATCTACGTAATAGTAGAAATCTTCGCGATTCAAATCATTGCTAGAAAGTGGGTAATGACTCATATCCCAAAATTGGTTTTCACCATTAGGTCCAACGACTGAATTATTAGGAATGGTGATGACAAAGTGATTCACACGATTTCCGTCTTGATTTTGATAATTCCAGTTGTAGACATGAACAAAGCTATTAGTTACGAGTGCACCAGAGTCTTTGTCATAGTAATGTCCGTCAGGTGCGAAACGTCCCTTAACTTGTGCTCCGTTAGGGAAGAAGTACATGTTTGTTCCACCGAGATTTTGAGGCCCTTTAAGTGGTCTTCCATCGGCATCGAGGTAGTACCAATCAGTAGTATAGATGTTTTGATTGTTGATATCATCACGACCAATATAAGTTAAGAG
Organism: Streptococcus sp. HMSC078H12; assembly: GCF_001814615.1. Taxonomy (NCBI): domain Bacteria; kingdom Bacillati; phylum Bacillota; class Bacilli; order Lactobacillales; family Streptococcaceae; genus Streptococcus; species Streptococcus sp. HMSC078H12. The sequence continues at coordinate 192,417 of NZ_KV817339.1, read as the reverse complement.
TTCTTTAAAGGCCTTGGTTACAAGAGCACCAGAGTCTTTGTCATAGTAACGGCCATCCTCTGCAAAACTACCTTTGATTTGAATACCGTCTTGGCTAAAGTAAACAGGAACATTGTCCACATAGTTCAGCCCGACAAGATTTTGGCCATTTGCATCCTTGTAATACCAGTTACCGTTATCATCACTATAATAATGTCCACCAGAAATATGAGGTGCATTTTCAAGTGTTACAGAAGGTGAGACTGGCTTTTCATTGTCTTCGATTGGGGCAGGTTGTTCACTGTTTTTTGTAGGTGTTTTTGTTTCTTCGACAGGAATAGGTTCATTGACTTTTTCTGACGAAGTCTTTGTAGCAGATGCTTCTGAAGTTGCTGTTTTGATAGGTATAGCTTTATTGGCCTCATTTTCTTGATTGCTATTACTTTGTTCAGAAGTGATTTCTACTGGTGATTCGCTTGCTAATTCAGATGATGCGACTTCACTGCTAGGAGCTTCACTAAGAACCGTACTTGTACTAGTAGGTAGCTCAGTATTGGTTGAAATAGGATTTGTAGTAGGTGCTTTGACCTCAACATTAGTTACTGCAGTTTCTTGTGCAGGTGCAAGAATCTCAGTTGGTTGACTAGAAGTTTCAGGTGTTTTCGCTTCATCCGCAAATGCAGGTCGTGCGACTAAAGTAAAAGTAGCTAGAGCAGTTGCGCAGGAAAGTGCTACGACGTGTTTCTTGGACATTTGCCAATGATAATTCATTTCAGTATTCATAATAGACTCCCTTCAAAAATGAACACCGATGTTTAGGTGTGTAACATAAAGGAGCTGGGCCGTCAGAAGAGTGTTAAAAGTGAGCAAATCTATTAAAACGACTGAGCCCCATATCTAAATCTCTCAGGGCATGGCCATAAGACGATTTTATAGGCGAGCACGTCAAATGTGTGGCAAGGAGAATATGCTTATGCTGTGTAGTTTATATCTAGAAACAAGTGATTTTATTTTTTTTTATCCTAATACTTTTATTTCTCTCCTTTCGTTTAATTATTGAATCCAACCTATGGCATATGTCTTCAAATACAAAAAACTAGAGCTTTTAGTTTGAAGCAATCTCTCTAAAGCTCTAGTTTTATATTATAGACTGATGTGTGTATGAAAAGAGCCTTAGATTATCATGCCAAAGTGCCTAAGGACCAGTTTTCATGCATAAAAAATTATTTTGACGTTAGAAGTCTAAAGCCAAGTTCCTAATCCTAATCCCCTGTAGTACACTTTCAACGTTTTTAGTAAAACGCTTACATGCTCACCTATCTTTATTATAATACTTTTTTTATGACAAACAAGTTTTTTTACAAGATAATCGTAATTGTTTAAGAATAGTTCATATTTGGATTCTATTTGTAAGACAGTTATTGATGATATAAAAAAGGAAGTTGACAGTTGGTCGACTTCCTTTTGTATTTAGTAATTGAAATCCATAGTCACTTGTAAATGATTATCGAAGGATATGGCCAACCCCGTCATTATCAAAGTAATAAGTAACGTGATTGATTGTCAAGGTTACATTATCAGCACGATTACCAGAGCCAGGAAGATAATAGTAAGTCTTACCACCTAAAATGATGAGTTTATCTTTAGCTTGTATGCCCTTATATTGTCCATAATCATCATCGTAGAAGTAGACATGCTTGCCATCGATGACTCTTCTACCAGTCAGAATATTTCCCTTACTATTTGCATAATACCAGTTATTCTTATGTTCGAAGTATTTTCCAGTTACAAGGGCACCAGTCTCTTTGTCATAATAACGATTACCACTGATAGGATAATCAAACTCACCTTTCACTTTTTCACCGTAGCTAAAGTAGTACTGAATTCCGTCCAAATATTTAGTACCGTTAAACTTCTTTCCTTCTTCATCAACATAAAACTCTTTGCCGCCATCCTCAACCAATCTATCTGTTACTAAAGCACCGTTATCTTTATCGTAATAGTGATTATCAGGAGCAAAATGGCCTTTGTATTGGACACCATTGGTGCCGAAATAAACGTTGACGTTATCAATGGTGTGGGCACCAAGGAGGAGGTAACCCTTGTCATTGACATAGTACCAGTTACCTTCGGAATCACTGATATAGCGGTTTCGTTCAGTTGATTGACTTTTAATGCTGAGGACACCAGATTGGTCTGCCACATAGGTCTTACCATCGAAATCAAAAGTTGTATCTTTGACTTTTCGACCGTTATCTTTATCAAAATAGTAAACCCTTCCATCGATATCAACGAGCTCTCCCTTAGCTTGTCTATGAGTTCCTAAATGGAAATACATGTCGTAGCCATCAATAGTTGCAGGGCCAACGACAGGAAATCCATATTCATTATAGTAACGCCAGTATCCATCTTTATCTTGGACAAAATAAGCAGTAGTCTTAGGGTGAAGATCCTTAAAATCACTAGAAATGAATTTACCAACCCCATCATTATCAAATTCATAGATATTTGGAAATTCTCTCATAATATAGTGCGTAGGAATATTCAATCGTCTATTTCTAGCAATAGTTCCATCATTGTAGAAGTAATAGTTATTGAAAAATCTGTGCACGACCATGTTTCCATCATCTTGGAAAAAGTACCTATTACCATTGATGGTTTGCCATCCTGTGACTGGTAGGCCATCGGCACCTAAATAATACCGTTCGAGTTCAGGATGTTCATTGTTATCATAATTTGCATAAGGAGCTTCGTCAAATCTTATTTCTTTAGCATAGTTTTCTTCAGGAATGAATCGTCCAGCTTTGAATGTGACGAGGCGGTTCGTCACAAGGGCGCCGTTATCTGGGTCGTAGAAATATGATTTACCATTGACCTTACGGCGTTCACCCTTGACCTGTCTACCATCTGAGTCAAAGTAATAGGTTAAGCCGTCAATAGTTTGTGGTCCAGTAACTAGCTTTCCATCTGTATTCATATAATACCAATGCCCAGAATTATCTTGTAGAAAAGCTGGATGGTTATTAGCTAATGTTACGACGCCACTAGCATCAATATTTAGTTGGAAGTCACCATTCTTGAGATGAGTGTCTTTAATTAATTGCCCCGGATTTTCTTTGCCAGCATCTCCAAAAAGATAGAGTTTGTCACCAACCACGTTCAAGCCGTAGCTAAGTTGGTCGTTTCTATCGGGATTAAAGTAATAGGTTTGTCCTTTGATATCTTGTAAGCCAGAAACTCGCACACCATCGCTACCTAGATAGTAAGTTTGACCATTTTCTTCAACAAATTCATCATGGAGCATACGTGCACTATCTGTAAAGTAATAGAGTTTTCCATCAATGGTTTCGAAACCAGGATGTTCTCGCTCTTTTTTGAAATAATAGCGTTCTCCATTAATATCTTGCCATCCCATAAGCTTATTACCGTTATTATCGTAGTAATAAGTAACGTAATAAGGATGTCTTAAGGTAATAAGACTACCTACATAGTTAACTGTTTCGATGCGTTCTTCTTGTTCGGTGACAAATCCATTTCTTTTTTCAGTAAAGGCAGAACGGTCAGTTCCTCTCGTGGTATTTTCGTTTGGGATATCACCAACAGATGACACATTCTCAGCTGTAACACTCTCACTAGTCGTTGTACTTACCTCGGAATGTGCAGTTTCAGAACTAGCTCCTTCCGAACTAGCTGTGCTTGTGACTTCAGAGCTTGGTTTTTCAGAGACTGTTTCTGTTGAAGCAATTTCTGAGGCAGCTACTGGTGCTTCTGATACTGTAGCAGTTTCGCTTGAAGCGGTAGCAGGTGTGTTTTCTGTAGGTTTAGCTGTGGCTTCACTAGTCGCTGGAGCCTCGACGTCAATAGCACCTTCTTTGATGATGGCTTCAACAGTCGCTTCATTAAGAGGGGTAGGCTGTTCTTCAGCTGAAGCGTAGTTAAGGCCTGCAAAACTCAATCCTAAAGTGAGTCCTGTCACTGCAATAGTTACCCAATGTTT
>NZ_KV817339.1:182825-188341 GCF_001814615.1 Streptococcus sp. HMSC078H12 | reverse complement strand
ACTTTCTTTTCCATGATAATTCTCCTTTCATTGAAAGACAAATTGGAATTATATGTGTGAAATAAATATTATTCGTAAATATATTTAATAACCCTTCCATCACCGTTTTCATCGAAATGAACAAGCTCAGCTTTCACCTTGTAACGAATTGAGTGATTAAAAGTAATATCAACATTTTTAGCACGTTTTCCAGTTTTTGGGTAATAATAATGGTAGTAGTAGTCTTTTCCCGCCCAAATTGTTCGCAATTCATCGTAGCCTAGTCTACCATCATCGTGAAAATAGTAGTAATCATCTCCAATCTTTTGTTCACCCTTATAACATTTACCATCACTACCAACATAGTAACGATAACCGTCAATGTCAACGAATTTGTCACGTCCTAAGTCAACAAGTTCACCAGTATTCTTGTCATAGTAATAACCATCATCAGCAACAATACCTTTAGCTTGTTTACCATCTTTATCAAAGTAAACCTTTACATTATCGATAGTTTTGTGTCCAGTTACCTTTTGACTATTTTCATCGACGTAGTACCAACTATTAGAATATTTTTTACCAAAATATCTAGTAATTGCACCAGTTGAGGTGTCTACTAGACTAGGGTATCTATCGAATTGAAATACTTGAACATAATTATGGTCGATAGGGTCATTACCTAGGTCGGTGATAAAATGCCATGGTTTTATTTGAACATAACGATTTGTGACTAAAGCTCCGGTGTCTTTATCGTGATATCTACCATCTGGTGCGAAATCCCCTTTTAACTGTGGTCCATCAGGGTAGAAGTAGTAGTCCTCACCGTTAATAATCTGATAACCTGACACCTTGTAGCCACTATTATCTAGGTAGTAGCGGAATGTAGTTGAGATACCATTAGCACGCCATTCACGAGCGATTCTTACAGTACGATCTCTGAAAGTATTTCTTGCTAAGCTACCTGTATGTTTATTGTAATATTTACCGTTTTTTGCGAAACCTCCTTTTACTTGCTCTCCATTTTCATCGAAGAATACAGTTTCACCATTAATAGTATGTTCGCCTTTTAAAGCGATTCCTTCGGAACCAAAATAGTAAAATGGTTTTGTATCATCACTAAATCCATTGTGGTCAGAAGGGACGTATAAGTTCCTAGCTAGATGACCATTATCATTCATATAATGGATATTGTGGTAGTCATCATAGAACAGTCCATTTTTTTTGATATCATCTTTCTTTTCAGTAATGATACCTTCTTGGTCTGAAATATAAAGTTTGTCTTTTACTTCAAAAAGTGTTCCAATGACACGCTCACCATTAATTTTGTCGTAGTAGTATTTGTTTCCTCCTTGTTTAATAAACTCACCTTTAGATTGCTTTCCGTTATGGTCAAGATAATACCATTTACCATTTATCATAACTGATTGGTTGACTCCTAAATTAACACGAGCACCGGTATCTTTATCATAATAGTAACCATCGTCTGCGAACTGGTCTTTGATTTGTTCACCATAGACATTGAAATAAGTAGCAACACCATTTATCGTTTGGGGACCGTGAAGGAATTTTCCGTCATATCCTGCATAATAGGTGACTTTTCTAATTTTAGGGTTAAGATAGTCATTTTCTAGGTGATAGATAGTAACGTATTGATTTTTAACCATCATTCCTTGGTAGTCATAATAATAGCTGTTTTCAAATTCGTCGGTAACAATTTGGTTGCGATAGTTTAAAGCATATGGTACTTCAGAGAGTTTACCTTCATTATCAGCTTTATAGGTCTTACCATCGATTTGAATAAGAGAGTTGATAACCATTTGTCCATTATGCAAATCATAGTAATGTTTTGGTAGACCTGAATTTGAGTAGCTAGCCTCACCTTTTAGTTGACGACCATTACCGTCAAAACAAACATGATAACTATCGACAATTTGGTTTCCAATGAGTTTTTGACCATTTTCATCGACATAGTACCAGTTTCCATTGTCTTCTACATAAGCATTGGTAACAAGTTCACCACTATCCTTGTCATAGAAGTGTCCATTCGGAGCGAAGTGTCCTTTAACTTGGACTCCACTGTCCTTAAAGTAAACTTTGACGTTATCAATGGTTTGTTCGCCAATGAGTTTATTGCCATCGGCGTTGTAGTAATACCAGTTGCCTTTATCATCGCTGACATATTGGTTATGGAATCTAGAATCACCTTGAATAGTGATATTTCCCTCTTTATCTGCGATATAATGGATACCGTTTAACTCAAAAGATGTATCCTTGACTTTACGACCATTATCTTTGTCGAAGTAGTAGATTTTATTATCAATATTAATGAATTCGCCTTTGGCTTGATGTCCTTCTGGACGAGATGATTCATGGAAGTAGAGTTCAAAGCCATCAATAGTTTTAGGTCCAGTGACAGAAAATCCGTCTTTGTTGAAGTAATACCAACGACCTTCGTAGTCCATCATAAATTGATTTTTTGGATATTCTCTATTATTTTCTGAAGGAAGAGTATAGTAAGTTGGGAACGGATAAGTCACAATGTTTAGTTGTTTATTGAGATAATGTGCTACCCCATCGTTGTCTGAATAAAATACATATGGCATAGACTTCCATAAACCCTTTTCGATGATAGGAAATTGTTTGTTTTTGGCTAAGGCCCCTTTGTCATCAAAGTAGTAGCGTTTGTGATCTAATTCCATTAGTCTATGAACAGCAACTTGGCCATTGTCATAGATGTAATAGTCGTTACCTAAAATTGTCTGACGACCTTTCTTAAGAGTGTTACCATTTTTATCGAAATAGTAACGTTCTAGTCCAGGCATTACATAATAGTTTGGTTCGATATAAGCAGGTTCATTGAAGTAAACAACTTTACTATAGTTTTCTTCTGGAATATAGTGGTTGTCTTTGAATGTAATAAAACGATCTGTTACTAGCTTGCCATCGTTTCCATCGTAAAAGTGCAGTTTGTCGTCAACTTTCCTAAGCTGACCTTTTACCATAGTGCCGTCATCGTTAAAGTAATATTGGAAACCGTTGATGTCTTTTGGTCCGGTAACCAGCTGCCCTTTTGCATCTACATAATAGGTAACACCATTTGCATCTGAAACGAAACTTTCTCTTTTATCTGTCTTTTTTGTGATACCTTCCGCTTCAACAGTGATGGTGAAATCACCATCTTTTTGTGAGGTATCTAAAGTTGTTTTATCAGGAGAAGTGCTTATGATGAGGGTTTCGTTGTTTGTAGGTGTATTTGTTGCACTTACCTCAGAATGTATAATTTCAGAATTAGCTGCTTCCGAACTAGCTGTGCTTGTCACTTCAGAGCTTGGTTTTTCAGAAACGGTTTCTGTTGAAGCCACTTCAGAGCTAGCTACTGGTGCTTCTGATACTGTGGCAGTTTCGCTCGAAGCGGTAGCAGGTGTGTTTTCTACAGGTTTAGCTGTGGCTTCACTAGTTGCTGGAGCCTCAACGTCAACAGCATCTTCTTTGATGATAGCTTCAACAGTTGCTTCATTAACAGGGGTAGTCTGTTCTTCAGCTGAAGCGTAGTTGAGAACTGCAAAACTCAATCCTAAAGCAAGTCCTGTCACTGCAATAGTTACCCAATGTTTTTTAACTTTGTGAAGTTTAAAATGTACTTTCTTTTCCATGATAATTCTCCTTTCATTTTAAATCTGTCATTTTAAGAAGGAGTATTTATAACTTCATTAACTAATGAGTGTTCCGTTACCATCCGCATCAAAATGATAGGTTTGCCCTTTGATAGTAATGTCAATATTTGACAAACGGGCACCTGAGTTGGCATCGTAGTAGTGGATTTTACCATCGACGGTGACTAGCTCTCCCTTGGCTTGTTTACCGTTACTATGGAAGTAGACTGGGACATTGTCAATAGTTTGTTCACCGGTCAAGGCGTACCAGTTTGGACCAAAGTAATACCAACTACCTTCCCATTCATGGTATTGATTTTTAAGAGCAGCGCCTGTAGCTTCATCCAGATAGTAGATGTGGCTGCTGTTAGGGATAGTATCACTGTAATACGCATAGATGAGCTCACCTCTACTTTGCATTCCGTAGTAGTATTTACGAGTAGGAAGTCCAAAGTAGTAGAGTTCGCCATCGATAACTTGAACTGAGACTAATTTGCCTCCCTTACCGTCTAGATAGTACCAGTGATTATCTTTGGTTCTGACGAAACCAGCTTTTGTGACCTTTTTACCATCAAATCCGATATAGTCTCCACTATCTGCGTAGTATGTGAATTCTCCGAAGCCTTGATGACCATCTCCAACGATAAGATTCACTTCTTCACCATGAACAATATGTGTTCCTGAGTAAACTTTTCTACCATCTGTACCAACATAATAGCGTTTGCCATCGACTTCGACGATTTGGTCTCGGACAGCAGCACCTGTGTCTTTGTCATAGAAATGATCAGCATTGGCAAAAACACCTTTGGCTTGGATACCCTCTTTATCAAAATAGACCTCTACACCATCTATAGTTTGAGCACCAATTAATTTATCGCCCTTATCATTGACAGAGTACCACTTGCCATCTTTTTCGACATAACGGTTGGTGACGAGGGCACCAGTATCTTTATCATAATAATGGCCGTTTGGCGCAAAGTCCCCTTTAACTTGGATACCATCATCATAGAAGTAGACATTTACAAAATCAACAGTTTGAGCACCGATTAAGAGGCGACCATCTTTATCGCTGTAGTACCAGTTGCCTTCGTCATCAGACCAATAACGATTGCTAATCAGTTGACCACTGTCTTTTTGGAAATAATAGGTATTACCATCAAGAATGACAAAGGTATCCTTGGCTTGAACCCCGTTAGGGTAGAAGTAGAGTGTGAAGTTATCAACAATTTGTTTACCAGTAAGTGCTTTACCATCTTGACCAAAGTAGTACCAATTACCCATTTTGTCAGAGGCAAAGGCATTGCGCGTGATTTGACCACTATCCTTAGCAAAATGATAGGTACTACCATCAATCTGACGGGTATCGTCTTTGACTTGTTTACCATCAGCATCAAAGTAAACGTCTACATAGTCAATAGTTTGTAGACCAGTAAGCGCCTTGCCATCCTTAACATAGTACCAGTTACCTTGGTCATCGCTAGTGTATTGACCACCTGTAACCACTGTTTTTTCGACTACTTCAGGGCTAGCACTTACGTCAGAATTTGCAGTTTCCGGGCTGGCTACTTCTGAACTAGCTGTGCTTGTCACTTCAGAGCTTGGTTTTTCAGAGACTGTTTCTGTTGAAGCAACTTCAGAGCTGGCCACTGGTGCTTCTGATACTGTGGCAGCTTCACTCGAAGCGGTAGTAGCTGTGTTTTCTGCAGGTTTAGCTGTGGCTTCACTAGTCGCTGGAGCCTCGACGTCAATAGCACCTTCTTTGATGATGGCTTCAACAGTTGCTTCATTAACAGGGGTAGGCTGCTCTTCAGCTGAAGCGTAGTTGAGTCCTGCAAAACTCAATCCCAAAGCCAGTCCTGTCACTGCAATAGTTACCCAATGTTT
>NZ_KV817339.1:134568-182725 GCF_001814615.1 Streptococcus sp. HMSC078H12 | reverse complement strand
CTTTTCCATGATAATTCTCCTTTCATTTTAAACTTTTTACATACTGCAAAATAAGGGCTGTCATGAGAGTTTATGAAAAGTGAGTATTGGGTAGAGTCCCTAAGGTTGTGGGGCAACCTTTTTTATGACAATCCTTATTTCTCCAAGTCTCCTCAGTTTTTGTATTATGAGACTGTTCAAGGCAAACATGAGTCCTGATGAAATGATTCTAGGAAAACGAGAGTCGTTTAGAATTTTCCTCCTTTCTAAGCACGGAAGATCTCGTTTATTTTGGGTTTCTAAGACACAAAAAACTAGAGCTTACTAGTATGGGCGTCCCCTCTAGAGCTCTAGTTTGAAATGATGCTGTATTTTTAGAAATGAGCCCTAGTTTGATGGTTCAAAGTGACTCAGGAATGGTCATCCTACTATGATTCTTATTTAGACATTAAGCGACTAATGTCAATCTTTTAGATAATCCCCCAAGTGTCCTTTAAAGCAAGATTAAAACGCTTACATGTTCACCTAGCTTCATTATAATCCTTTTTTAAGAATAAACAATAGAAACTAACAGAAATACCTAAAATGTTAAATAATTGACATGATTTTATTGCAAATAAGGATTTTTCAGAGCTAGTGTCAGAGTTTAAGGGTGTATAGGAAAAAATAGAAGCAACAAAAACCCTTTCAATAACCATTGAAAGGGTTGATACTTAGTCAATGCGAAATGATTATCTGGAATTCCATATCTTAAACGGAGAATTAAATCTCTGTAGATTTACCATTTTTATCAAAGGAATAAGTCTTACCATTAATAGTTCGAATGGTATTAGTTAGGAGTTCCCCAGTATTATCATCAAAATAGCGATTGCCATTGTAATCTAAAATAAATTGCCCTTTGACTTGTTTACCTTGCTCATCAAAGTAGTAGTGTTTGCCATCTATGATTTGATCAAAGACCAGTGCTTTGCCGTCAGCACCAAAGTAGTAGGTATTCCCCCGCCAGTTGATGAATTGATTGGTTACGGCAGCACCTGTGTCGGCATCGAAGTAATAATAAGCGTAAGGTTCTGATTTAACAACTTCAGCAGCCGTTGTACCCCTGTGTCGATCATAGTCTTCAGCCTCAGGACTGAGTACTTTGTCTTTAGCGAGATACCCTGAAGTGTAATAGATGGCTCTAAAATTTTCAAAATAGTAGAGTTTGCCATCAATATTTTGGAGATAAAGAAGCTTTTCGCTCTTGTCGTTAATGTAACACCAGTGTCCATTACCAACTTCGACGAGACCAGCTTTATAGACTGCAGCCCCTGTTTTCTTGTCATAATATGGCCCTGTACCAAAGAAATTAAAGTCCCCTCTTCGAGCTGAACCATTTTCTCTGAAATAATATTCCTTCCCATCTATGATTTTCTTACCAGTTAGAGGCTTGCCCTCGCTATCAAAATAGTACAAATCATCATCAATCTCTATGAATTGATTTCGAGGGACTGCATGTGGTGCACCGGTCTCTTTGTCATAATAGTAGCCATTGACAATTGTATTTCTGGCTTGTCGGTGAGTTTTTGGATTAAAGTAAACCTTAATCCCATTAATGGTGTGTTCACCTGAAAGAAGATTGCCTTGATCGTCAGCATAATACCAGTAGCCACCGTCAGTGAAGTAACCCCCTTTGATGAGGGCGCCATTATCTTTGTCATAGTAGTGAATCCCACTATCACTTACATCTCCTGACTCAGTAACAAACTTCCCTTTGACTTGCTTACCATTTGACTTATCAAAGTAGACATCGACACCATCAATAGTGTGCGCACCTTTGAGAATGATTCCGTCAGCATCAGCATAGTACCAATTATCATTAAAATTAAAGTATTGCTGTTTAAGGAGGGCGCCATTATCTTTGTCATAGAATTTAACAGTATTTAGCCCATAATTTGGATTTTCTGCATTACCGTATTCGTTGATGAAAACTCCCTTGGCTTGTTTACCAGTGGTTGTATCAAAATAGACCTCAACACCATCAATAGTTTGTTGCCCTTTGAGAATGGTTCCTGTTGATCCAATATGGTACCAGTCATCATTCACTTGAACATAACGATTAGTGCCCAAATCTGTTTTGGCACCGGTATGTTGGTCGTAATAATAGCCATTCTCAGCAAAGTTACCCTTAACCTGTTTACCACGATAATCTTCGAAGTAAACACGTTCACCGTTGATAGTATGTTCACCTGTTACGGCTTTTCCTTCTTTATCAACATAATACCAATCTTGACCGACTTGGACATAGCTGTTAGTTACGGGGGCTCCGCTTCTAGCATCATAATATTTGCCATTAGATGCAAAGTTTCCCTTAACTTGGACGCCTGTAGTATCGTCAAAATAATACTCTATACCATCAATAACGGTAGCACCCTTGATAGCTTTGTTGTAGGTTCCGATGTAGTAGCTCTTATCACCTACTGTTACCAAACGATTAGTGACAAGGTCTCCATCGTTGATGTCATGGAAATTATTATCGTCATCAAAGCCACCTTTGACTTGCTTACCATCCTTGTCGAAGTAGACTTGAGCGCCATTAATAACTTTACGACCTTTTACAAAAGCTCCGTCGCTACCAACATAGTACCAATTTCCTTTTATATTGACGTAGTGGTTAGTACCAAAATCTTTTAGAATACCATCTTGATCATAGTAGTGACCAGTACTTGAAAAAACATCAAACAGTTGTCGACCGTCTTGAGGGTCGAAGTAGACGTGTTTGCCTTCGATGGTTTGCTCTCCTAAGGTAGGCGTACCTTCAGCGTTAAGGTAATAACGCTCTTTTCTTTGCGTTTGCTTATTGTAGGCTACAAGGTATTGGTTTGTGACTAAAGCACCACTATCGTCACCATAGTAATATAACTTCTTAGGATTAGTAGCATCTTTTACAAAATGGTTTCGAACCTGTTTACCACTTTCTTTTTCAAAATAGACTTTCTTTCCATCTATGATCTGAGGACCCTTGACGATAGCTCCATCACTTCCAGCATAGTACCAATCCTCTCCAATTTGGAAGTAGTTATTTGTGCCGAAATCTACCTGTTCACCTTTCTCATTATAGTATCGGTTGTCTCTCCCAAAGGCATTTTTGAGCATAGCCCCCGTACTGCCTGGCTGCCAATTATCATTGAAATAGACATGGACACCATTAATAACGTGAGGGCCCTTTAGGGCGTAGCCATTTTCATCAATATAGTAGGTGTCATCTTTGTTGGTGACATAGCTATTTGTGACCAAGGCTCCTTTTTCATTATCATAATATTTTCTATCTTCGGCAAATTCACCTCGGGCTTGGGCACCAGTTTTGTAGAAGTAGACCTTAATACCATCAACAGTCTGAGGGCCTACGAGGTCCTTTCCGTTAGCATCTCTATAGTGCCAGCGTCCGTAGTCTCCAAGATAGTATTCTCCACCAGTAATATTGGTTTCACTGGATGTAGCAGGAGTATTCGAATTAGCTTCACTTGTCGCTGTAGAAGTGGCAGTTGATGTTGAAGCAGTAGTGCTTGTAGTGTTTGGACTTTCGCTAGCAGCTTGACTCTGACTCCCTGCTTTTGAGGCTGAGTCACTAGTCGCTTCAGAAGTCGCAAGAAGAGAATTTGCTGTTTCTGTACTGTTTGATGAGACATTTTCAGTCGTAGAAGCAGCACTTGTTTCTGATAGGCCTACAGCACTTGAAGAATGAGTCTCGACCAAATCAGCAGTCGTTTCGACACTCGCAGTCGTAACTGTTGTCGTATCGAGATTTGTAGGTTTATCTGTGGTGACCTCTTCAGCAAAGGCAGGTCTTGCAATCAGAGCAAAACTAGCTAAAACAGTTGCACAAGATAGGGAAACAAGACGCTTTTTAGACGTCAACCTAAAGAAATTAGAATTCACTTTCATAACCCTCCTCCTTTTCTTAATTATTATTATAAATGTTATTATTTTTTAATCAAGAGATTATAAAAGATTTAGACAAAAAGAATGAATACCTTTACATTTTTAATGTTTAAGAGGGAGAAAAAACGAAAAAAGAAGTCGAAACCCGACTTCCTTTTATCTTTATATTTTTTAATTATCCGATAAGTTTACCGTTACCGTCAGCGTCAAATTGGTAGGTCTTACCTTTAATTGTGAGAATGGCGTTTGACACACGAGCGCCAGAGTTGGCATCGTAGTAGTGAGGAACACCGTTGACTTCGATAAGCTCACCTTTGGCCTGTTTACCAGATTTGTAAAGGTAAACCACTTGGTCATCAATAACAGCTTCACCAGATTCTGGGCGGATGGCATTACCATCGTCACCGAAGTAGTACCAATCACCTTGAAGGTAGATATAACGGTTCTTAACGGCTTCGCCAGTGTTTTCGTCGAAGTAGTAGCGCTGTGTTACCTTGTCATTAGTACCAACCCCATAGACAGGTGCGTATTTAGAGTTGTTAACAAAGGAGATAGCTTCCCCTTTAACTTGTTTCCCATATTGGATGTATTTTGATGCACCACTAGCAGTAAAGTAGTAGAGCTTGCCATCAATAGTTTGAAGGCCCATCACCTTGTCACCTTTGTCATCAAGGTAGAACCAGTCACCTAATTTACGTTGAACAAAGCCTTTGTGAGTGACCTTGTCACCAGTTTGGCCGTCGTAGTAGTTGCCGTAAGTAGATGCTTCTGAGTAGTAGCCTGCAAAGTCACCCTTAATTTGGAAACCGTGGTAGGGATGGAAGAAAACTTCCTGTCCGTTGATGGTTTGTGCCCCTGTAACAGGTTTTCCGTCGTTGCCAAGGTAGTACCAGTTACCATTGAATTCGACATAACGGTTAGTCCAAAGGTCACCAGAATCAACGTCGTAGTAGCGGTCCAAGAAACCATTTGATTTAGCTAGGCCACCTTTAACTTGTTGACCATTATCACGGAAGTAAACGTTTTGACCATCAATGGTTTGAGCACCTTTGAGGTTTTCACCATTGGCATCTTTATAGTACCAATTGCCTTGGTCATCACTGTAATAATGACCAGTTGAAGTGCTTGCGTCAGTATTAGTGGCTTGGGCCTCAACTGCGTTCGTTGCTACAGCAGGTTGGTCAGGTGTTTGTTCTTGGCTAACAGTCACTTTAGTAAGAGTTGTGGCTGCGTCAGTGTTGACACTTGCTGCCTCTTCTGAAGTGTTAGCAGTCGCTTCTGTCGCTGGCGTGGCATCGACAACTTTTGTCTCAACGAGATCAGCTGTTGTCTTGACATTGGTGGTTGTCGTAGCTCTAGTGTCGAGGTTGGCAGTGCTGTCAGCTGTAGCTTCCTCGGCAAGGGCAGGTTTAGCGATAAAGGCAAAACCAGCAAGAGCAGTTGCGCATGAGAGCGCAAGAAGACGATGTTTGGACGTCTGTCCAGCAAAATTAGAATGTACTTTCATAATTTTCCTCCTTTTTCCTAAGTTTTATTATAACTGAATGGGTCTGACTTTCCTAGGTTTTTCTGCCAATTTGCGTCAGAATGCAAGAAAATTTAGAAGATTCTTTCAGAAATCTAGAGGATGGAGTAGGTTCCTCTCAAATAATCTCTCTGTGCTTTAATATTCGCTCGCTATAGACAGGATCCAGTCTTAGTCAGATGAAAAAATAGAGTCATTCTATCTAAAATTTTCTTTTCAGAATTGTCTTTTTTGGGTCTGCTTCTCTCATAGTTTTGCTATCTCTTAAGCTTAATTGAAGCTTACTTTAATGATGAAAATCCTTTAAGGATAAGCGCTTGAAGGAGTTTGAGAAGCAAAAAAACTCTATTTAGGACCTTACATATGGTGTAAGGTCTCATTTTTACTAATCAAAGTTAATAATAGGAAGCGTCCGGCAGAGATTTATGAAAAGAAGATGACTTTTTCCTATTTGTAATTTATCTGAATATATCATAGAGTAGAGATAACAACAGAAAAAAGGATGATTGATATAGATGGAAAATAAGGTACGTTTTAAACTACACAAGGTTAAGAAAAACTGGGTAACTATCGGGGTGACCACTCTCTCAATGGTTGCCTTGGCAGGTGGAAGCCTTCTAGCTCAAGGAAAAGTAGAGGCCGATGAGACAAGCACGCCAAATGGTGATGGCTTGCAGCAACTGAGTGAGGATGGGACTGCCAGTCTAGTGACGACAACAACTGTTACTGAGCAAGCTAGTGCTCAAGCAAGTGTGTCAGCAGTAGCAACAGCCAGCGTAAGTTACGAAACAAGCTTCCAGGCGGCGACAAGTGCAGTCAGCCAAGAGGCAACTGTCCAAGCACAAACTAGTCCAGTTGCCAGTCAAGAAGTGGCAGTATCTTCACAAACTCAAGCTAGTGGCCAAGAGACACAGACTACTGAACAGGTGTCACAAGGTCAGACATCAACTCAAGTAGCTGGGCAAACAAGTGCTCAGTCTACTCCAAGTGTGACAGAACAAGCAAGACCTAGAGTATTGACCAATGCAGCACCATCAATTGCCACACGCACTGCTGATAGCACTATTCGTATCAATGCCAACCGCAACACTAACATTACGATTACGGCCAGCGGTACAACACCCAATGTGACCATCATCACAGGGCCAAATACGCCTAAGCCAAATGTGACGGTGACAAGTCCAAATGGAACTACACCCAATGTGACCATTGTAACGCAGCCAAATCAACCAAACAAACCTGTTCAACCAAGTCAACCGTCTCAACCTAATAAGCCGGTCCAACCAAGTCAGCCAAGTTTTGATTATAAACCAGTAGCTTCAAATTTGAAGACTATCGATGGCAAGCAGTATTATGTTGAAAATGGTGTTGTGAAAAAGAACACAGCGATTGAACTTGATGGTCGCCTTTATTATTTCGATGAAACTGGGGCGATGGTAGATCAAAGTAAACCTTTGTATCGTGCCGATGCCATTCCAAATAACTCTATCTATGCGGTTTATAACCAGGCCTATGATACGTCAAGTAAGAGTTTTGAACACTTGGATAATTTCTTGACGGCTGATAGCTGGTACCGTCCAAAACAGATCTTGAAGGACGGGAAAAATTGGACAGCTTCAACTGAGAAAGATTATCGTCCCCTTTTGATGACTTGGTGGCCAGACAAGGTGACACAGGTTAACTACCTCAACTATATGAGCCAACAAGGCTTTAGTGATAAGACCTATACGACTGACATGATGAGCTATGATTTGGCAGCTGCTGCCGAAACGGTTCAACGAGGAATCGAGGAACGTATTGGTCGTGAGGGCAATACCACTTGGCTTCGCCAGTTGATGTCAGATTTCATCAAAACACAGCCTGGCTGGAACTCAGAGAGTGAGGACAATCTCTTAGTTGGTAAAGACCACTTGCAAGGAGGAGCTCTTACCTTCCTCAATAATAGTACGACCAGTCATGCCAATTCAGACTTCCGCCTCATGAACCGCACACCGACTAACCAAACGGGGACACGCAAATACCATATTGACCGTTCAAATGGTGGTTACGAGTTGCTCTTGGCTAACGATATCGACAACTCTAACCCAGCTGTTCAGGCCGAGCAACTAAACTGGCTCCACTACATCATGAATATTGGTTCTATCCTTGGCAATGATCCAAGTGCCAACTTTGACGGTGTTCGTATCGATGCGGTGGACAATGTGGATGCGGACCTCTTGCAGATTGCTTCTGATTACTTCAAGGAAAAATACCGTGTCGCAGACAATGAAGCCAACGCCATTGCTCACTTGTCAATTCTTGAAGCTTGGTCTTACAACGATCATCAATACAACAAGGATACCAAGGGTGCTCAGTTGTCTATCGACAATCCACTACGTGAAACGCTTTTGACGACTTTCTTGCGTAAGAGCAATTACCGTGGTAGCTTGGAGCGAGTGATTACTAACTCTCTTAACAATCGTTCAAGTGAGCAGAAACACACGCCACGTGATGCCAATTATATTTTCGTGCGTGCCCATGATAGTGAAGTGCAAGCTGTTTTGGCTAATATCATCAGTAAGCAGATTAATCCAAAAACAGATGGTTTCACCTTCACCATGGACGAGCTCAAACAGGCCTTCGAAATCTACAATGCGGACATGCGCAAGGCTGATAAACAGTACACCCAGTACAATATCCCAGCTGCCTATGCCACAATGTTGACCAATAAAGACAGTATCACTCGTGTTTACTACGGTGATCTCTTTACCGACGATGGGCAATACATGGCTCAAAAATCACCATACTATAATGCCATCGATGCCCTGCTCCGTGCTCGTATTAAATATGTAGCAGGTGGTCAAGACATGAAGGTCACTAAGCTCAATGGCTATGAAATCATGTCATCTGTGCGTTATGGTAAGGGGGCAGAAGAAGCCAACCAGCTTGGTACTGCCGAAACACGCAACCAAGGAATGCTCGTCCTTACAGCCAACCGTCCAGATATGAAGTTGGCAGCTAATGACCGTCTAGTGGTCAATATGGGAGCCGCCCACAAAAATCAGGCTTACCGCCCATTGCTTCTCAGCAAATCGACAGGTCTTGCGACCTACCTCAAGGATTCTGATGTGCCAGCTGGATTGGTTCGCTATACGGATAATCAAGGGAACTTGACCTTCACGGCAGACGATATTGCTGGTCATTCAACCGTTGAAGTTTCAGGTTATTTGGCAGTTTGGGTGCCAGTAGGTGCTTCTGAAAACCAAGATGCCCGCACCAAGGCTTCGACAACTAAGAAGGGTGAGCAGGTCTTTGAATCATCAGCAGCTCTTGACTCACAGGTCATTTACGAAGGTTTCTCAAACTTCCAAGATTTCGTTAAGACACCAAGTCAGTACACCAACCGTGTCATTGCTCAAAATGCCAAACGCTTCAAAGAGTGGGGAATCACTTCCTTTGAATTTGCGCCACAGTACGTGTCTAGCCAAGACGGCACTTTCTTGGATTCTATCATTGAAAATGGGTACGCCTTCGAGGACCGCTACGATATTGCCATGAGTAAGAACAACAAATACGGTTCACTCAAAGACCTCATGGATGCCCTTCGTGCCCTTCACGCTGAAGGTATCTCAGCCATTGCTGACTGGGTTCCAGACCAAATTTACAACCTTCCTGGAAAAGAAGTGGTAACAGCTTCACGTACCAACAGCTACGGCACACCACGTCCAAATGCCGAAATCTACAATAGTCTCTATGCAGCTAAAACACGTACCTTTGGAAATGACTTCCAAGGCAAGTACGGTGGTGCCTTCCTTGATGAATTGAAGGCAAAATACCCAGCTATCTTTGAGCGCGTGCAGATTTCAAACGGCCGTAAATTGACAACCAATGAGAAAATCACGCAATGGTCAGCCAAGTATTTCAATGGAAGCAATATCCAAGGCACAGGAGCTCGCTATGTCTTGCAAGATAACGCCACAAACCAATACTTCAACCTGAAAGCAGGTCAAACCTTCCTTCCTAAACAAATGACAGAAATCACAGCAACTGGTTTCCGTAGGGTGGGAGATAAGGTCCAATACCTATCAACGAGTGGTTACCTTGCTAAGAATACCTTCATTCAAATCGGTGCCAACCAGTGGTATTACTTTGATAAGAATGGCAACATGGTCACAGGTGAACAGGTCATTGATGGTAAGAAATACTTCTTCCTAGACAATGGGCTTCAGCTACGTCATGTCCTTCGCCAAGGCAGTGATGGTCACGTCTATTACTACGATCCTAAAGGGGTTAAGGCCTTTAACGGATTCTACGACTTTGCAGGTCCTCGCCAAGACGTTCGCTATTTTGATGGCAACGGTCAAATGTATCGTGGTCTCCACGACATGTATGGCACAACCTTCTATTTCGATGAAAAGACTGGTATTCAAGCCAAAGACAAGTTCATCCGCTTTGCGGACGGACGCACACGTTACTTCATTCCAGATACAGGAAATCTCGCAGTCAACCGTTTTGCGCAAAATCCTGAAAACAAGGCTTGGTATTACCTCGATAGCAACGGTTATGCCGTGACAGGCCTTCAAACTATTAACGGTAAGCAATATTACTTTGACAATGAAGGTCGTCAGGTTAAAGGACACTTTGTCACTATCAATAACCAACGTTACTTCCTTGATGGCGATAGTGGTGAAATTGCCCGTTCACGTTTTGTGACGGAAAACAACAAGTGGTACTATGTCGATGGCAATGGTAAGTTGGTTAAAGGTGCTCAAGTCATTAATGGTAATCACTATTATTTCAACAATGATTATAGCCAAGTCAAGGGTGCCTGGGCCAACGGCCGTTACTATGATGGTGATTCAGGTCAGGCCGTAAGCAACCGCTTTGTCCAAGTTGGTGCCAACAAATGGGCTTACCTCAACCAAAATGGTCAAAAGGTAGTTGGTCTCCAACATATCAATGGTAAACTTTACTACTTTGAAGGCAATGGTGTTCAAGCCAAGGGTAAACTCCTGACTTACAGAGGCAAGAAATACTACTTTGATGCCAACAGTGGTGAAGCCGTGACCAATCGCTTTATCCAAATTTCTCGTGGTGTTTGGTATTACTTTAACGCCTCAGGCCAAGCCGTAACTGGTGAACAAGTCATCAACGGCCAACACCTCTACTTTGACGCTTCTGGCTGTCAGATCAAAGGCCGTTACGTCTGGGTTAAAGGCCAACGCCGTTACTATGACGCCAATACTGGAGCTTGGGTCAGAAAACGATAAGTAGGCAGAGAAAATGTATTTTTGGGACTATCCCAGAAGCTTATAGATTGAAAATCAGCAGCTTTCCACATAATTTCAAAACTTTTAAGTACTTGAAGTATTTTCTTTCAAGTACTTTTCTTTTATCATTTCCCTCGAAATGTCTAGTGGATTGTAAGTAAACAATGAGTTTGATTAATAGATTCCTCAATATACCGTTTACTTTCGTTTTAAACTATACTCAGTCCTCTAATGATGGGGGAGCTAAAACGGCTAAACATCGGAATTTCTGTGTAAAGTTAACAAAATCCGAACGTTTTTTTAGTACCGTTTTCTAACATATAAAGGCTATAGGTATATATCTTAGACTTGCTTCTTCAAATGAATTATGGGGAGAAGGTTAGTCTTATGAGACTAGAGTTATGCATCTGTAATTGTATTCGCTTCCAAAATCCCTTAACATAGTATAGAGAAATAAAGTTATATTGAAAGGTGTATGTTATGGAAAAGAAAGTTGGATTTAAGTTACACAAGGTCAAGAAAAACTGGGTGACTATCGGAGTTAGCACGCTGTCGATGGTTGCACTTGCGGGTGGAGCTCTTTTAGCAGATCAATCGGCACAAGCAGATGAAGTGTCACTTCCTAATGGTGACGGTTTTGAACAAACAGATGCAGGCATTGAGTCAAGTGCTTCATTGATTAATGAAAGCTATTCGCCAACCTTGACGGAAGATGCTGGCCATTTGTCAGCGGTGTCATCTAACTATGGCAGTCAAACAAGCTCAGGCTACGAGTCTTCATCATCTGTCTCAACAGGAGGCTCATCACAGACTGTGGTAGGTGGTGGATCTGGTCAAGTCAGCTCGTCACAATCTTCTCAAGTAGTAGGAACACAAACCTCTAATTCATCACAAACGGGTTCTGCTTACCAATCAAGTAGCAGTTCGGCATCAGTAAGTGCTAGTGCGTCAAGTTCTTCAAGCTCATCAAGTTCAGCTTGGTATTCTTACTCGTCTTCATCATCATGGTCATCATCATCGTCAGCTAGCGGTTTTGCGACAATTACGACAAGTTCGTCTGACTCAAACGGCATTCATTGGAATGGTGGTCGAAACACGACAATCACCATCACAGCCTCAGGAACTACGCCGAATGTTACTATCGTTTCGAATTCTAATAAACTGTTTCCAAACGTATCGGTAGGGCATTCGAATGGTTCAAATGCTAATGTCACTATCATTTCACAAGGTAACCAGCAAAATAACTCAGGTTACCAAATCATCACAGGTGAGACTAAACCAAGTGTTGATTCGAACAATGCTAAGTCTTCATTTGTCCGTGTAGGCGAAAATCAATGGTATTATTACGATCAATATGGTCAAAAGGTCAAAGGCGAAAAGGTTATCGATGGAAAGGCTTATTACTTCCTTGAAAATGGTCTTCAAGCTCGTGACTCACTTGTTAAAGGTAGCGATGGTTACACCTATTACTATGATAAAAATGGTGTGAAAGCTATCAACGGCTTCTACGATTTTGCTGGTTACCGTAAAGATGTCCGCTACTTTGATTGTTACGGACACATGGCTACTGGTCTCCTTGAAATGGGGAGCACAACCTTCTACTTTGATACACAAACAGGTATCCAAGCTAAAGACAAGTTTATTCGCTTCTCAGATGGTCGTATCCGTTACTTCATCCCTGATACTGGTAATATGGCTGTAAATACCTTTGTTCAAAATAAAGAAAACCAAGCTTGGTACTACATAGATGAACATGGTTACGCTGTGACAGGAAAACGTATCATCAATGGTAAAGAATACTGCTTTGACTCAGAAGGCCGTCAAATCAAAGGTCAGATGATGCAACAAGGCAACAAGCAATACTACATTTCTGCCCAAACAGGTGAAATGGCTGTGTCACGCTTTATCTTTGAAAACAACAACTGGTATTATGCGGATGCTTTTGGTTACCTCGTTCAAGGTGCAAAAGTGATTGATGGAAAACTTTATTATTTCAATAAAGACCACAGTCAATTAAAAGGTGGCTGGGCTGAAGGACGTTACTATGACGCTGTCACTGGTCAAGCAGTCATCAACCAATTCATTCAAATTGCGGCTAACCAATGGGCGTACCTTAACCAAGATGGTCACAAAGTGACAGGTCTTCAAAATATTAACAATAAAGTTTACTACTTTGGTAGCAATGGTGCTCAAGTCAAAGGTAAGTTGCTCACTGTCCAAGGTAAAAAATGTTACTTTGATGCCCACACTGGTGAGCAAGTGGTAAACCGCTTTGTTGAAGCTGGACGTGGCTGCTGGTATTACTTCAACGCAGCAGGTCAAGCAGTGACTGGAAAACAGGTCATCAATGGCAAACAGCTTTACTTTGACGGTTCAGGTCGTCAAGTTAAAGGACGTTATGTTTATGTTGGTGGTAAACGCCTCTTCTGCGATGCCAAAACTGGTGAATTGAGACAGCGTCGTTAATTAATATGTACTTTAAAATCTAGAGCGAATTTTTCCTTTTCCTATCTAAATTATTATTTTCCTATCATAACTCTAGATGATTAAATAGACGAAAAAGCCAGCATTAGCTGGTTTTTGAGTTGTTTTAGAGAAACTGTCAGTGTACACCCAGATGCTTTTTCACGCTTAAATCCTAATAATTTTGTCCCTCTCATATTCAAAAGAAGGAGTCACAGTCGTGTTATAATGGGTATTATATCTGTATGTAGGAAAAAAGAGGTAAAGGTAGTTATGGGGAACCATCTTCGTTAAGCTCTAGGTGTAACTGACTTCTTAAAGGAGAGAAATTATGGTTATCTTGGCTTGGATTATCATTGTCATATTATTTCTTTTAATTTCGAATTATTACTTTTATAAAACAGACTTCAGAAAACGAAAATACCCATTACTCTATGCCATTATTGAAACCATAGCTGATTTGTTCACTAGGTAATATCTCTAACCCAAGCCTTTATTTCATCTTAGAAATGAAGGTTTTTTTATTTAAAAATAAATTAATATTGTAGGATGATTCTATCGTCTAAAAAAGTCTAAATCCTAAGGATTTTAGCTGGTTTTATGTTATCCTTAGTGCATTTGTTCACAAGGGGTATTTATTAGGCAGATTATTAAAGGACGTTTTCTGAGAAAACGAAGGTAGATACATTAAACTGATATTACAGTTGTGTAATTGTATTCCCTTGTCAAATAGCTTATGATAGAAGTAATATAAGGGAAAAAGGTAAATATTATGGAACAAAAAGTACGCTTTAAAATGCATAAAGTGAAGAAGAATTGGGTGACTATTGGGGTGACAGCACTCTCAATGGTTACTGTTGCTGGTGGAACTTTGTTGGCGGATCAACAGGTTCAGGCCGATGAGCAAAATCCTGCGAATCAGTCAGGTGATAGCAGTCAGAATCTGCTTCAAGAAACGCCAGCTACAACTAATGATGCAGCAACTACAGTAGCACCAACTATCTCAGCAGATGCTAATACTGCGAGCGTGGCTATTCCTGTCGCAGATGCGACTAGCACGACAACCGATGTTACAGATAGGGCAGCGGCACCTGCTGCAAACGCAGCGACAGTGGAAACTAACTCAGGTCAAGCAGCACCAAGTACAAATGTGCAAGCAGCTGCAGCTGATACGAGTGCCACAACAACTGATACAAATACAAATACTAACGCTGCAGTAACTGGAACGGATCGTGCAACAGCTACTACAGACCGTGCAGCAACAACTGATACGGCAAATACAGAAGCTCGTACACGTAGTCGTCGTGCCTTGGCAGAAACTCGTGAAGCCAATACCGATACAGCGACTGGTATCCAATGGATTAACGGCAAACAATACTATGTCAATAGTGACGGTAGTGTGCGTAAGAACTTCGTCTTTGAGCAAGATGGGAAGTCATATTACTTTGATGCTGAAACAGGAGCTCTTGCGACCAAGTCACAAGATGAATTTTCAACAGAACCTATCAAGGCAACTGTGGATTTTTCATCTGGAAATCAGCTCTACAAAAACGATAACAAATCTTTGGACCAACTCGACACCTTCATCACAGCAGATGCTTGGTACCGTCCAAAGAGTATTCTTAAGGATGGTAAGACTTGGACAGCTTCAACTGAAGCGGACAAACGTCCACTCTTGATGGTTTGGTGGCCTGACAAATCAACTCAGGTTAACTACCTAAACTACATGCAAAATCAAGGTCTTGGTGCGGGATCATTTTCAACCAACTCTAGCCAGGAAAGTCTAAATCTAGCTGCTAAAGCTGTTCAGACTAAGATTGAAGAACGTATTGCGCGTGAAGGCAATACCAACTGGTTGCGTACAAGTATCGACCAGTTCATCAAGACTCAGCCTGGTTGGAATAGTAGCACTGAAAATAGTTCATACGACCACTTGCAAGGTGGACAGTTGCTCTTTAACAACAGTAAGGGTGATACTGGTAACCGTACTAGCTACGCCAACTCTGACTATCGTTTGCTTAACCGCACACCGACTAATCAGACGGGTACACGTAAGTACTTCAAGGACAATTCTATCGGTGGTCTTGAGTTCTTGCTTGCCAACGATATTGATAACTCAAACCCAGCTGTTCAGGCGGAACAACTTAACTGGCTCCACTTTATGATGAATATCGGAAGTATCATGGCCAACGATCCAACAGCCAACTTTGACGGTTTGCGTGTCGATGCCTTGGACAATGTGGATGCCGACCTTCTCCAAATCGCTTCAGATTACTTCAAAGCAGCCTATGGTGTTGACAAGTCTGAAGCCAATGCGATCAAACACTTGTCATACTTGGAAGCGTGGTCTGCCAACGACCCATATTACAACAAGGACACTAAGGGGGCACAACTGCCGATTGATAATGCCCTTCGTAATGCTCTTACCAACCTTTTGATGCGTGATAAAAATACACGTATGCAGCTTGGGGACATGACTGCTTTTATGAATAGTAGTTTGAATCCACGAGGTGCTAACGATAAGAACGGTGAACGTATGGCCAACTATATTTTCACCCGTGCCCACGATACTGAAGCGCAAACCATTATCCAACGTATCATCCGTGATCGTATCAACCCAAGTCTGTTTGGTTACAATTTCACCCGTGATGAAATCAAGAAGGCCTTCGAGATTTACAATGCGGATATCAATACAGCTCACAAGACTTATGCGTCATACAACTTGCCATCTGTCTATGCTCTCATGTTGACCAACAAGGACTCTGTAACACGTGTTTATTACGGAGACCTCTACCGTGAAAATGGTCACTACATGGCTAAGAAGACACCGTACTTTGATGCTATCGACACCCTCTTGCGTGCTCGTATCAAGTATGTAGCTGGTGGTCAAGACATGGAAGTTAAGAAAGTCGGAAATGACGGACTCTTGACATCTGTTCGTTATGGTAAAGGTGCCAATAACAGAACTGATTGGGGAACTTCGGAAACCCGTACGCAAGGTATGGGTGTCATCATGACCAATAACTATGATTTCCGATTGGGTAGCAATGAAACCGTAACGATGAACATGGGTAGAGCTCACCGTAATCAGCTTTATCGCCCATTGCTTTTGACGACAAAGGATGGTATAGCAACCTACCTCAACGATTCTGATGTGCCTAAAAACCTTCTTAAACGCACCGACTGGAACGGGAACTTGACTTTCAATGCCAACGATGTTTTTGGTGTGGAAAATGTCCAAGTCTCAGGTTACCTCGGTGTCTGGGTACCAGTCGGAGCTAAGGCTAATCAAGACGCACGTACACAGCCAAGTAACCGTACAAATAGTGACGGTCAAGTTTACAAGTCTTCAGCAGCCCTTGATTCTCAAGTTATGTATGAAGCCTTCTCAAACTTCCAAGCCTTTGCGGACGATCAACCAGAACTTTACATGAACCGTGTCTTGGCTAAAAACACTGACTTGCTCAAAGCTTGGGGAATCACGTCAGTCGGACTTCCACCACAGTATGTTTCAAGTAAGGATGGTACCTTCCTTGACTCAACAATTGATAATGGTTATGCCTTTGATGACCGTTACGATATGGCCTTGAGTCAAAATAATAAATACGGATCACTTGAGGACCTCCTTAACGTCCTTCGTGCCCTCCACAAAGACGGTATTCAAGCTATTGCTGACTGGGTGCCAGACCAAATCTATAACCTCCCAGGAAAAGAAGTGGTAAATGCGACACGTGTTAACGGTTATGGTAACCACCAAATAGGCTACCAAATCATTGACCAAGCCTATGTGGCTAATACCCGTACAGATGGTACAGACTATCAAGGTAAATACGGTGGTGCTTTCCTTGATGAGCTTAAAGCTAAGTACCCATCTATTTTCAACCGAGTGCAAATCTCAAATGGTAAGCAGTTGCCTACGAATGAAAAGATTACCAAGTGGTCTGCTAAGTACTTCAACGGAACTAACATCCTTGGACGAGGCATCAACTATGTCCTTCGTGATGATAAGACCAACCAGTACTTTAATACTTCAGCCAACGGCCAACTCTTGCCAACACCACTTCGTGACACTGGTGCCATCACAAGCACTCAAGTCTTCCAACGTCGTGGACAAGACGTTTACTTCCTTCGTGATAACCAAACCGTTAAGAATGAATTTGTTCAAGACGGAAACGGTAACTGGTATTACTTCGGTGGTGACGGTAAGATGACCAAGGGTGCCCAAAACATCAATAACAAGGATTACTATTTCTTTGACAATGGTATCCAATTGCGTAACGCCCTTCGTCGTGCTAGCAACGGCTATACCTACTATTACGGTCTAGACGGCGCAATGGTTAAGAATGCCTTCGTTGATTTTGATGACAAACATAAGCAGGTTCGTGCCTTTACGACTCAAGGAACAATGGTAGTGGGTAACCTTCATTGGAGTGGCCACCATTTCTACTTTGACCGTGAAACTGGTATCCAGGCTAAGGATCGCGTTGTTCGTACAGATGATGGCAAATTGCATTACTATGTTGCTGAAACTGGCGACATGGGACGTAACGTTTTTGCGACAGACAGCAGCACAGGTAAACGTTATTACTTTGACGCTGACGGTAATACTGTGACTGGTTCACGTGTCATTGATGGTAAGACTTATTACTTTAACCAAGATGGTAGTGTCGGTACGGCCTACAGCAATCGTGCAGATTCTATTATCTTTGAAAATGGTAAGGCTCGCTACATCACACCAGCAGGGGAAATCGGACGTAGCATCTTTGTCTATAACCCAGCAACTAAGGCTTGGAACTACTTTGATAAAGAAGGTAACCGTGTCACAGGACGTCAATACATTGATGGTCACCTCTATTACTTCAAGGAAGATGGTAGCCAAGCTAAGGGCGAAATTATTGAAGAAAATGGCATCAAGTATTACTATGAGCCAGGCTCAGGTATTCTCGCTAGCGGACGCTACCTCCAAGTAGGTGATGACCAGTGGATGTACTTCAAACAAGACGGTTCACTGGCTATCGGCCAAGTTCGTGCTGATCATGGATACCTTAAGTACTTTGATAAAAATGGTATCCAAGTTAAGGGGAAAACTGTTGTCGAAGATGGTAAGACTTATTACTATGATGCCCACAGTGGAGCTCTTGTCACAAGCAGCTTTGCTGAGATTGCACCAAACCAATGGTCTTACTTCAATACTGATGGCCAAGCCCTTAAAGGCAAGTGGACTATCAATGGCAAGGAATGCTACTTTGACGAAAATGGTATCCAATACAAAGGCAAGGCCATTAAGGTCGGCAGTCGTTACAAGTACTATGACGAAAACGACGGTCAACCTGTAACCAACCGCTTTGCTCAAATCGAGCCTAACGTCTGGGCTTACTTCGGAGCAGATGGTTATGCCGTAACAGGCGAACAAGTCATCAATGGCCAACACCTTTACTTTGACCAATCAGGTCGCCAAGTTAAAGGAGCCTACGTCACAGTCAATGGCCAACGCCGTTATTACGATGCCAACACTGGCGAATATGTCCCAGGAAGATAAGCAGTAGTAGGCCCAGTGACTGTCCAGAGAACACAGAGACGAGAATGAGGGAAAATTCTCAAGAAAAAAGATCGTGAAAACGGTCTTTTTTTGTATCTCTATTTCGATTTTTTCGAAATAGTCTTGACAGTAGTCTATGAAAAGCGTAGAATATTTTTCAAAAAAAGAAAATAGGTGTGCTCACCAAGATAGCATTTCTTTCCGAATTCGATGATAGTATAAATCAAATGTTTACCTTGAGAAAAGCAGGATCTATTTAGGGAGTGTTCTAGTTGACAAAAAGTAATAATATCCAAATTGAAGATATCTTAAACAATATCTATAATCTGATTCTAAATCCAGAAACAACTGAAGAAGAGAGAAACTTGCTCGTAACGTTTAAAAACGAAATAGAAGTTGGAAAGAAGGATAATGGTGAACTTCTTGCAGAGTTACGCAGAGCTATTCAAGTTCTAGCTGTCGACAATCTTTCTAAAGGGATTTCACTGAGTTCAGGATTGAGTGAATTGAGTAAGACACTCACAGAATTCCAAAATGAATCAGAACGTAACGCTAATCTAGCAATAGGATTGTCATCAATCGCCATGTTTTTGAGATGATTTATCTGTTTGTGATGCTTAATAATTAAAATGACAAAAAAGATCGTGAAAACGGTCTTTTTTGTGCTCCTATTTAGATTATTTTCGAAATAGTCTTGACAGTGCTTTCAGAAAAGCGTAGAATCTATTTCGAAAAGTATGGAAATAGGTATTCTGACTCAAGTCGTATTGATGCTCCGTTTCAATGAAAGGATAAATCAAATGGAAACATTCCTTTTTATGACAATTCTTACCATGTTAGTTATCGCCGTAATTGGTTTTATCATTCTGAAGAAAAGATGGCAATTTTCAATCAAGCTCTTCTTAGTAGGTCTGATTGGTTTTGCCTTACCTGTCATGATGATTGAAGGACCTATCAATGCTGTGGCTCTTTCTGGTCTTGCTCACTCTTCTAAATGGTTGCCCATTCTTTATGGAGGATTTATGGCTGGCCTTGTTGAAGAAACAACACGCTATTTGGTTTTTAAGATTCTCGAAAAGAAAAGAAGTTTGATGACGTCTGATATTGTAGCCTACGGTTTTGGACATGGTCTTAGTGAATTTATCTTGATTGGAGTGATGGGCTTACTCACTAACATAATTGTTTTACAGGCCATCCATTCAGGTCAGGCCAGTCAGTTACCTTCACTTCTAGTAGGTCAGGTCAAACAATTAACAGGCTTTGCTGTTGTTATGTCTCTCTTTGAAAGACTAGTTGCCTTACTACTACAAGTCTTGCTTACAGCTTGGGATTTTCTAGCAGTCACTAAGCATAAGCTCTCATTCTATTTTGTGGCGATATTACTTCATGCTACCATCGATTTTTTGGCAGGTGCTTATCAACAAGGAATAGTTAGCAATCTCTTACTAATCGAAGCCATTTTAGCTATTTATGTTCTAGGTGTAGGACTCCTGACAAGCAAAATTTGGAAGAAGGAGGGAAGTCATGGGATTATCAGAAACACTTAAAGCTATCTCTGCCCCTGTGAGGAGAGAAATTTTAGACTATCTAAAGTCTGGGCCCAAGTCTGCAGGTGAAATCAGCCAGCAGTTTGACTTGGCTCCCGCAACAGTTTCTCATCATTTGTCTACCTTGAGAAAAGCAGGACTTATTGAAGAAGAAAAGCAGAAGAATTTTATTTACTATAGTTTGAACTTGACTGTTTTTGAAGAAATTCTAACCTGGATTCAGTCACTTGGAGGAAAAGAAGATGAAAAATAATATGCAAAGAGTCATTGGCAATCTAGTAATACTCACACCGGTTATTGTCGGACTAGTCTTTTACAATCAACTCCCAAACCGGGTGGCTATCCATTTTAATGTGGAAGAACAAGCCAATGGTTTTATGGATCGTAATCTAGCAATAGTTTTCCTTCCCTTTATTGCTCTTGTCATTTATAATCTCTTATTTTCATCTTTTAAACAAATAACCATTTCATTCTTAAAAGAGTTTATGTTATGGCTTATTCCGTTTTCTGCAGTCATCATTCAAGGTCTCATATTGACTTTTGCCTTAGGAGGCCAAATTCAAGTTCGATTGACTGTCATTTGGTTAGTGGCACTCATTTTTCTAGTGATTGGAAATTATCTTCCTAAAAGTATTGGTCTAGCTACTAAAAATCACAGTGAGAGCAGTAACTCAGTAGCGAGAAAGTTAGGTTATCTAATGGTTGCAATGAGTCTTGCCTTGTTAATCAGTCTATGCTTTAACCCCTATACTACAATTATTATTTTAGGTATTTTTGTAGTTCTCATCTGGAGTGTCTTGTTACCCAATTTTCGCAGTTTAAGAAAGTAATCGTCTGATTACTTTTTTTGTACGTCTGTGTCATAGATTGGACCATATATGGCAGAAGGATATTTTTAGTCTTGAATTTGATATGCTAGATGTGTATAATGATGTCACAGCGAACTATTAAAAGAGGTCGTTGCTCATGACAACACAAACAATTACCCAATTTAATTCACTTGCTCGACCTAATCTTGCTACAGGTTATAGGAGGTAATCTAGATGACAAAAAGCAATAACACGCAAATTACGGATATCTTAAACAATATCTATAATCTGATTGTAAATCCAGAAACAACTGAAAAAGAGAGAAAGTTGCTCGTAACGTTTAAAAATGAAATCGAAGTTGGAAAGAAGGATAATGATGAACTTCTTGCAGAATTATGCAGAGCTATTCAAGTTCTAGCAGTCAGCAATCTTTCTAAAGGCAAATCACTGAGTTCTGGAGTAAGTGACTTGAGTAAGACGCTCACAGAATTCCAAGAAAAATCAGAGCGTAACATTAATCTAGCAAGAGGATTAGCATCAATCTGCTTGTCATTTAGATGATCTTTTATGTTTTTTATCTTGAGTGTCATGATATTTAATTTTAGCAGTGTAAGAAAATACATAGAAGTAATCGACTGATTACTTCTTTTTGTCTCCCAAAAACATCTTGCTAAAACCAGTGTTCTAATGATATAATACAAGTATATTAATCTAATTTTCTAAGGAGTATTTATGAAAAAGCGTAAGAAAATTATTCTTGGTTCCATAACGGGAGCTTTGGCCTTGGCTCTTGCTGGAGGCGGTTTTTGGGCCTATAAAACCTTTGTCCCACAAGAGACACCGATTGACAAGAATGCTACGGTAGCCTCAAATTTTTATCAGGCTGTCAACAAGGAATGGCTCCTAAAAGCAAAAATTCCTGTTGATTCTCCAAGCATTGATAGTTTTTATACATTAGATGAAGATGTAAAAGGGAAGCTAAAGAAGGATATCAAAAATTTAGGGGAAGGAAAGGAATCTTCAGACATTACGGGAATGTCTGAGTTTATCACTTTTTACAAGGCTGCTAGTGATTACAAGCAGCGTGAGAAAGATGGACTAGAACCTCTCAAACCTTATCTAAAAGAAATTGAGGATATCAAGGATCTAAATGATTTGGCCAATAAATCTGCTAGCTTGACTGATAAGGGTATTCCTCTTCCATTTGGTTATGACGTAGGAACTAACGCAGAGAATACCAGCCAAAAACAAATCCAATTGAGTCCCCCAAGTATCTTATTGCCAGATGTGTCTATTTATAAAGACGAGGCCAGCAAGAAACAATATTTAACTCCAATCGAAACAGCCACGAAAAAAGCCTTGGAAAAGCTTGGATATAGTGAAAAAAATAGTAAACGCATTGTCAAAGAAGCACTGGAGTTCGACGAAATCATTGCTAAGTACAGTCTCAGTAACGAAGAGATGTCTGAGAGTAAGAATTTGGTTCATCCTAAAACTGCAGAAGAGATTAATGCCTACTCAGGTTCCTTCAAATTATATGATGTCATCAAAGGCATTATGGGACGTGATTTAGAAACCATCAATGTCCCTAATACCAAGTATTTTGAGAATTATAGTAAGGTCGTTAATCAGGACAATTTTTCTAAAATAAAATCATGGATGTTGGTGCAAGAAGCTATGGCAGCGTCAAATTCTCTAACAGAAGATTACCGCTTAAATTTTCAATCGATTAGCATGGCTATTATGGGCACACAGAAGCCAATTTCTAAGGAAGATACGGTTTACGAGATGAGTGTCAATCTGTTTAGCGATGTCATGAGTGTCTATTATGGACGTAAATACTTTGGTGAGGAAGCCAAGACGGATGTGACAGGCATGATTGATAAAATCAAAAATGTCTATCGTGGCCGTCTCCAACAGAATGATTGGTTGACGGAAGAAACACGTAACAAGGCCATCGAAAAGTTGGATAAAATGAAGGTTTTTGTAGGTTATCAGGAAGATGTGGATCCTGGAACCAAAGAATTACATCTTGAACCTAACAAGTCCTTCTTTGAGTTGTCAGAAGACATTGCCCAGTTCGGAAAACGTTATACCATTGACCATTTTGATGAGCCTATTGATAAGAATAAATGGTCTGGTTCTGCTTTTGATATCAATGCCTATTACAACCCAGAAAGCAATAGCATCAACTTCCCAGCTGGCATTTTGCAAGCGCCGTTTTATGACAAGAACCAAAGTACTGAAAAGAACTATGGTGGTATCGGTGTCGTGATTGGACATGAAATTACCCATGCCTTTGACTCCAATGGTGCCGACTATGATGAGAACGGCGACATGCACAATTGGTGGACAAAAGCTGATAGCAAAGCTTTTGACAAGAGAATCAAAGCCTTTGAAGACCAGTGGAATGGTTTGGAAATTTACGGGACTAAGGTAAATGGAAAACTCACAGTCACTGAGAATGTCGCAGATGCTGGCGGTCTCTCATCCACACTACAAGTTCTCAAAACAGATATGACAAAACCTAACCTCAAGGATTACTTTGAGAACTACGCAGATATCTGGAAACAAAAGGCCAGCCTACAGTACAATAAATATACCATGGTACAAGACGTCCACGCACCAAATGAGTTGCGTGTAAACCAACAACTTAAAAACCTTCCTGAGTTTTATGAGGCCTACCCTCAGATTAAGGAAGGAGACGCCATGTATCTAGCACCAAGCAAACGCATTAGTTTGTGGTAAGATGTGTTGATATTTTGTAAATCAACAAGAAGAGAATTTGGAATGGAAACATCCCAGGTTCTCTTTTTATGTTGTCACTTTGGAGAATCATTTTCTAGTGTTATAATGTTGCTATTAAGGAAAGGATTCAAGAATGAAGCATAAAAGGAATCTGATAGAAGATAATAAAAGAGGTGAGAATCAGAGCTTTCTCTATTTCCTACACGAGGAGAAAAAATTTGACGTAAAGGCACTTGATGATTTGTGTCACTACATCATAGAATTGGATACAATCAGTCTCGAGCAGTTGAGAGATATCCATTATATTGAAAATCAAATACTACGCCATCTCGTGTATCATTTTGATGATAATGATCTAAGTAAGATTACAAATCTCCCTTTTGACTATTGGGAGTATATAGAACCCTTTGAGCGTTTGGTGGCATGTTTGTATGAGGGTGGTGGCAAGAAATGACAATTATCCAGGCCATAATAAAAACTTGCTCGAGCGTTTAAACCAGCAGTATGGCTATGCTAAGGATGTCAAGGAATATTTTGATTTGAAGTAGATTTATGAAAGAGATTTTGCAGGTAGCTTTACTAGGTTTTAGAAAACAAAAAGAAAACACCAGAAAAAATGATTTCTGGTGTTTTTGAATACATTTTGGCAAAAATGAAGTGTTTTTCAAATGGTTGCTGTTTTTAAATTATTGTTGAATATTAATCCTTTTTCTCTGTAGCTACGCCATTTTCGTCAATAATATAGGTTTTTCCATCTTTTTCAAGCGTAGTGTTAGTGGTAATTGGAGAACCTTTTGACTCTGGACTAACTGATATCGGCTTTTCAAAATGATAAAGTTTACCATCAAACTCTGCCCATTCGCCACTCAAAGGAGTAGTCATATAAATTTCAGGGTTGAAATAATAAAGTCTATTATCTTCTAACCGAATGACACCTGTTTTTACAACTCCATTTTCATCAGAGATACAGAAACCATTCCAAGAGGTCGAGGTGTCTGTAGCTGTATTCCTTAGAAGTCGTCCTTTAGGGCCCAAAAGATAGGTCTTTTCATTGATAGTTTTTAGATATGTTCGGTCTTCAGCTCCCCATGGTGGGCTAATATAGTAGGTTTCATTATTGTGATTAACCCACCCGAACTGTAGATGACCGTCCTTATCAGCATAATAGTATTTGTAGTTGCCGTCAATATCATTAGCAAGCATACTACCGTCTTTTTTGAAGAAATAATCGAAACCACCTATCTTGTATGTATCATTTCGAACTTGGTAGCCATCTTCTTTAAAATAAACACGTTTACCGTCAATAGTTGCCCAACCAAATATCTGGCTTCCATCCTCGCCAAAATAAGTATATTTTTTAGAAAAGTAATCGCCTGTTTCATGGAATTTATTTACGAACATAGCACCAGTATCTTCATCGAAGAAATAGTACTTTCCATCAAGCAGAAGTTGTTTTCCTTTGGCTTGTTTTCCAGTTGGATCAAAGTAGTATTTTTGATGATTAATAATTTGAAGTCCAGTGGCTAACTGTCCATTTTCTTTAATATAAGCCCAATCACCATCTTTATCTTGAATAAATTGTCCAGGTTTGTTCATCGTTACATAACCATTTTGGTCAATGATATAACGAATACCATTAAGTTCAAGTGTTCGGTTAGTCCACATAGCTCCGCTGTCTCTATCGAAATAATGTGTTTGACCGTCAATTTCGACAAGTCTTCCCTTAGCTTGTTTGCCCTCTTTATCAAAGTATAGAGTGACATTATCTATTGAATGGAGTCCGGTGACAGCTTTTCCCTCGTTATCAAAGTAGTACCAATTCCATGCATCATCGTGTTCGAAACGATTTGTTAGTTTAGTTTCGGTCGCTACTCCTTTATCATCAATGAGGTAGGCTTTTTTATTGTAAACTAAGGTCTTGGAAACTGTGAGAGGGGAAGTTTCGGAAAGCGAACTTGTTCTATTGAAAGCATAGAATTTATTGTCACTTTGAATTACAGTTTCTTCAATTTTAGTTAAATCTGTGTTTTCTGGAAGTAGATGTCCGATGTAAAAATCATTGTTTTCATCAAGATAGTATAGATTACTATAATTATCACCAATAATACGTTTAATCTTATCGGTCTTTGTTCGTACTCCGTGGTCAATAATGTCTACTTCTTCCCTGACGGTATCGGTATAACTTCTTCCACCATTCTTGTAAGTTCTGTTTATGCTAGGCTCTAAGTGGTATAGCTTACCATCAATCGTTTTCCAAGTAGGTGTTGTAACTGTAAACATTTTGGGGATATTGCTATTATCAAAATATCTATTATTTTCAAAATAATAGAGTTTACCATTATTTGCAGTGCTAACACCAGTAAGTAAAACCCCATCCTTATCTGTACCTACGATGCCAGAGTAGACTGCATCATAATCCAGTTCCTGACGTTTGAGTAAAGGTCCGAGATAGTTTTTTAGAAGTTTGCCTTCAAAATAGTAATAGTCCTTGCCACCTTTTTTGACTATATCAGTGACTGGTGAACCAGAATTTGAAAAATAGTAGTCATCACCATTAATATGATGTTCTCCGGTTAGTACTTGGCCAAATTTATTGGAGCGATAGCTAGTATTTAAAGTTCCAACAAAGACACGTAATGACTGAATATAAAAGGCATCTTTTACCAATTTTCCATGATTATCAAAGAGGTAGTTTTGTCCTTTGAAGATAGTAAGATCATTTTCAACTCGACCATTATAATCAAAATAATAAAGTTGATCGCCAACTCGATGCCATCCATAGTAACGTCGACCATCAGAACCATAATATTCGTTATACGTTTTAGCAAATGGTTCCTGTCTTCTGATTTCAATAGACCAAGTATGCCAATAGTTGGTTTTTACAGCACCTGAATAGTGACTAAAATAGTAATGGGAGCCGTCAATGATTCTTTCCCCATTTTTCGCTTGACGACCTTCTTTGTCAAAGTAAAGAGTTACTCCATCTACATTTTGCCATCCTTTTAGTTTCTCTCCTGTTGCGGTGTAATAGTACCAGTTGCCTGAGGAATCTTCTTGGAAATGGCCACCAGAAACAAGTGGACGTTGAGGAAGTTTCTGTTCAGTTTCAATCAAAAGTCCATTAGCTTCTGCGTGGTAAGTTTTTCCATTGATAGTAATGTCGGTATTTATGACCTTATGACCACTATCCTTATCGAAGTAATAGGGTTCGATACCTATTGTAACGATTTCACCCTTAGCCTGAACACCGTCTGGGTAGAAATACATATCGAAGCCATCTATAGACTGTTCGCCTGTGACAAGTTTTCCTTCTTTATCGCTATAGTACCAGTTTCCATCGTCATCTGACCAAAAACGGTCACGAACCATTTGGCCACTATCTTTTTGAAAATAATAGGAATTTCCATCTAGGACGACAAAGGCATCTTTAGCTTGGACACCATTAGGGTAAAAGTAGAGTGGTATATTGTCAATAACTTGTTTACCTATAAGTGCTTTCCCATCTTGGCCTAAGTAGTACCAATTTCCATTCTTATCAGATGCAAAAGCATTGCGAGTAAGTTGTCCGCTATCTTTCTCAAAGTGATATGTTGCTCCGTTAACTTGACGGGTGTCTCCTTTGACTTGCTTACCATCGGCATCGAAGTAGACATTCACATTATCAATATTTTGCATACCAGTAAGTGCTTTCCCATCCTTAATATAGTACCAGTTGCCCTGATCATCGCTAGTGTAATGACCGCCGGATATTACGGGACTTTCTTCTACTTCATGGGCTGTATTTGTTTCAGAATGTGATGTTTCAGAGCTTACGACTTCACTGCTAGTAACAGTAGAGACTTCCGAACGAAGAGCTTGTTGAGAGTTAATTTCAGAAGTACTTGTTTCTGGAACAGTTGCTTCAGTGGTACTTAGGTCAGATTCAGTAGAAGTAGTTTCAGTGATGTTTTCTCTTGTATTGGGGGCGTCGAAAGATTTGTTTTCTTCTGGTTTAGTAATAACTTCATTAGTTGACGAGCTTACGACATCAATTGCGTTTTCTTGGATGCTGTTTTCAACAGTTGGTTCTGAGGTGGGGTGAGTCTGTTCAGCTGCGGACACATAGCCCAAGCTTGCAAAACTAAGTCCTAGAGCTAGACCAGTTACTGCAATGGTTACCCATTGTTTTTTTACTTTGTGAAGTATAAAATATACTTTCTTTTCCATGATAATGCTCCTTTCATTAAACTAAACAATAGTAGTAAGGATAAAGTTAACTTATGAGTGAAGTTAAATTAGTATTACAGAATTCTTGTTTACGTATTAAGTTTATCACCACATTCTAATAAAATCAAAGGATTATGTAAACGTTTTCGTCTTTTATAGAAATCTCTCTCCAACTCTTTTCTAAACAAAAGGGATAGGTTATGGAATGATAATTTTTCATTGTGTTTCTTCTTAAAGAGTGTTAGTGATGTATTTGCTTTAAGTTAGCAGCGGATAGATCCTTGAGTAGGGTATTTTTGATATTCATAATATGCTATCCACTGATTTTAGAACGCCACCAAAAAAGCCACTGGCATACAAAAACCAATGGCTTTCAACAATTTATTTTTTCTTCCCTAGGACAAAATAGCGGCTAGGGATTTGTTGTGTCAAGCTGACTGCGATGGCGATGGTAAATGAGGCCAGGAAACAAGCACGTAGGAAGCTGAGGCCGAGGTCTGCATTTCCAATCAAGAGGAAGTAGACCGCACGGTAGAAGCTCATCCCTGGGATGAGTGGGAACATGCTTGAGGCTAGGAAGACTGTAGCTGGACATCTACGGTAGTGAGCCAAAAAGCGTGAGGTGATAGTAACTAATAGGGCTGGGAAGAGGATGGCGAGGACCTCGTGATGGGTATTGTTCCAAATCAAGAGGTAGAGGAGCCATGAGCCGGCACCTAGGGTCCCAAGGTCTAGGAAGTATTTCTTAGGCACTCGGTAAAGCACGGAGAAGGCTGCTGTCCCTAGTCCTGCCATGAAGGTCTGAATCGAGACCCCCAGCCATGAGGTTGACGGTGTTGAGAACATGCCTGATAACTGTTCCGCAAAGGGGAGGATGGAAATCATGGCAAGAACACCGACAGAGATAGATAGACAAGTGGAGACCCCTGACAACATCAGGGCTAGACCGCTATAGTAGTTATTCTGCGTGAATTCTCGAATGGCATTTACAAAGTAGGCCCCAGGAATCAAAATCATCAAGGTGCCCAGAATAATCACGCTACGATGTTGCCCGATACCCAAATAATAGAGAATGTTAGCTAATAAAGCGGCAATGGCACTAGAAAGGATAATCTGCAAGAAACTGGTATGAATAAAACGGGAAAAGAGTTGCATGCCAATCCCTACAAAAACTCCCGATATAGCCGCAGCAGTTCCATCAATCCAGCTACTTCCAAGGGCTAGCGAGAAGCTCCCTGCACCAATGACACAGGCTGTAATATCCTCTAAAGGACGATAGAAAGTCTTCTGCTCAATGGTTTTCAGCTTTTGGAAAATGCTAGATACAGGCTGATTTGGCTGTTCTGCCAGTTCACGAGACAGGCGGTTTACTTCCTCTAGTTTACCTAGATGGATAGACGGGACTGAGGTAGCTAGGACACGAGACTCTTTAAGACCTGAGCGGTTGAGTCCAGAAATCATGACTCCTCGATTGACCACATAAGTGGAGAAGTCTCTGATACCAAGAGACTTGGCCATGTGTCCCATGGTGTCCTCGATACGGTAAATCTCAGCACCGCTCTCCATAAGGACACGGCCTGCCTGAAGGACGGCATCCATTTCATTTTTGGTTTCTATTTCTGTCTCTCTTGGAAAATCGATGGTCATTTGAACCTCCTTAGCGCTTAATTCGTCATTCCATTATAAGGCTTGAATGGTGGTTTTTCAATAGCTTTGGCGACTAAAATAGGACTTTCTATGAGATTTTTCTTCTACTTAATGATAGGGGGCAGGAAAATGGAGGGCTTGCCTTTTGCCTTGCTATTGGTAGAGGCAAATGCTACAATTAAATTATAAAATGTATGCGTTTACATATTTTTACGCTACCTTTCTCAAAAAGCGTTTAAGTCCTTTATTTATAGGGGTCTTAGCAATTAAAGAAGGGAATAAATGTAAGTGCAAATAGATGATACCTTTGAAAAGGAGACAATTCCATGAAAAAAATTATCAATAAACCTGAAAATGTTGTGACAGAGATGCTAGATGGTTTGGCTTATGTTCACAGTGATTTGGTGCATCGTGTTGACGGCTTTGACATCATTGTAAGAAATGAGCAGGCTGCTGGTCAGGTTGGTCTCATTTCTGGTGGTGGAAGTGGTCACGAGCCAGCTCATGCAGGTTTTGTAGGTGATGGTATGCTTTCTGCAGCCATAGCAGGTGCTGTCTTCACGTCACCAACGCCAGATCAGATTTTGGAAGCTATCAAGGAAGCGGACCAAGGAGCTGGTGTCTTCATGGTTGTTAAAAATTATTCTGGCGACATCATGAATTTTGAGATGGCTCAAGAATTGGCTGAAATGGAAGGCATCGAGGTTGCTAGTGTTGTTGTAGACGATGATATTGCTGTGGAAAATAGCCTCTATACACAAGGTCGTCGTGGGGTTGCAGGTACTATTTTCGTTCACAAAATCCTAGGTCATGCGGCTCGTGAAGGTAAGTCTCTGGCTGAAATCAAAGACTTGGCTGACAAGATCGTTCCTAACATCCACACCATTGGTTTGGCCCTTAGCGGTGCAACGGTTCCTGAGGTTGGTAAGCCTGGTTTTGTCCTAGCTGAGGATGAAATCGAGTACGGTATTGGTATCCATGGTGAACCAGGTTATCGCAAGGAGTCTATGCAGCCATCTCGCCAGTTAGCTGAAGAATTGACAGGGAAACTCCTTGAAGCCTTTGAGGCTAAGGCAGGTGAACGCTATGCCCTTCTCATCAATGGTATGGGTGCGACACCTCTCATGGAGCAGTATGTCTTTACTAACGATGTAGCAAGCATTCTTGGAGATGCTGGACTTGATGTAGCCTTTAAAAAATTAGGTAACTACATGACATCGATTGATATGGCAGGTCTCTCATTGACGCTCATGAAGATTGCAGAAGACGCTTGGCTTGAGGCCCTTGAGAGTCCTGTTAAGACCATTGCTTGGTAGTCTGACATGAAAACTAGAAATTAGGTATATTATGGATAAAACAGTTGCAGTAAAATGGATGCAATGCTTTGATCAAAGGGTTGAAGCAGAAAAAGACCACTTGTCTGAATTAGACGGTCCTATTGGAGATGGTGATCATGGTGCTAACTTGGCACGTGGTATGGCGGCAGCCATTGAGGCTATTAACAGTACTGAACCACAAAGTACGGCAGAAGTTTTTAAGGCAGTGTCTATGGCCTTGATTAGTAAGGTTGGTGGTGCTTCAGGTCCGCTTTATGGGTCTGCATTTATGGGCATGATGAAGGCTGAACAAGCTGGTCAAGATTTGGCAGGAGTGCTTGAGGCAGGTCTCGAGATGATTAAAAAACGTGGTCATGCACAAGTTGGTGAAAAGACCATGGTGGATGTTTGGCACCCAGTTGTTGAAGCTGTCAAACAAGGTCAATTAACCAATGACCTTATTGATCAAGCTGTTCTTTCAACCAAGGAAGTTGTGGCTACCAAGGGGCGTGCCTCTTATGTAGGTGAGCGTTCTATTGGTCACATTGATCCAGGCTCTTATTCGTCTGGTCTACTCTTCAAAGCCTTGCTAGAAGCGGAGGGCTAGGATATGCCAGAACTTGGAATTGTGATTGTGTCCCACTCTGCGGATATTGCTAAAGGTTTGGTGAGCCTGATTCGTGAAGTCGCTCCAGATATCCCTTTGACGGCTACAGGTGGTCTGGAAGATGGTGGCTTGGGATCTAGTTTTGACCATGTCCAAGTGGCTGTGGAAAGTCAGCCCGCCAACCGACTCTTGGCCTTTTACGACCTAGGCAGTTCCCGTATGAATTTGGAAATGCTTGAGGAATTTTCAGACAAGGAAATCCTTATTCAACAGGTACCTCTCATTGAGGGGGCTTATGCGGCTGCAGCCTTGCTTCAGGCAGGAGCGAGTGAGGTTGAAATCTTATCTCAGATTAATGAATTGACTATTCAAAAATAGAATAAAGGAAAATTATGACAAATCAAATTAAGTATAACTGGGCTAGTCTTGGAACTGGCGTTATCGCCAACGAATTGGCACACGCCTTGGAAGCTCTTGGTGGGAAACTCTATTCCGTTGCCAATCGTACCTATGACAAGGGTGTAGCCTTCGCTGAAAAATATGGCATTGAAAAGGTTTATGAAGAGATTGACCAAGTCTTTGAAGATCCTGAAGTGGATATTATCTACATCTCAACGCCTCACAATACGCATATTAATTACCTTCGCAAGGCCTTAGCAGCTGGCAAGCACGTCCTCTGTGAAAAATCCATCACCCTAAATAGTGAGGAATTGGCAGAAGCTATTCAACTGGCCGAAGAAAATCATGTCAAACTGGCAGAAGCCATGACCATTTTCCATATGCCTATCTATCGAAAACTCTCTGAAATCGTGGAAAGTGGTAAGTTGGGACCTCTTAAGGTTATCCAGATGAACTTCGGTTCTTATAAAGAATATGACATGACCAACCGCTTTTTCAATCGTAATCTGGCTGGTGGTGCCCTACTTGATATCGGTGTCTATGCACTTTCCTTTGTACGTTGGTTCATGACGTCGCAACCGACAGAGATGGTTTCACAGGTTAAATTAGCTCCAACTGGTGTTGATGAACAAGCGGGTATTCTCCTTACCAATGCAGAAGGGGAAATGGCAACGGTGACGCTAAGTCTTCACGCCAAACAGCCTAAACGTGGTACTATCGCCTATGACAAGGGCTATATCGAACTTTATGAATACCCACGTGGGCAAAAGGCGGTCATCACCTATACGGAAGATGGCTCACAAGAAGTCATCGAAGCAGGAGAAACCGCTAAAGCCCTCCAGTATGAGGTCCTCGATATGGAAGCAGCTGTTGCAGGCCAGGATAATCATACTTACCTCAATTACAGCCGAGATGTCAT
Organism: Streptococcus sp. HMSC078H12; assembly: GCF_001814615.1. Classification (NCBI taxonomy): domain Bacteria; kingdom Bacillati; phylum Bacillota; class Bacilli; order Lactobacillales; family Streptococcaceae; genus Streptococcus; species Streptococcus sp. HMSC078H12. The sequence continues at coordinate 149,851 of NZ_KV817339.1, read as the reverse complement.
GGATCTCATGACACAACTCCGTAAAGACTGGGGTTTGACCTACCCAGAAGAAGAGTAGGAGTTTTGAAAACAGAGAAAAAATTAGACTTATGTACTGACTCCAAATAGATATGCTGTCAATTAAAGTGAGTTTTTAGCTCTATATTCCATAGAACTAAGGTCGTTTAATTGATTCTATATAAATACATTTATGTCAAAGGAGAAAGACTATGAGAAATTTTGCAAGTCCGTCGCGTTACATTCAAGGTGAAAATGCCTTATTTGAAAATGCAAAAACCATTTTGGAACTAGGAAGTCATCCTGTACTATTGTGTGATTCAGTAGTTTATGACATTGTGGGTCAACGTTTCGAAGAATACCTCGTTCAAAATGGACTTACAGTTGTTCCAGTCTTCTTTAATGGTGAAGCTTCAGATAATGAAATTAATCGTGTGGTAAGTTTGGCCAAAGAAAAGGGCTGTAATTTAGTCATTGGTTTAGGTGGTGGTAAGACTATTGATAGTGCTAAAGCCATCGCAGATCTTCTAAAATCACCAGTAGTGATTGCTCCTACCATTGCATCTACAGATGCTCCGGTTTCAGCCTTGTCTGTTATCTATACGGACGAAGGTGCCTTTGAACGCTACATCTTCTATTCTAAGAACCCAGAATTAGTTTTGGTTGATAGTAAGGTTATCTCTCAAGCGCCAAAACGCTTGCTTGCTTCTGGTATCGCAGATGGCTTAGCAACTTGGGTAGAAGCTCGAGCAGTTATGCAAGCAAATGGTAAAACCATGCTAGGCAAACACCAAACACTTGCTGGTGTTGCCATTGCTGAACGCTGTGAAGAAATCCTTTTTGCAGATGGTTTACAAGCCATGGCTGCCTGTGAAGCAAAAGTGGTAACGCCTGCCCTTGAAAACATCATTGAAGCCAATACCCTTCTCAGTGGTATCGGATTTGAAAGTGGTGGCTTGGCTGCGGCTCACGCCATCCATAATGGTTTCACAGCCCTCACTGGCGATATTCACCATTTGACTCATGGTGAAAAAGTAGCTTACGGAACTCTTGTACAATTGTTCCTAGAAAATCGTCCAAAAGAAGTTTTGGATAAATACATTCGTTTCTATCAACAAATTGGCATGCCAACCACTCTTAAAGAAATGCATCTTGAAAATGCAAGCTACGAAGATCTTCTCAAGGTTGGTCAACAAGCAACAATCGAAGGAGAGACTATTCATCAAATGCCATTTGAAGTGAAAGCTTCTGATATTGCTCAAGCCATCGTTGCTGTAGATGCTTATGTTCATGGATTAGCCTAAGTGAATTTGGTCTTTTGTAGGGGAAGTGCCACTATTCCCGTATAGGAATATTATCCCCCTCTGGCACTTATCCAAACAGGATAGACAAATTCTTATAGGAAAGGGTTCAGTTCTGTATTAGATAGGACTAAGCCCTTTTTATGATATGGTTTTAAGTCGGAAAAAAACACCCCAAGAGTTAGCTAAAATTACTGACTCTTGGGGTGTTAATCGAATTTAAAGATTTGTTAACTTCTATTATTTAAAACTGAAGCCCTCATAAACAAGCTCAGCTTTTGGATTATTTGCTTTAAAGGTTTTAGCAAATGCTTCCATCATTTTTACTGGACCACACATAAAGACCGTTGTGTCATCAGTGAGAGGATAGTCAGTGAAGTCTAGATAACCATCTACTTGGCTATTAATAGTGTGAAGTTTGAAATTTTTATTTTTCGCAGCATATGCAGTCAACATCTCCAGATAGACAGCATTCTGTTCACCTGTATAGGCGTAGTAGAAGTCGACATCCTTATCAAGGACTGGATTTTCACGGATATAGGAAATGAAAGGGGTGATGCCGATACCACCTGCAATCCAAACTTGCTTGTCACGACCTTGATTTAGCAACATGTGACCATAGGCACGGTCGATTGCTACAGGACTTCCGACTCTGAGCTTCTTGTAGATTTGTTTGGTATGATCACCTGAGGCCTTAACGGTAAAATAGATAATATTACCATGTCCACCTGAGATAGAGAAAGGGTGAGGTGCCTTTTCAAAACCGGCTTGAAGGATCTTAATAAAGGCAAATTGACCAAACTGATAATCCATTGGACGTGTTAGCCTAATGGCTATTTCTGTTGTATCATGGTTAATATGTTTTAATCCTACAATCTTCCCACGATTTTTAAAACCAATAATTTGGTAGAGGAAGATGATATAAAAACCTGAGCTTAAACCAAGAACAGCGAAGACCCCCACTACAAAGGATAAGAGACTTGGCTTAGTCAATACTTGTCCTAAAATTAAGTAGACGTGGGAGAGACCAAAAATATAGGCCAAGTAGACCAAACGATGAAGCCAACGCCAAGTTTCATATTTGAGACGTTTACCAAGAAAGGCCAGAATCACAATAGTCAAGAAAGTATAAATACCAAGGTTTCCTAACTGGGCAGCCAGACGGGAACCCCATAGACTCCCCATACCGATGTTGTGGAAGACTAGAAGAACAACTGATAAGATGGCAAGAAACTTGTGGACAGCGTACATGCTTTCAATCCCGTTAAAGAGTTTTTCTAAAACTCGTGATCGGGTTGCCAACATAAAAGTCCATGATAGGGTAGTTAAAGCTAAACCAGGTGCGACAAAGTTTGTCATACCTGCTGCTTGCCAAGCATAGACCGTCAGCCCCAGACTTGCAATTAGTAGGAGAATTCCTTTATATGATTTCATGTAACCTTCTTTCTATACTGAAATATTACTAATTAGTTGTAAATGATATTGTTACATTATATCTTATAAAAGATTTCCTGTCAAAAATAATTAATTTTTTGAAGATACAAGCTGATATTGGTATAGTAATCAAGGTATCCGAGAATGTTTGAAAAGACAAAATGATTTTCAAGAAATCCTGATTTAACAGTCATTTCACTTGTGTAAGCGTTTTAAAAAGTGTATAATATAGGTAGAAAGATAGGAAAAGGAGATGGCTAGTGGCTAGTATAACAATTGAAGCGAGCAAGGTAGCTAGAAAGAGTCCTATTCGCGTAGACAGTAGTCTTGTGGGGACAGTTTCTGGAGTGGAAGACGTGAGCGTTTCCCTACCATCGTCAAAAGCTCGTTTGAGTGTCGGAAAATTGGGTTACAAGTCTAACACTATTACGGTGGAGGATGGGCAAATTGTCCGTGTTACTAGCAATTTTCTAAATCGCTTTATAGCGATAGCGCCATTGTTACTTTATCTTGTTGGAGGTCGTTATCTCCCACTTGTTGCTGTCCTATCTACTATAATTTTGCTTTTTAGCTTACCTTTTCTCAAGATAGAAATCGTAGGCTGATTAGAATCGGGAGTGGCTTAGCCCTCTGTTTGATACCTTTAACTCACTTTTTCATAATAATGCTAGGCCACTCCCTTTTCATTGGGAACGGGTCGAGACGAAAGAGTGGGTTATCAAAAAGGGAACTCGATAGAGTTTCCCTTTTTTCTTTTTCCAGCTAAATTACATTCTAAAAGACCTCAGTTGCTAAAACTGAGGTCTTTGATGTTTCTAGTGATTTATTACTTACGATACAATTTGTCGTATTGATAGTAAGGGTCGAAGGTCACATTGATACCAAGCTTACGGAGAACATTTTTATCTTCATCAGTAAGGATGATAGTTGAGTGGGCTTCAGAACCCTTGAGGTTACCAAGTTCCTCCATGGCACGCGCCGCATCCGCATTGTTGGCAGCTGTGATAGCCAAAGCAATGAGGATTTCGTTTGAGTGGAGGCGAGGGTTACGGCTACCCAAATGGTCAATTTTCAGACCTTGGATAGGTTTAACCACTTCAGGCTCGATAAGTTTAGTATCCTTATCAATACTTGCAGAAGTCTTGATAGCGTTGATCAAAGCAGCCGCAGTTGGACCAAAGAGATCTGAATTTTTACCAGTGACGATTTGACCATTTGGCAATTCAAGTGCAAGAGCAGAACCACCTGTTTCTTCAGCCTTAGCGCGTGCTGCAACGACCACTTGGCGATCTTCAGGAGTAATGCCAAGATCGTTCATGAGCAACTCAATCTTCTTGACAGCGGTCTCAGGAACACGTTCATTTTTGAAATCAAGTACAGTTTGATAGTAGCGACGGATGATTTCTTGTTTAGAAGCTTCTTTGGCGGCCTCATCATCCGTAATGGCAAAACCAACCATGTTAACACCCATATCCGTAGGTGAAGCGTAAGGAGACTCACCAAGGATACGCTCAAGCATACGTTTGAGGACTGGGAAAATCTCGATGTCACGGTTGTAGTTTACTGTAGTCTTGCCATAAGTTTCCAAGTGGAATGGGTCAATCATATTGACATCATCAAGGTCGGCAGTGGCAGCTTCATAGGCCAGGTTAACTGGGTGATGAAGCGGCAAATTCCAAACTGGGAAGGTTTCAAATTTAGCATAACCTGACTTGATACCATTGATTTGGTCGTGGTACATGTTAGACATACATGTCGCCAATTTACCAGAACCAGGACCAGGAGCAGTAACAACGATAAGGTTACGGCTAGTCTTGATATAGTCGTTTTTCCCCATACCCTCAGGAGAAATGATATGGTTCATATCCGTTGGGTAGCCCTTGATAGGGTAGTGGATGTAAGGCGTGATGCCATTTTTTTCCAATTGGTTACGGAAAGCATCGGCTGCAGGTTGACCAGAATACTGCGTAATAACAACAGAACCCACATAGATATTGAGCTCGTTGAATTTATCAATCAGACGAAGCACCTCTTGGTCGTAGGAAATGCCAAGGTCACCACGAGCCTTAGAATGCTCGATATTGCTGGCATTAATAGCAATAACCACTTCGACCTGATCTTTGAGCTCTTGAAGGAGCTTGATTTTATTGTCAGGTTCATAACCAGGGAGGACACGGGCAGCATGGAAATCTTCCAACATCTTACCACCAAACTCCAAGTAGAGCTTGCCGTCAAACTGGTTAATACGCTCCAAAATATGGTCGCGTTGCAGATTCAAATACTGTTCAGAACTAAAAGCTTGTTTCTTCATAAATAAAAATACCTCTGAGAAAAATTATATCAAATGCCGAGGGTAAATGCTATTGGCGAAAGACGATTTATGGGAGAAAAAGAGGTGAAGTCAATCATGAAACGAATTTTTTATGATAGTCCTTTAGAGTTATTATTTAATTGGAGTTCTCATCTCAGCAGTTAGATTTTTAGATAACAATCACTTCAGAATATTGAATTTCATAAAGGTTTCACATTTGTCGTCTATAATTAGGATAAGAAAAATGAAGAGTCCTCATTTATCTTTGGTGTAGCTGAGGGCCAATGTCTTAAATGGAGGTGGAAGATGGTTCTCTTACAACAGGCAGTTGCTTATATTTTCCGCAAAAAAACGCGGAATTTTATCCTTTTTCTTATTTTATTTTTGATATTATCTTGCTTGTATTTTTGTTTTTCTCTTATGCAAGTTGGTGGAGGAATGGAGGCACAAATCAGGAAGTCAAGTGGGGCCAGTTTTGATCTGGTAAGTAAAGAAAGAGGGAGTGCCTTTTCCTGGAAAGAGGGGGCAAAGATTAGTCATCTATCTGATGTGATTTCAACGATACCTCAATATGTAAGTCCGGTGCGACTTATCGATAAGAAGGTAGTTACAGGAAAACAAACGGTGGAACGTGATGATCTTGATAATGAGGCTAATCAAGCCTTGGGAGCCACTTTTACTAAGGAAACAGGCCAAAGTGTTGATTTTAGGAGTGGTGCTTTTCAACTCATTAAGGGGAAGCACATATCTGCTAAAAGGCAAATTATGATTCATGAATCGCTTGCTAGGAAAAATAAGCTAAGCGTCGGAGATAAGCTGACCTTGTCCAATTTCCAGATGACTGAAAGTGGAGCTAGGGAAATGACCTTTGATATCGTTGGTATTTTTTCTGGCAAGAAGGAGGAGACTTTTACTGGAATGTCCTCAGATTTAAGTGAAAATCAAATCTTCCTCCATTATGACGATAATAGCCAACTGCTTAATTTGACTGATAAGTTAGTGACAAAATTATCCTTTGGTATTAAGAATCCAGATAGAATCAATCAAGTCATTAAACAAGTGGAACAATTGAATATCGATTGGAATCGTCTACGTTTAGACGAGGACCGTAAGGCTTTTGATTCCTTGAAGGAATCGTCTAAAGCGCTACAAGGAATCGTCAGAACGATGATGATTAGTTTAATTGTTACAGGAGCAGGGATCCTCTCATTTTTAATGGCACTATGGACGCGTGAGCGAAATCATGAGATAGGTATTCTTTTAGCAATTGGGAAGAGCAAGGGACGTATTTTTGCTCAATTTCTTGTGGAGATATTGTTGGTGTCCCTTATGTCTTTGCTACCAGCCCTTGCTAGTGGACGACTACTAAGTCGACTGTTTTTGCAAGAATTTATAGGACAGCAAGGACAGCAAGGACAGCAGCAGGCTCTTCAGTTATTAGATCATATTCCTCAGGGACTACCTTTAGGCCTATCTTATCTAAGTCTTCTTGTCTTGGTAATATTATCGCTCGGTGTGACAACAGGTCTCATATGGCGCAAAACTCCAAAAGAAATCTTATCTAATATGAGTTAAGGAGAAAGGAACACTATGTTAGAACTCAAAGATGTTACGTATAGTTATCAAAATAAAAGTGAAGCTATCTTCTCGAAGGTGAATTATCGTTTCGAGAAAGGTAAATTTTATAGTATTATTGGGCAATCTGGAGCGGGAAAAACGACCTTACTTTCCCTTTTGGCAGGTCTTGATTATCCCAAGAAGGGGCAGGTCTTGTTTAACGGAGAAAATATCAAGAAAAAAAGCTCTAGTTATCATCGTAGACACCATGTTGCTCTTGTTTTTCAAAATTACAATCTCATTGATTATCTTACACCTTTAGAAAATGTACGACTTGTTAATAAAAATGCTGATAAGAAGATACTTTCTGAATTGGGATTAGATGAAAAACAAATTAATCGAAATGTCCTGCAACTTTCAGGTGGGCAACAACAACGCGTAGCTATTGCACGGGCTTTGGTTTCAGAGGCTCCGATTATCTTAGCAGATGAACCGACAGGAAATCTAGACGAGGAAACTGCCAAGGATATTATTACTATCCTTAAAAGAATGGCTTTAGATCGCCAAAAATGTGTCATAGTTGTCACGCACAGTAAGGAAGTTGCTCAGGCATCTGATGTGGTTTTAGAGTTGAAGAAGAAAAAACTCATAGAAAAGAAAAAATAAAGAAAGGACTCTTATGTTTCGAAACGCTTTTGCATATATTACACGAAAATGGTCAAAGTCACTATTACTGTTAACTATTATTCTTTTGATGAGTACTCTTAGTTTGTTAGGACTTGCTATGCGAAGTGCAACCCAAGAAGCAGCCTCCAAGAGTCTAGGGTCAATTACCAATAGTTTTTCAATGCAGATTAATCGTAATACGAATCCTGGAACTCCTCGAGGGGCTGGAAATCTTAAGGGAGAAGATATTAAAAAGATTAGTGAGACTAAAGGGATTGTTTCGACGATTAAACGGATAAATGGTATTGGTGATTTACTAGATCATGAGATTATCGAAACAGAGCAAACGCTACAAAATCAGTCGCCAGAACGTGCTAAAAATTTTAAGTCTACCTTGATGTTGACAGGAGTCAATGACTCATCAAAAGAAGATAAGTTTGTCTCTGGAGCCTACAAACTAGTCCAAGGAGAACATCTAACCGATAAGGACCATAATCAAATCTTGATGCACGAAGATTTAGCTAAAAAGAATGGTCTTAATGTAGGAGATAAAGTAAAGCTTAGATCTAATCTCTATGATGCTGATAACGAAAAAAGGGCTGATGAAACAGTAGAAGTGACTATCAAAGGTTTATTTTCTGGTAAAAATCAAGCAGCCGTTACCTATGCTCAGGAGTTGTATGAAAACACCCTCATCACTGATCTAGACACAGCAGCAAAACTCTATGGTAATACCGTAGAAACTGCCACTTATGAGGATGCCACTTTCTTTGCTAAAGGCGATCAAAATCTTGATTCCTTGATAGCAAAGATTCAAAAGTTGGACATTAACTGGACACTCTACGATCTTGTTAAGAGTTCATCAAACTACCCTGCTTTACAGGAATCTATTCTTGGGATGTATCGTGTGGCAAATCGTATGTTTATTGGAAGTCTCATTTTTACAAGTTTATTGCTAACCCTTCTGTTGATTTTATGGTTAAATGCTCGTCGTAGAGAAGTTGGTATCTTTTTGGCCTTGGGACTTAAAAAGACACAGGTTGCGGGTCAATTTTTAATGGAATTACTGATGATTGCCTTACCAGCCTTTCTTTTATCATATGGTTTAGCGAGTTTCTTTGCCGAAAAAGTTGGTAAAACAGTCCTTTCCAATGTTACGAAAGGTATCAATAAGCAAATGACAAAAGAATCTCTAGCTGCAAATCTCGGTGGAGGGGCTGAGGCAGAGAGCTTCAGTAAGACTCTGACTCAGATTCATATGACAGTCCAACCTAAGCAACTTTTAGTAGTTATTCTAGTCGGTGGCTTTATCTTAAGCTTGGTATCCTTAATTTCTTCTCGCTGGCTTCTTCACAAGAAACCCAAAGACCTCTTAGTTGATGTTGAATGATAAGTTTGCTGCACCTATAAAAAACGGTATAATGAAAGAAAGCGACTATATATAGATGAAAAGGATAATGTATGAAGATACTAATCGTAGAAGATGAAGTCCTGATTCGAGAAGGGATGAGCGACTATCTCATGGAATGTGGCTATGAGGTCTTTGAAGCAGGCGATGGGCAGGAGGCCCTGGACCTCTTTCACAAAGAAGCGCCGGATCTAGTCTTGCTGGACATCCAGCTTCCTATCCTCAATGGCTTGGAAGTCCTCAAGACCATTCGCAAGACCAGCTCAGTCCCTGTCCTCATGCTAACGGCCTTCCATGACGAGGACTATAAGTTGACAGCCTTTGGAGAGTTGGCAGATGGCTACCTGGAAAAACCCTTCTCCTTGTCCCTCTTGAAGGTCCGTATCGAAGCTATTTTTAAAAAGCTTCAACCTTCACGGGTCTTCACCTATGGAGAGGCACGGGTGGATTTTGAGAGTTATACAGCCAGCCTAGCTGGGCAAGCTATTTCCATGAATGCCAAGGAGTTGGAAATCTTGGAATACTTGCTCCAGCATGAGGGCAAGGCCCGGACCCGCTCTCAGATCCTCGATGCCGTCTGGAAGGAGACGGAAGAGATTCCTTTTGACCGGGTGATCGATGTCTATATCAAGGAACTACGAAAAAAACTGGAGCTAGACTGTATTGTTACGGTACGCAATGTCGGCTATAAATTGGAGAGACCATGACCAAACGGAGTATCTTTGCAAAAATCTTTCTGATCACCTTTGCCCTTTTTAGTAGCTTAGTTATCCTTCTCCATGCTTCGGTTTACTTTATTTTTCCATCGAGCTATATCGAGTCCCAGCGCCAGACGATTTTGAAGAAATCGCAAGCACTGGCTAAGAGTTTCCAGGGTCAGGAAGAAGGGACCATTGAGTCGGTCATCGACCTTTATTCCAAGACCAATGATATCAAGGTGTCTATCAAAGGAAAGCAAAAACAAAATGCCATAGAGGTAAAGGATGACCTGCTCGTGAACCCTGATAGCCAAAATAATTCGGTGGTTATTGAAGAGCGAAAGATTCAGACCAAGGAAGGGAAAGACTTAACCTTGCAATTCTTAGCGACCGTCGATTCGCAAAAGGAAGCGCGGGACATCAGTCTGGGCTTTCTTCCCTATAGTCTCCTTGCTTCCTTTGTTCTATCGCTAATTGCCTCCTATCTCTATGCCCGCTTGATTTCCGCTCCGATCCTTGAAATCAAGCAGATGACCAAGCGGATGAAGCGGCTGGATCGGACAGCCAGTCTTCCCATCCATTCGCAGGATGAGATCGGCGTCCTCAAGCAACAGATTAACGATCTCTATCACCATCTTTTAGAGGTGATCGACAATCTAGAGCAGCAGAAACAGGAAAATCTGAAGTTGGAGCAGATGAAGGTCGAATTCCTACGGGGAGCTTCGCATGAGCTCAAGACGCCTCTGGCCAGCTTGAAGATTATCCTAGAAAATATGCGAGATAAAATTGGTCGCTACAAGGATCGGGACCGCTACCTATTAGTTTCTCTTGACATCGTCGATGAGATGAACCAGATTGTCCTAGAGATCCTGTCTTTATCTTCTGTTCAAGAATTAGGTGGTGATAAGGAGTGGATTCAGTTAGATGATGTGGTAAATCGGATACTCACTCAAAATCAAGTGTTGGTTGAGAATCGCTCCCTATCAATTGACAATTATCTTCCGGCAACTAGTATTTTCATGAATTTACCTATTTTGAAATTGGTTCTCTCAAATATCATCAGTAATGCAGTCAAGCATTCTGATAAGGGTGGAGTGATTCGAATAGGTTTAGAAAATGAAGGAACTGATTTTGTCATTGAAAATACGAGTGTATCTAAAGAAAATATTTCAACTAAAGCTCAGTCTAAGAAAGAAGGAGGATTAGGCCTTTTTGTGGTCAAATACCTTTTAGAGCATGAGGAACTTAGCTATAGATTTGAAGAAAGTTCTACGGGGAGGCGCTTTGTTATGGTCTTGCCCAAAAAGTAAAAAGCGATGGTTAAGGTATTAACCATCGTTTTTTTTGTATTGTTAAATAAGCAAAGGCTGACCTTACATTTCAACTCTATTATTTTTTAATATTACCAAAAGTTTAAGGAGTCTGGAGTATAGATCATTGAAATGTTTTAAACAACAAAAAAAACGCTTGCATAACTTCTAGAAAAACGTAAAATAGAACTATCAGACTCACGATAATAATAACTACGAGGAGTAGAATTATGCAAAAATACTGGTGGCATAAAGCTACAATTTATCAAATTTACCCCAAGTCGTTCATGGATTCCAACGGTGATGGCATCGGTGACCTCAAGGGGATTACAAGTAAGTTAGACTATCTTCAAAAGCTAGGAATTACAGCTCTTTGGCTTTCTCCTGTTTATGATAGCCCGATGGACGACAATGGTTATGATATTGCTAACTATGAGGCTATTGCGGATATTTTTGGGGATATGAGTGACATGGATGAGCTTTTGGCGGAAGCCAAGAAGCGTGATATTCAAATTGTTATGGACTTGGTGGTTAACCATACGTCTGATGAGCATGCATGGTTCATCGAAGCGCGTGAAAATCCAGAAAGTCTTGAACGAGATTTCTACATCTGGCGAGACAAACCTAATGAGTTAGTCTCTATCTTTAGTGGATCTGCTTGGGAATATGATGAGACCTCAGGTCAATATTATCTGCATTTCTTTAGTAGGAAACAGCCAGACCTCAACTGGGAAAATCCACAGTTGCGCCAGAAAATTCATGACATGATGAATTTCTGGATTGATAAGGGAATCGGTGGTTTCCGCATGGATGTGATTGATATGATTGGTAAGATCCCAGATCAACTGATTGATACAAACGGTCCAAAACTTCACGATTACATCAAGGAGATGAACCAGGCAAGCTTTGGAAAGCACGACCTTCTAACCGTTGGTGAAACCTGGGGAGCAACACCTGAAATTGCTAAACAGTATTCAAATCCAGATAATCAAGAACTTTCCATGGTTTTCCAGTTTGAACATATTGGACTTCAGCATAAGCCAGATAGCCCTAAATGGGAATATGAGAAGGAGTTGGATGTTTTAGCACTTAAGACTATTTTTAATAAATGGCAAACCGAGTTAGAGTTGGGACAAGGGTGGAACTCACTTTTTTGGAATAATCATGATCTGCCTCGTATTCTCTCAATGTGGGGGGATACTGGTGTCTATCGTGAGAAGTCAGCCAAGGCCTTGGCTATCCTCCTTCATCTGATGAGAGGAACACCTTACATTTATCAAGGTGAAGAAATCGGCATGACCAATTATCCTTTTAGAACTTTGGAAGAATTGAATGACATTGAATCTCTCAACTATGCCAAAGAAGCCCTTGAAAAAGGGACACCACTGGAAGTGATTATGGACCAGATTCGTCATGTTGGACGTGATAATGCCCGAACACCAATGCAGTGGGATGCGTCTAAAAATGCTGGCTTTAGCTCAGCAGATAAAACATGGCTAGCTGTTAACCCTAACTATAAGGATATCAATGTTGCCTCAGCCCTAGCTAATCCAGATTCGATTTTTTATACTTATCAGAAACTGGTTGAGCTTCGCAAAACACAGGATTGGTTGATTGATGCTGACTTTGAACTTTTAGAGACTGCTGATAAGGTTTTTGCCTATATCCGTAAGACTCAAGATAGTAGCTATCTGGTTGTGGTTAATCTATCAGACCAAGAACAAGACTTTGATTATGATTTTGATGTCGCAGAAGTCGTCATCGCAAATACCGAACTGAAACCAATCGCTGACCAAGGCAAACTCCAAGCCTGGGATGCCCTTTGTGTCAAGGTGAAATAGAAAGAAAAATGGTTGTCAACTAACTGTTGATGACCATTTTTTATCTTCTTTCCCCTTACTTAACTCAGGTTAGTCCTGTAGACTAGAATTATGTTATAATAATAGAAAAATAAGAAAAAGGTAAATTTTATGGCAATCTTAGTTTTAGGTGGGGCTGGTTACATCGGTTCTCACATGGTGGACCGTTTGGTTGAAGCGGGCCAAGAAAAAGTCGTTGTCGTGGATAACTTGGTGACGGGTCACCGTGCGGCAGTCCATCCAGACGCGGTATTCTACGAGGGAGATTTGGCAGATCAGGACTTTATGCGTAAGGTCTTTAAGGAAAATCCTGATGTCGATGCCGTTATTCACTTTGCAGCATACTCACTTGTGGCTGAGTCTATGGAAAAGCCACTTAAGTATTTCGACAATAACACTGCTGGTATGGTGAAGTTGCTTGAAGTCATGAACGAATGCGGTGTCAAATACATTGTCTTCTCATCAACAGCTGCAACTTACGGTATCCCAGAAGAAATTCCAATTCTTGAAACAACACCACAAAATCCTATCAACCCATATGGTGAAAGTAAGTTGATGATGGAAACTATCATGAAGTGGTCTGATAAAGCTTATGGTATTAAATATGTGCCACTTCGTTACTTCAACGTCGCTGGTGCAAAACCTGATGGATCTATCGGTGAAGACCATGGTCCAGAAACTCACCTTCTTCCAATTATCCTTCAAGTAGCTCAAGGGGTTCGTGAGAAAATCATGGTTTTTGGTGACGACTACAATACTCCAGATGGTACAAATGTTCGTGACTATGTGCATCCATTCGACTTGGCGGATGCCCACCTCTTGGCAGTGGAATATCTCCGCAAAGGAAATGAGTCAACAGCCTTCAACCTAGGCTCTTCAACAGGTTTCTCAAACCTTCAAATTCTTGAAGCAGCTCGTAAGGTAACTGGTAAAGAAATTCCAGCTGAGAAGGCTGATCGTCGTCCTGGTGATCCAGATACATTGATTGCATCCTCTGAAAAGGCTCGTACAGTGCTAGGCTGGAAACCACAATTTGACAATATCGAAAAAATCATCCAAAGTGCCTGGGCATGGCATTCAAGCCATCCAAAAGGCTATGATGATAAAGATTAATTATAAGGGATAGAAGCTCCATCTGGTCATAAACTATCACTTGGAGTTTTTTCCTACACATCGTAGCAAATCTTTGCATTTTTGACTTATCTTTTTTAAGATAGTACTATTTAAAAAAAGAAAAGGAGAACAGGATGGAAACATATACACTTTCAAATGGCGTTACGATTCCTAAAATTGGTTTTGGGACTTGGCAGATTCCAGAAGGGGAAGAAGCTTATAACAGCGTTAGTTTCGCACTTAAGGCGGGTTACACACATATTGATACGGCGCAAATCTACGGTAACGAGGTTTCTGTAGGTAAGGCGATTACAGATAGTGATGTGGCGCGTGAGGATATTTTCCTAACGACTAAACTCTGGAATGACAAGCACGATTACGATTTGGCTAAGGCTTCTATCGACGAGTCTCTTGAAAGACTAGGTGTGGATTATTTGGATCTTTTGCTCATCCACTGGCCTAATCCAAAGGCTCTTCGTGAGAATGATGCTTGGAAGGTTGGCAATGCAGGTGCTTGGAAGGCAATGGAAGAAGCCTACAAAGATGGTAAGGTGCGTGCTATCGGTGTGTCTAACTTTATGCAGCATCATCTTGATGCTCTCCTTGAAACGGCTGAAATTGTGCCACATGTCAATCAAATTCTTTTGGCTCCAGGTTGTGCCCAAGAAGATTTGGTTGCCTATTGCCAAGAGCGTGACATTCTTCTTGAAGCCTATAGCCCACTAGGTACTGGTAGCATTTTTGGAAATGAAGACGTTGAAGCAGTAGCTGAACGAAACGGAAAATCTGTTGCTCAAGTTGCCTTACGTTGGAGCCTTCAAAAAGGTTTCTTGCCACTACCTAAGTCAGTGACAGCAAAAAATATCGAAGCCAACTTGAATATTTTTGACTTTGATTTGTCAGAGGAAGATATGGCAGTATTGGATAAGATTCAAGGTATTAAAACTCAGGATGATCCTGATACAGTTAATTTTTAATAGGATAGAAGCAACTCGTGAGGGTTGCTTTTTCTATTGTTTTACGAATAAAAGTATGAACCTATTATCAAAATTGACAAAAAAGAGGAGTGGTAATACAATGGTGTTACAAAAGAGAACGAGGTTAAGGATATGACAACAATTACATTGAAGGTTTCAGAGGCAGATAAGAAGTTCATGCAGGCCATTGCGAAATTCGAAGGCGTATCCTTGTCAGAATTAATTCGTACCAAGACTTTAGACGCTATTGAGGATGAATACGACGCTAGAGTAGCCGATTTGGCTTTGGCAGAATATGAAGACTATCTTGAAAACGGTGGGGAGGTGCTAAATTGGGATGACCTATAAGATAGTACCCACCCCTAAATTTGCCAAAAATTTTAAAAAGTTGGATTCTTTCGTCAGAAAACAAATTAAGTCTTATCTCAATCGTGTCACAGATAATCCAAGAGCCAAGGGTAAGGCCTTTGTTGCCAATCGCACTGGACAATGGCGCTATCGTATTGGTGCCTATCGTGTTATTGTCAATATTCAAGACAATGAACTAATCATACTTGCCCTCGAAGTCGGTCATAGACGTGATATCTATTAGCATCAACACATAGAATATCCTAGGTTCCGTTAATTTTTAATAGGATAGAAGCAACTCGTG